>NZ_JBSFXK010000002.1:27688-289955 GCF_053595355.1 Streptomyces sp. NPDC002513 | reverse complement strand
CGCTGTGTCCCCGTTCAAGGTTCTGGCCCTCTACAACGGAACCTGGGACGCCGCGCACATCAGCTTCGTTCGCGAGGCGAGGCCTTGTGCGATCAGGAGTTCAGGACTTCTGCGGCGTCGGTTCAGGGCTGTGCCACATCAGTTCAGGACTCGTGCCGCGTCAATTCAGGACTCCTGCGGCGTCGCCGTCGCACCCTGCTCCGGCGCCGTCTGACCCGAACGGATCAGCTCGATGCGGCCCATGACCTTCGCCCGAAGGTCGGTCGGCACCTCGTCATGGCCACAGCACCGCTTGACCAGCTTCTTCACGGCCTGCTCCAGACCGTACTTCTCGAGGCACGGCGAGCATTCCTCGAAGTGGTGCTGGATCTTCGTGCGGTCCACGTCCGGCATCTCGCTGTCGAGGAACTCGTAGAGATGGTCGAGGACCTCACTGCAGTCCGTCTCGTGCGGCTCTCCGCAGCTCATGAGCCCGAGCCTTTCGCTTCGTCCGACTCTCCGGCGCCCGCCGGGACCAGCCCGCGCTCGCGGGCGTAGTCCTCGAGCATGCCGCGCAGTTGACGGCGGCCCCGGTGCAGCCGGGACATCACCGTGCCGATGGGTGTCCCCATGATGTCCGCGATCTCCTTGTACGCAAAGCCCTCTACATCGGCGAGATAGACGGCGATGCGGAATTCCTCGGGGATCGCCTGCAGCGCTGCCTTGACGTCCGAGTCGGGCAGGTGGTCGAGCGCCTGCGACTCGGCCGAGCGCAGACCGGTCGACATGTGCGACTCGGCGCGCGCCAGCTGCCAGTCCTCGATCTCCTCGGCCGCGCTGCGCTGGGGTTCGCGCTGCTTCTTGCGGTACGAGTTGATGAACGTGTTGGTGAGGATCCGGTACAGCCACGCCTTGAGGTTCGTGCCCTCGCGGAACTGGTGGAAGGACGCGTACGCCTTCGCGTACGTCTCCTGCACCAGGTCCTCGGCATCCGCCGGGTTGCGCGTCATGCGCAGCGCGGCAGAGTACATCTGGTCCAGGAATTCGAGCGCGTCCCGCTCGAAGCGCGCACTGCGCTCGCCGGACGACTCCGCGCCCGACCCCTGACCCTCGGGCTGCTCCGCCTGGCCGTGTTCGGTCCCTGCGTCGGTACCGGTGACCGGACCCACCTCCTCCAGCGACATGGCAGGACCGAAAGCGGTCCCACTGTGTTCGGAGGATAGACGAACACCCTGGCCCGCCGCCGCCCGGACAGGGACGGTCTTCACCGCGTGCAGCACCGTCCAGTCCAGGTCAGCGCTGCTGCTGCGCGTCGGGGAGATGGTCGAACCCATGCGGCGGACTTCCTCTCGTCGTGCGGTGCAGCACCCCGGTGCTGTCTGATCCCCACAACAGTGGTCCGCCCCGCAACATTCCCGGGCGTCACGCGGGCGACCCCAGTGACACGGCCCACGTCGCCACCGCGCCGGTGATGATCTCCAGAGCCTGCTCCTGGCCGAGGTCCGCGCGCTTGGGGACGGCGAAGCCGTGATCGGCGTACGGCACCTCGACCATCCCGTACGAGCCCCCCGGAAACTCCTCCGGCCTGCCGAAGGGGTCCCGCCCGCCCTGGACCACCAGGGTGGGCACGCCCGCGCCCAGCAGCTCCTCGGCGCGGGACCTCTCGGGCCGGCCCGGCGGGTGGAGCGGGAAGCTCAGCGCGAGGACCGCGACGGCACCGAGCCCGGCGGCCGTGCGGCAGGCGACCCGGGCCCCGGCGCTGCGCCCGCCGGCGATCACGGGCAGCCCGGGGCCCGCCAGGGCGGGCCACACCCCGTGCCAGCCCGCGTCCAGCGTCTTCGGCGCCGGGGCCACCTTCTTGCCGGCGACACGCCAGGGCTGCTCGACGAGCGCGACGGTCACCCCGTGCGCGGGCAGGACCCGGGCGAGCGCCTGGAGGTCGCGTGCCTCGACGCCGCCCCCGGCGCCGTGGCCGAGGGCGAGGACCAGCGCGGCCTGCCGCGCCCGGTGCCAGGTGACACGGGCCGTACCGGCACCGGTCTCCACGCTCTGCGTCCCATCCGCCATGTCCGCCGTCCTCCGGCCGCCCTGTACGGCCCTGCCCGCCTCGGTCACACCTTCCGGCCGCCCTGTACGGCCCTGCCCGCCTCGGTCACGCGCGTCCCTCGGGGCCGTGGTCGGCCGGAGCGCCGCTTCGGGGCTCCCGGATGCGTCCCCGTCGGGCGCGTCAGAAGAGTGTGCCCTCCTCGGGGGCCTCCAGCTCCTTCACCAGCTCCGGACCGTTGTTGCGGACGTTGCTGACCGCCGTGGAGACCGGGTAGGCGCGCATCAGGCCGGCGGGCGGTGCCTGGAGCAGGGAGCGCAGGTCGTCCGGGTCGGTGCGGGCGGGGTCGAGCCAGGCGTCCCAGCGGTCGGGGGTGAGCATCAGGGGCATACGCGGATGGATGTCGGCCAGGGAGCGCGGGCCCTGTGCGGGGGCGACGGCCAGCGGTGTCGTCTCCGCCTCCGTCGTGATCACCGAGCAGGTCACCCACCAGGCGCGCGGATGGTCGTCGGGCAGCGTCCGGTCCCGCCAGAACTCGTAGAGGCCGGCCATCGCGAAGACCGAGCCGTCGGCGGGCAGCACGAAGTACGGCTGCTTGCGCGGCCGCTTCTTCCGGCCCTCGACCTCCAGCTCGCGCTCCTGCGCAGCGGTGACCCACTCGTAGTAGCCGTCGGCCGGGATGATGCAGCGCCGGGCGGCGAAGGCGCGGCGGTAGGACGGCTTCTCGTGCACCGTCTCCGCGCGCGCGTTGATCATCCGCGCGCCGCCCTCGGGCGACTTGGCCCAGGACGGGACGAGGCCCCAGGTGAGCCTGCGCAACTGGCGAACCGGCCGTTTGTCGTCGGCGTCCTTCAGGGGGCGGTCCAGGACCGCGTAGACCTGCTTGGTCGGGGCGACGTTGTAGTCGGGCGCCAGGGTCTCCTCGGGCTCCCCCCACTTCTCCGCCTCGAAGATCCCTGCGAGATCCTCGGGCCTGCGACTCGCCGCATACCGTCCGCACATGTGTGCCCCTCCGACCTGCGGACATGGCCGCCTCGGTCGGCACCACGTCAGCACGGTGCCGGGCCAGCGCCACATCCATCACCTTGACCGCGCACGGCAGACCGTTGCCGGGCGCGGTCGTCGCGTACCAGTGTCGCAGGTCGTGAGGCGGCCAACCGTCACGGACCACGTGCTCGCCGGCACTCGCCCGCCACGCCGCCGCCCTGCTTGCCGACGCCGGTCCCCACGGCCACACGTACGCCATCGACGCCATGCTCAGCGCGACCGCCCTTGCCGCTCCCGGCCCTGTCACGATCCTCACTCGCGCCGCACAGGACGGTGCAAGGAGATCAGCACCAGCCCCGCACAGGTGCCTCCAGGTCGGCGCACAGACAGCACGGGAAGAGCGGGAACCCCGGATCACCGCGCGGGTCTAACCGTGTGACCTGCACGTTTACCGATGGGACCGATAGCCGCCACGTCAGCGTCTCAGATACCGTCCGCTACCGTCCGTCCCTACGTGCCACCCTGACAGATCCGCCGACACGCCAGGAGCCACCCACCGCAATGGACAGCCTCGCCTCGACCTCGCTCAGCGCCCTCCCCGGCCTGTGGGACCGGGCCCTCGGACGTCAGCCCGATCCCGACCTGTGGGTGGTGCTCGCCACCCTGGCCGCCGCGCTCGCCGTGGTCGTCCCGCCGGGCGTGTGGCGGATCGCGCGCAACGCCATCACCATCGCGCACGAGGGCGGTCACGGACTGGTCGCGCTGCTGACCGGTCGTACCCTCACGGGCATCCGGCTCCACTCCGACACCAGCGGCCTCACCGTCAGCCGCGGCAAGCCGTACGGCCTCGGCATGATCCTCACCGCCGCCGCGGGCTACACCGCTCCCCCGCTGCTCGGCCTCGGCGGCGCGGCGCTGCTCGCGGCCGGGCACATCACGCTGCTGCTGTGGCTGGCCACCGCACTGCTGCTGGTGATGCTGGTGATGATCCGCAACGCGTACGGGGCGCTGACCGTGGTCCTCACCGGCGGCACCTTCCTGCTGGTGTCCTGGCTGGCCGGTCCCCAGGTACAGGCGGCGTTCGCGTACGCGGTGGTGTGGTTCCTGCTGGTCGGCGGCGTACGCCCGGCCTTCGAGCTCCAGGCGAAGCGCTCGCGCGGGGGCGCCGGGGACTCGGACGCGGACCAGCTCTCCCGGCTCACCCATGTGCCGGCGGTGATGTGGCTCTTCCTGTTCCACGTGGTGTCGCTGTGCTCGCTGATGGGCGGCGGGCAGTGGCTGCTGCGGCTCTGACGGACCGCTGCACGCGTCCGAGGGGCGCACGCATCTGAACGTCCGGGCCGTTTCGGACAGAGGCGCCCGGCATGTTCCAGGCGTCCACGCAGCGCGCGTTCCGGACCCCTACCAGACAGGGGTTTCACTCAGGTTTCGCCACTTTTGATCAAGATCTACGGACTGGACCAACCACTACAGTGGGGCGCATGACCGTTAACCCCGCACAGACCGCCCTCTGGACCGCCCCGCACGCGAGCGGAGCCGTCGACGCGACGGTCCACGTGCCCGGGTCGAAGTCGGTCACCAACCGTGCCCTCGTCCTCGCCGCGCTCGCCTCCGAGCCGGGCTGGCTGCGCCGCCCCCTGCGCTCGCGCGACACCCTGCTCATGGCCGACGCCCTGCGCGCGCTGGGCGCCGGCATCGAGGAAGGGGTCGGCCCCGACGGCTCCGGCGAGACCTGGCGGGTGATCCCGGCCGCGCTGCACGGCCCGGCCACGGTCGACGTCGGCAACGCCGGCACCGTGATGCGCTTCCTGCCCCCGGTGGCCGCGCTCGCCGACGGCCCCGTCCGCTTCGACGGCGACCCCCGCTCGTACGAGCGCCCGCTGAACGGCGTGATCGACGCCCTGCGCGCCCTGGGCGCCCGCATCGACGACGACGGCCGCGGCGCCCTGCCGCTGACCGTGCACGGCGGCGGCGCGCTGGACGGCGGCCCGGTGTCCGTCGACGCGTCCTCCTCGTCCCAGTTCCTCAGCGCCCTGCTGCTGTCCGCCCCGCGCTTCAACCAGGGCGTCGAGGTCCGCCACACCGGCGCGACGCTGCCCTCCATGCCGCACATCCGGATGACCGTGGACATGCTGCGCGCGGTCGGCGCGCAGGTGGACACCCCGGAGTCGGGCGGCGAGCCGAACGTCTGGCGGGTCACGCCCGGTGCCCTGCTCGGCCGGGACCTGACCGTCGAGCCGGATCTCTCCAACGCCCAGCCGTTCCTCGCCGCCGCGCTGGTCACCGGCGGCAAGGTCGTCATCCCGGACTGGCCGGCCCGTACGACCCAGCCCGGCGACCGGCTGCGCGAGATCTTCACCGCGATGGGCGGCTCCTGCGAGCTGACCGAGCGCGGCCTCGAGTTCACCGGTTCGGGTGCCCTCCACGGGATCGATGTGGACCTGGGCGAGGTCGGCGAGCTGACCCCGGGCGTCGCGGCGGTCGCGGCCCTCGCGGACTCCCCGTCGACCCTGCGCGGGGTGGCCCATCTGCGGCTGCACGAGACGGACCGGCTGGCCGCGCTCACCAAGGAGATCAACGAGCTGGGCGGCGACGTCACCGAGACCGCCGACGGCCTGCACATCCGCCCGCGCCCCCTGCACGGCGGCGTCTTCCACACCTACGAGGACCACCGCATGGCCACCGCGGGCGCCGTCATCGGCCTCGCGGTCGACGGCGTGCGGATCGAGAACGTGGCGACGACCGCCAAGACGCTGCCGGACTTCCCCGAGCTGTGGGCCGGGATGCTCGGGAACTGACGGGCGGACTCACGATCATGCGCCGCTACGGCAAGCACACCGACGAGGACGACATCCGCAGCCGCCCGAACCGCAAGGGCAACCGGCCGCGTACGCACATCCGCCCCAAGCACGAGGACGCGGCCGAGGGCATGGTCCTCACCGTCGACCGCGGCCGGCTGACCTGTCTCGTCGACGGCCGTACGGTCGTCGCGATGAAGGCCCGGGAACTGGGCCGCAAGGCGGCGGTGGTCGGCGACCGCGTCGCCCTGGTCGGCGATCTGTCCGGCACGAAGGACACCCTCGCCCGCATCGTCCGCATCGAGGAACGCGCCTCCGTCCTGCGCCGTACGGCGGACGACGACGATCCCTACGAGCGCGTGGTCGTCGCCAACGCCGACCAGCTCGCCATCGTCACCGCCCTCGCCAACCCGGAGCCGCGCCCGCGCCTGATCGACCGCTGTCTGGTCGCCGCGTACGACGGTGGCCTCGAACCGCTCCTGGTCATGACGAAGTCGGATCTCGCCCCGCCCGACAAGCTCCTGGAGCTGTACGGGACGCTGGACATCCCCTACGTCGTCACCAGCCGCGAGGAGCTGGAGAGCGGCGACGCGGCACATCAGGTGCGCGAGCATCTGAACGGCAAGGTCACGGCGTTCGTCGGGCACTCCGGCGTGGGCAAGACGACGCTGGTCAACGCGTTGGTGCCCAAGGACCGGCGGCGTACCACGGGCCATGTCAACGCGGTGACCGGCCGCGGGCGGCACACCACCACGTCGGCGCTCGCGCTGCCCCTGGGGGACCGTCTCGGCGGCTGGGTGATCGACACCCCGGGCGTGCGGTCCTTCGGCCTCGCGCACATCGACCCCTCCCGCGTCATCCACGCCTTCCCGGACCTGGAGCCCGGCACCGCGGGCTGTCCACGGGGGTGCAGCCACGACGAGCCGGACTGCGCGCTGGACGCCTGGGTGGCCGAGGGGCACGCGGACCCGGCACGGCTGTACTCGCTGCGCCGGCTGCTGGCCACGCGCGAGCGGAGGGACGGGGACTGACCTCACCGGGACCGACCTGCCTGCCGGCAATCCATCGCGCCAGTGAACGACCCTGGCCTCCCCGCGCCTGAACTCTTCGCGTTTGCTCTCATCGTGTTTGCGTCCATTACTCTCATCGTGTTTGCGTCCATGGCGCGCAGGTAATTGCTTTACTCGCACCGGGCCTGACCAACCGGATGAGGCAGTCGACGTGGAATGTGGGAGGAAGACATGGCGTGGCTGCTGGTCATCGTGGCCGGGTTTCTCGAGACCGGTTTCGCCGTGTGTCTCAAGCTCTCGCACGGGTTCACCAGACTCTGGCCCACGGTCGCGTTCTGCTGCTTCGCCCTGGGCAGCTTCGGTCTCCTGACCCTGTCCCTGAAGAAACTGGACGTGGGCCCGGCGTACGCGGTGTGGACCGGGATCGGCGCGGCGGGAACGGCGATCTACGGCATGGTGTTCCTGGGCGACCTGGTCTCCACCTTGAAGATCGTCTCGATCACGCTGGTGATCGTGGGCGTGATCGGCCTGCAACTGTCCGGCTCGGCCCGCTGAGGGGACAAGTCCCCCTTCAGGGCGCGGGAATCCGCGTGGTGACCTGGGGAGGCCGTGGGCGCGTCCTCATCGCACCGGCCGCGGCAGGGCCCGCCGCACCAGCTCGACGACCCCGCCCGCCCCCGGCGGCGCCGTGAGACAGGACAGGGCCAGCCGTACGACCAGCTCGCAGACGCGGGCCAGTTCCGCCGCCTCCGCCTTGGTCGTCACCGGTCCGGCCACCGCCGTGACGGCACGGTCGCGGACCAGGGTCACGAAGTCCGCCGGGGACGGCAGCGGCCCGTCGGCCCGGCGCTGCGCGGGCACCGCCGAGGTGGACGGCACGGCCGAGAGCGTCGGCGCGGGCAGCCGCTCGCTCCAGCAGCCGGTGAGCATGGCGCGCACAACCGGGTTGCCGCGCGCGGCGGACGTCATCCACTCGGCGATGGCGGCCAGCCGTTCCCGGGGGTCCGTGGGCGTGGCCAGCGCCCGGTCGACACCGGCGAGGTAACCGTCCGCCTCCCGCCGCACCAAGGCCCGGGCGAGCCCCTCCTTGCTGCCGAACTCGTTGTAGAGGGTCTGACGGGAGACACCGGCCGCCGCGGCCACGTCCACCATGCGCACGACGGACCACGGACGACGCGCGAGCGCCGTATAGGCGGCGTCCAGTAGGGATTCCCGCGCTGCAGGCATCATCGCCTCCCTCGGGGCCGGCGGCTCTGACGCACAGATTTGACGGGCGTACCAGCACTGTCAAGGGTTCGCGGCGGCGTCAGGGGGCGCCCTCCTGGCCGGGACACACCGTGATCGTGCCGGCGCGCAGGGGCGCGACGGCGCGCGGCCCGGGGCGGCGAGACGCCGGGACGTCCGGAGCCCGTGAAGATCCCCGGGTCGTGTGGCCGTCCCCGGGACGGGGGGATACCGTTCGCTCATGCCCGAGTATCTCGATGACCTGCGGCTCGCCCATGTCCTCGCGGACGCCGCGGACGCCGCGACCATGGCCCGGTTCAAGGCCCTCGACCTCAAGATCGAGACCAAACCGGACATGACGCCGGTGAGCGAGGCCGACAAGGCCGCCGAGGAGCTGATCCGCGGCCAGCTCCAGCGCGCCCGGCCGCGGGACGCGATCCTCGGCGAGGAGTACGGCATCGAGGGCACGGGGCCGCGCCGCTGGGTCGTCGACCCGATCGACGGCACCAAGAACTACGTCCGCGGTGTGCCCGTCTGGGCCACCCTGATCTCCCTGACGGAGGCGGGCGAGGGGGGCTACCAGCCCGTCGTCGGCGTCGTCTCCGCGCCCGCGCTCGGCCGCCGCTGGTGGGCCGCCAAGGGACACGGCGCGTTCACCGGCCGCAGCCTGTCCTCGGCGTCCCGGCTGCGCGTCTCACGCGTCGCGACGCTGTCCGACGCCTCCTTCGCGTACTCCTCCCTGTCCGGCTGGGAGGAGCGAGGGCGGCTGAACGGCTTCTTGGACCTGACACGGGCGGTCTGGCGCACCCGCGGCTACGGCGACTTCTGGCCGTACATGATGGTCGCCGAGGGATCGGTGGACATCTGCGCCGAGCCGGAGCTGTCCCTGTGGGACATGGCCGCCAACGCGATCGTCGTGACCGAGGCCGGCGGCTCCTTCACGGGCATCGACGGCCGCCCGGGCCCGCACAGCGGCAACGCGGCCGCGTCGAACGGGCTGCTCCACGACACCCTGCTCGACTACCTGAACGACCGCTACTAGGTGCCCCGGCAGGCAACCAGACACCTTCGGTGCTGCTGTGCACCTCGAGCGCCCCTGAACACACGACGTGCGCCCTCTTGTTGACCCGCGCTTTGCCTGCGACTCTGGGTATCCCCACTTGTGAACTTGTGAAGCGCGGAACAGGCACCTTCGGCTGGCGGCATCCATCGGATCCGGAGCCCGGAGTCAGTGCATTCCGGCGCACCCTCAGGAGGTGGCTTCGTCCATGCTCGTCCGCGACGCCATGAGCACGATGGTCCTCACCATCGGCCCCGCACACACCCTCCGCCAGGCGGCGACCCTGATGTCCGCCCGCCGCGTCGGCGCGGCCGTGGTCCTCGATCCGGACGCCGGCGGTCTCGGCATCCTCACCGAGCGTGACATCCTGAACTCCGTCGGCCTCGGCCAGAACCCCGACACCGAGCGGGCCGATGCCCACACCACCACGGACGTGGTGTTCGCCGCGCCCACCTGGACCCTCGAAGAGGCCGCTGCCGCCATGGCCCACGACGGCTTCCGGCATCTGATCGTGCTCGCCCGCGACGAACCGGTCGGGGTCGTCTCGGTCCGCGACATCATCCGCTGCTGGGCCCCGGCCCGAGAGCGCGTCCCCGCCACGCCCCTCTAAGAGCTCCTCCCCAAGCCCGCGGACGTCCCTCCACCCCTGGCCGCGGACGCGCGAACGGGCCGGAATCCTCTCAGGGATTCCGGCCCGTGCCCTACGACAAGCGGTCCAACCCGGGTCAGCCGCGCAGGGCCTGGACCGCGGCCTCCAGGCGCTTGCCGAGGTCTCCGTCGGCCTGACGGAAGTTGTTGACCGCGCGCTCGATGATCTCGTCACGCGAGACCTTGGAGAGGGAGCCCGCGAGGTTGTCGATGAGGCGCTCCTTCTCACCGTCGGACATCAGCCGGTAGAGGTTGCCCGCCTGCACGAAGTCGTTGTCCTCGGCGTGGGCCGGGGCCTCGTGGGTGCCGGTGCCGGCCGTGAAGCCGTCGAACGGCTGCCACAGCGGACGGTCCGTCTGGGCCGGGCCGTCGAAGCTGTTCGGCTCGTAGTTCTTCGTGCCCTTGTGGCGGCCGTCGTACAGGTAGCCGTCACGCGAGTAGTTGCGCGCCTCGGTGGCATGCGGGCGGTTCACCGGCAGGTGGTCGGCGTTGATGCCGACGCGGTAGCGGTGGGCGTCGCCGTACGCGAAGAGGCGGCCCTGGAGCATCTTGTCCGGGGAGGGGCCGATGCCGGGCACGAAGTGGGCGGGGCTGAAGATCGACTGCTCGACCTCGGCGAAGATGTTCTCCGGGTTGCGGTTGAGCTCCAGCTTGCCGAACTCGATCGGCGGGTAGTCCTCGTGCGGCCACACCTTGGTGAGGTCGAACGGGTTGAAGCGGTAGGTGGCCGCGTCCGCCGCCGGCATGACCTGGATCTGCACGGTCCAGGTCGGGAACTCGCCGCGCTCGATGGACTCACGCAGGTCGCGCTGGTGGGAGTCGGGGTCCTCACCGGCGAGCTTGTTGGCCTCTTCGGTGGTGAGGGTCTTGATCCCCTGGTCGGTCTTGAAGTGGTACTTGACCCAGAAGACCTCGCCGGCCTCGTTGCTCCACTGGTAGGTGTGGGAGCTGTAGCCGTTCATGTGGCGGAACGACGCCGGGATGCCACGGTCGCCGTGGAGCCAGGTCACCTGGTGGGTGGACTCGGGCGACAGGCCCCAGAAGTCCCAGACGTTGTCCGGCTCCTGCGAACCGGTGTAGGGGTCGCGCTTCTGGGTGTGGATGAAGTCGGGGAACTTGAGGGCGTCCTTGATGAAGAACACCGGGGTGTTGTTGCCGACGAGGTCGTAGTTGCCCTCTTCGGTGTAGAACTTCAGCGCGAAGCCGCGGGGGTCACGGACGGCGTCCGCGGCGCCCAGGTTGCCCGCCACCGTCGAGAAGCGCAGGAAGACCTCGGTCTGCTTGCCCGCCTCGGACAGGAACTTGGCCCGCGTGTACGGGGTGACATCGGCGGTGACCGTGAAGGTGCCGTAGGCGCCCGCGCCACGGGCGTGCACGACACGCTCCGGGATGCGCTCCCGGTTGAAGTGGGCCAGCTTCTCGAAGAGGTGCTGGTCCTGAACGAGAACGGGGCCGCCGACGCCCGCGGTCTCACTGTTCTGGTTGTCGGCTACCGGAGCACCGGCTTCCGTCGTGAGCGGTCCCTGCGTCACTGCGCCTCCTGCGTCATTTCCGACAAACCCTGCTACTTGGCCAAAGCCGATCTCGATCCTACAATGGACAATGTCTAAGTCAAGCAAAGCTCCAATTTCACACCTGTTCGGGACCTGGTCCCCTTGCTGTTAGGCTGGTCTTATGAGTGACCTGTTGGAACGGCTGCGCGGACGCGGATGGCGAATGACCGCGCAGCGGCGTGTCGTGGCCGAGGTCCTCGACGGTGAACACGTCCACCTGACGGCCGACGAGGTGCACGCGCGAGCTGCCGCCAGGCTGCCCGAGATCTCCCGGGCGACCGTCTACAACACGCTGGGTGAGCTGGTCTCCCTCGGCGAGGTGCTCGAGGTCGCCACGGACAAGCGCGCCAAGCGCTACGACCCGAACGCCCACCGGCCGCACCAGCACCTGGTGTGCGCCCGCTGCGGCGCGATCCGCGACGTCCACCCGACGGGCGACCCGATGGCCGCCCTCCCGGCCTCGGAGCGCTTCGGCTTCACGGTCTCGAACGTCGAGGTGACGTACCGCGGCCTGTGCCCGGACTGCGCGAGGGCGTAACCGCAGCTCTCCCGACGGCCCCGGAACCGTAGAGGTGCCGGGGCTGTGTGCTGTGTACGGCGCGTCGTCCATCACGACTGATCCTCCCCCATGGGGAGCGCTCTTCGCAGGACTCGACCGCCTACTCTGCCCGGGCAGGCAAGCACATGTCGCTCAGGGTCAAAAACGGGCCTCCAGCCCGGCGGGCCGACACCACTGGGGCGGTCATCGGCCGTCAATGCGCCAGGGCCGGAACCCTTTCGGATTCCGGCCCTGGACTTCAGTAGCGGGGACAGGATTTGAACCTGCGACCTCTGGGTTATGAGCCCAGCGAGCTACCGAGCTGCTCCACCCCGCGTCGGTGAACGCAACATTACGTCAAGGGCGTGGACAGAGGCAAATCGCTTCCGCGGCCCGCCCGTCCCCGGACCGTCCCCGGACCGTCACCGGTCCGTCGCGGCGGGGGCCGGGCCCCTGCCGCGCCGGACCGTCAGGCCGACAGCTCCTGCCGCAGCGCGTCCCGCAGCCGCGCGGCCCGTTCGGACACCCCGGCGGGTCCGAGCGAGGCGGCCCGGTCGGCCCACCGCTGCCCCTCCACCAGCTCTCCCCGCCGCGCGTACACGAGGGCCAGCCGCAGCGCCGCCCGGCCGTGCCCCGCGTCCGCCGCCCGCGTCCACCACAGCGCGGCCTCCGGCTCGCTCCCTTCCCGGGCGAGCAGCAGTCCCAGGTTGAACGCCCCGTTGCGCGATCCGCCCTCGGCCGCCTCCCGGTACCACCGGGCCGCCTCCATGACCTCGCCCCGCGCCGAGGCCAGCATCCCGACCCGCACCTGCGCCCGCCGGTGTCCCTGGGTCGCCGCCCGCTCGTACCACTCCTCGCACTCGCTCTTCTCCTGCGACGGCTCCCCCAGTTCGTGCGCGGGCGGGGGCGGGCGGCGTGCGTCCAGCACGGCGGCCAGCCGGTAGGCGGCCTCGGCGCTGCCGCCCCCGGCGGCGCACCGCAGATGCCGCTCGGCCGTCTGCTCGTCCCCCTCCCGCAGTCGCGCGATCCCGACCTGGAGCGCCGCCTCGGTGTGCCCGGCGGCCGCCGCCCGCTCGTACCACGCAAGGGCCGTCGCGTCGTCGCCGCGTCCCACGTGGAGGATCCCGAGGTTGAAGGCGGCGTCGACGCTTCCCGCCTCCGCGGCCTTGGAGAACCACGGTTCCGCGCCCCTCGCGTCCCCGCCCTGCAGCAGCAGGATGGCGAGCGCGTTCGCCGCCTCGCGGTGCCCGGTGTAAGCCGCCCGCCGGTACCACTGCTCGGCGTGCGCGATGCGTCCCTGCTCCGCGCACAGCAGCCCGAGGTTGTAGGCGCCGTTGACGTCGCCCGCGTCCATCGCGGCCCGGTACCAGCGTTCGGCGGTCTGCGTCTCACCCCGCTCGGCGTGCAGCGCGCCGAGCGCGTTCGCCGCGTTGCCGTCGCCCTCCTGCGCGGCCCGCAGCCACCACACGGCGGCGCTCTCGCTGTCCCCCGCGTCCCGCAGCAGAAAGCCGAGCGCGCACGCGGCCCGCGCCTCACCGTCCTTGGCGCTCGTCAGATACCAGCGCCCGGCCTCCCTGAGCTCGCCCCGCTTCTCCAGGATCGCCCCGAGGTGCAGCGCCGCCCGGCGGTGTCCGCGCGCGGCGGCCTGCCGGTACCACTGCTCGGCCTCCTCCAGGGCCAACGCGCCGATACTGTTGTCATCGCCGGTCTCCTGGGCCTCGAGGGCCCTGCGGTCCAGCGTCCGCGCCAGCCGGTAGGCGGCCTCGCGGTGCCCTCGCTCGGCGGCGGCCCGCATCCACCGCCAGGCACCCTCGTCACCGCGGTGCTCCAGCAGATCCGCGAGCGCGTACGCGCCGAGGGTGTGGCCCTGTTCCGCGGACTGGCGCAGCCAGTACTCCGCGGCGGGCTCGTCGCCGCGCTCGCGGTGGTGCCGTCCGAGCGCGTGCGCCGCCGCCGCGGAACCGGCGACAGCCGCGACCCGCCACCAACCCGCGGCCTCGTCGGCGTACCCCCGCTGATGCAGGAGGACACCCAGGTTGTTGGCCGCGGCACGGTCGCCGGCGGCGGTGGCGGCGCGCAGCTGGGGCTCGGCCCCGTCCAGATCGCCTCGGCGCAGCAGCATGGCCCCGAGGACGCTCATCGCCTCCCTGTCGCCGGCCTCGGCGGCGAGCCGGTGGCGCGCCTCCTCGATGGCCTCACCGGCCTCGACGACCTCACCGTTTTCACCCAGCGTGTCCCGCTTGACGGGCCACACAATTCGCCGTGATTCGAACAGAGTTCCCTTGTCCCCCATAACGTCCATCGTCGCACCACCTGCAACCCAGGTACACCTGGTATACCGCAGTCTGTGAGGTCACTTCAGCGTTTTGTCGACATGCCCACAGAGAGACAAGTCAAACACGGAGCGGCCAACTGGCCGTGTATTCGGCCCCACTTCACTTGAGTCGCCAGGTCACGCCGTACGCCCCGTCGTGTCGTCGTACGCCCCGTCGCCTGACCGCGCGCCCCCGTCGTAGCGTCCCCGCGCACGCCGAGGGCCCGGATCCTGATCAGGATCCGGGCCCTCGACTTCAGTAGCGGGGACAGGATTTGAACCTGCGACCTCTGGGTTATGAGCCCAGCGAGCTACCGAGCTGCTCCACCCCGCGCCGTTGTGGTGCAACCGTATCACGGCGCGGGAGGGCTCTCGGTTCAGCCGCCGCCCGAACCGCTCGGTGAGCCGCTCGGGCCGCCGCTCGGTGAGCCGCTGGGCGATCCGCTCGGGCCGGCGGTCGGACGCGCGCCGCCCTTCCCGCCGCTGCTGCCGCCTGTGGGCCTACCGGCCTTGGACTGCTCCTCCTCGGCCTGCTTCAGCGCGTCCTGGAGGTCCTTCTGCGCCTGTCCGTACGCCCCCCAGTCGCCCTTCTTGAGTGCCTCCTGGCCGGCGTCGAAGGCCTTCTGGGCGTCCTGGAGCGCCCGTTGGACCGTCGGGTTGCCGGACGGCGGCGGGTTGGTGTTCCCGGTCCCCGGCGGAGAGGTCGAGGTCTCCGCCCCGAAGACCTTGTCGAGCGCCTGGCCGAGGGTGTCCTCGAACGCCGTGTTGCCGCCGTAGCTCACCAGCACCTTGCGCAGCAGCGGGTACTTGAGGCCGCCGCCGCGCACGTAGACCGGCTCGACGTACAGCAGGCCGCCGTCGATCGGGACGGTGAGCAGGTTGCCGTACTCGATGTCCGAGTCACCGCCCTTGAGGAGCCTGATCGACTCGGCGATGTCCTGTTGGGAGTTGAACTGGCTCTGGACCTGCTTGGGCCCGTCGACCGTTCTGCTCGTCGGCAGCTTCAGGACTCTGATCTTGCCGTAGTCGGGGCTGTCCGCCTCGGCGTTGACCGCCATGAAGGCGCTCAGGTTGTCGCGGCCGTTCGGCGTGAACGTCGTCGTCAGCGAGAACGCCTGCGCGGACTGGTCGGGCATCTTCATGCTCAGGTAGTACGGCGGCACCGCGTTGCCCGACCTGTTGGTGGGGTCGTCCGGCACCTGCCACACCTCGCTGCCGCTGAGGAACGTCTGGGCGTCCTTCACGTGGTAGCGGGTGAGCAGTTCACGCTGGACCTTGAACAGGTCCTGCGGGTACCGCAGATGGGACATCAGCGAGGACGAGATGTCGCTCCGCGGCTCCACGGTGCCCGGGAACGCCTTCATCCAGGTCTTCAGGACCGGGTCCTTGGTGTCCCACTGGTAGAGCTTGACCTCGCCGGTGTACGCGTCGACGGTCGCCTTCACCGAGTTGCGGATGTAGTTGACCTGGTTCTGCTGGGCCATCACCGCGCGCTGGGTGTTCCCGGCGGTGAGCGAGTCGGCCGTCGTGTCGCCGAGCGTCGTGCGGGAGGCGTACGGATAGCCGTTCGTCGTCGTGTAGGCGTCGACGATCCACTGGATCCGGTGGTCGACGACCGCCGGGTAGGCGTCGCCGTCGATGGTCAGCCAGGGCGCGACCGCCTCCACGCGCTGCTTGGGGGTGCGGTTGTACAGAATCCGCGAGCCGTCGCCAATGGCGCCGGAGTAGAGGATCTGCGGCTCCCCGAACGCGACCGCGTACGCGGCCCGGTTGACCGGGTCAGAGAGGCTGACGCCGCTGTTGCCCCGGTAGGAGGTGGTCTTCTCGCCGCTGTCGTCGGAGTAGTCGATCTCCTTCTGGGGGCCGCCGACGATCGAGTACTCGGTGGTCTTCTCGCCGTAATAGATCCGCTGCTCGTAGGTGCCGAGGTCACCGGTGGACGGCAGGTCGGACTCGGTGAAGACCGGCTGGCCGTTGCTGTCGGCGGTGGTGCCCTTGGCGGCGACCACGCCGAAGCCGTGGGTGTAGCGGAAGTGGTCGTTGATCCAGTTCTGCTTCGGGATGCCCGCCAGGTTCAGCTCGCGCAGGCCGATGACCGTGTCCTGGTCCTTGCCGTCCTTGGTGTAGCGGTCGACGTCCAGGTTGGTCGGGAAGGCGTAGTAGTTCTTCATCTGCTGGAGCTGCTGGAACGTCGGCGAGACGACGTTCGGGTCCAGCAGGCGGATGCTTGCCGTGGCGTCGGCGTCCGTGCGCAGCGTGTTCTTGTCCTTGGTGCTGCTCGTGCCGGGGTACTCGGTGACCTGGGCGTCGTCGATGCCGTAGGCCTCGCGGGTCGCCTTGAGGTTCTTCGTGACGTACGGAGCTTCCTTGGCCTGCTCGTTCGGCTGGACCTGGAACTTCTGCACGATCGCCGGGTACAGCCCGCCGATGAGGATCGCCGACAGGACCATCAGACCGAAGCCGATGACGGGCAGCTGCCAGGTGCGCCGCCACAGGGTGGCGAAGAAGAGCAGCGCGCAGATGACCGCGATGCAGAACAGGATGGTCTTGGCGGGCAGGTAGGCGTTCGCGTCGACGTATCTCAGACCGGTCCAGTCGCCGGTCGCCTTGAAGTCGCTGGACTTGACGGCGAGCCCGTAGCGGTCGAGCCAGTAGGCGACCGCCTTCAGGGCGACGAAGACGCCGAGCAGCACCGACAGGTGTCCGGTCGCGGCGGCCGTGGCGCGCGCTCCCGGGGAGGTGAGCCGGAGACCGCCGTACAGGTAGTGCGTGAGCGCGGCGGCGATCAGCGACAGCACCGTGGCGGCGAAGCCGAAGGCGAGCAGGAAGCGGTACCAGGGCAGGTCGAAGGCGTAGAAGGAGACGTCCAGGTGGAACTGGGGGTCCTTCTGGTGGAAGGAGACGCCGTTGACCCACATCAGCCAGGTCTGCCACTGGCCCGCCGCGGAGGCGCCCGCGATCAGGCCCACCAGGGCGGTGATCGCGAGGAGCAGCCATCGCTTGTAGGGCGCGATCCCCATCCGGTAGCGGTCGAGGCTCTGCTGTTCCATGGACATGGCGCTCAGCGGCGGGCGCAGCCGGTGCGCGAGCCAGACGTTGAAGCCGACCGCGGCCGCCATCAGCAGACCGAAGACGAAGAAGAGCCCGATCTTGGTCCACAGTGTGGTCGTGAAGACGGACGAGTACTTCACCGACCGGTACCAGAGCCAGTCCGTCCAGAAGCCGGCGAACATGATGAACGCCATGCCGAGGACGGCGAGGACCCCCAATGTCATGAGCAGGGTCCGGGCACGCCCGGACGGGCGGCCCACTCTGATCCGCGGCCCCGTCGGGCCTCCGCCGCGGTCCGGCATCTGGAAAGCCAAGGTGCGCACCTCGAAGTTCGCTGTTGATCCGTGTGATCCGTCAGGCCCCCGTGAACGCGGACCATGGACGAGGCTCCACGCTCGCGGAGCCTCACCTATGCAACTTACTGGCGCTTTACTCGGTTCCCGCTTCCGGGTCGGAACGAGGCAGGATTGTGACCATGTCCAACACTCCCATGGCAGCGAGTCCCCTCACCCGGGCCGTGCTCGAGATCGACGAGTACGTCTCCGGCCTCGGGTGGGACCAGCCCGCTCGCCTCTTCGCCCTCGTAGACACCGCGCGGCTGCGGACCCAGGAACCCTCGCTCGCGGCCCAGCTCGGCCTGGAGGACGAGCCCGAGGCCGCGGGCCTCACCCCGATCGAGCAGGAGGAGATCCCCGCCGACAGGCCGCTGGACGAGTTCCTCGCCACCATCGCCTGGCCCGACGCGGTGGCCGGCTGCGCTCTCACGGTGGAGCGGCTGATGCTGCCGCCGTCCGCGGAGGCCTCGGTCCCGCAGGGGCTGAGCGAGAAGAAGCTCACCCAGTGGGTCGCCGAGCACCCGGACCGCCAGGAGGTGCGGATGACGGTGGCGGTGCTGCGGGACGGTGCGCGCGAGTCGGCGCTGCGGCTGCGCGAGAAGGACGCGGCGACGGAGGTGCTGACGGGCCCGGACCTGGTGCCGGGGCTCACGGAGGCGCTGTCGGCGACGTTCGCGGACTGAGGCCCGCACGGTTCTACGGCGACGGGGGCGCCCCTGGCTTCCAGGGGGCGCCCCCGTCGTCGTACGCGCCCGTCGGATGTCCTACGCGCCCCGGGGCCTGTCCGCGTGCCTCGGCGTTAGCCCTTGGTGGTGCACTTGGGCAGGTCGGCGGTCTTGCCGGTGCGGATGTCCTTGAGGGCGTTCAGGGCGTCGTCGAGGGTGTTGACCCGGACGAGGGTGAGGCCCTCGGGGGTGTCCTTGGCGGCGTCCGCGCAGTTGTCCTTCGGCGTGAGGAAGTACTGGGCGCCCTTGTCGCGCGCGCCGACGGTCTTCATCTCGACCCCGCCGATCGGGCCGACGTGCCCGTCGTCGTCGATGGTGCCGGTGCCGGCCACGAACTTTCCGCCGGTGAGGTCGTCCGGGGTGAGTTTGTCGATGATGCCGAGGGTGAACATCAGCCCCGCGCTGGGACCGCCGACGTCGGCGAGCTTGATGTCGATCGTGAACGGGAACGTGTGGTCGGTCCCGGCGGAGATCCCGACGATGGCCCGCTGCCGGCCGCTGTCGTGGGACTTCGCCGTGGCGATCGTCACGTTCTCGGTCCGGGTGGCCGTCTTCTGCGCCTTCTCGGCCGCGGCCTGCTCCTTGGCGGGCACGATCGTGAAGGCGACGTCCTGTCCCGGCTTGTGCCGGGTGACCAGCTTGGCGACGTCGTCGGGTCCCTTCACGGCCGTCCCGTCGACGGCCTTGATGACATCACCGGCGTGCAGCCTGCCCTCGGCGGGCGAGCCCTTGAGGACGGTGGCGACGATCACCCAGGACTTCACGGGAATGCCCAGCTCCTTCAGGGCGGCGACCTTGGCGCTCTCCTGGGACTGGCTGAACTCCTCGGCGTTCTCCTGGGTGGACTGCTGCTCGGTCTTGCCCTCCGGGTAGAGCGTGTCGTGCGGGACGACCTTGTTGTCGGGCGCGAGCCAGCCGTAGACGGCCTCGACCAGGTTCATGTTGTAGTCGGCGCTGGTGACCCGGACGGTGGTCATGTTCAGATGGCCGGTCGTCGGGTAGGTCGTGCGCCCGGAGATCTGCAGCACCGGCTCGCCGTCGTGCTCGGCGAGGGTGTTCACCGTCGGCCCCGGGGACATCTCCGCGTACGGCACTTTGATGAACACTCCCGCGCACAGGAGCGCGATCAGCATCAGGGTGGAGGCGAGCATCGTCGCGGTGCGGCGTGGCATGGAACGACAGTACGGGACGCTGCTGTCCGTGCACCCCCGGGGCCGTCCCGTACGCCTGGACGGCCCCTCGGGCGGCAGGTTTCAGGTGCCGGAGTGGGACTTCTCCATGGCCTCGCGGAACCGCGCGTATCCGGCCAGCTCGGAGCCGTCGCCCGCGGTCTTGCGGTGACGGCCGGCCCAGCCGCCCCACAGTCCCGCACCGATCGCAGCCAAAAGCGGAATCAGCAACCAGGCGAGCGCCGCCATGCCGACCTCCCAACCCCATGATCGACCGCAACTGACTGATCAGCAGATTAACCATCCGCCATGTCAACGCTCGCGTCAGGGGCCCGGTTACGCAACCGGAGACCGGGTGAGGGCTTGGTCAACCCTATGAGAGGAGTGTGCCGGGGGCAGACGGCGCGGCGGGGCGGCGCCCGGGGGTCAGCAGGCGCCCACCCATTCCTCCGTGCCGTCGGAGAACGTCTGGTGCTTCCAGATGGGCACGTCGTGCTTGAGGTCGTCGATCAGCCTGCGGCACGCCTCGAAGGCCTCGCCCCGGTGGGGGCAGGCCACCGCGACGACCACGGCGAGGTCGCCGACCCTCAGGCTGCCGACGCGGTGCACGGCCGCGAGGGCCCGGACGGGATAGTCGGCGGCGACCTTCTCGGCGATCCGCCGCATCTCCGCCTCGGCACTGGGGTGGCAGGAGTATCCCAGCTCGTCGACGTCCGCTCCGGCGTCGTGGTTGCGCACGGTCCCCACGAAGAGCACCGTCCCTCCGGCTGCGTCGTCCCCGACGGCCTGGAAGACCTCGTCGACGGAGAGCGGGGCGTCGCGGATCGCCAGCAGCTTGATGGGATCGTCCGCCGCCCGCTCACCGGGGTGGTTGCTGTGGGGTGCCATGCCCCCATCGTGCCCTACGCGTGCGTGAGCGACGAGACGAAAGGAAGATACGCCTGGCACGCGTGCGTGCCCGTTCGGAAGGTCCACGAAGCGGTACGGGCGTGTAGAGCCGGGCCGCGGGGTTTTCCCGGCGTGCTGTGCGGAACGGGCGGAGGCAGCTCCACCACGTGTTGTCCGCCGTAGCGTGCGGGACGGGCGCGGCAGCCGGGCCGGACAGGCGCGCGGGGCGGCGGGAGCGAGGTCGCACGGGGACCTTGGCCCGCCACCCGGACTCAGATCCTCCGCCGGGCCTTGCGCGCCCGCCGTACCACCGCGGCCGCACCGAGCAGAGCCACCGTGGCGCCCGCGGCACCCGCCGCGGTCGCGTCCTTGCGCCCGAGCCGCCGGCCCGCCACGGTGTGCCGCCCGGCCGCCTCCTGCAGCAGCTCCGCGAGGACCTCCTCGTTCGTCCACCGGGGCCGCCACCCGGCGTCGTGCAGCCGGCTCCCGCTCACCACCCACGGGTACATCGTGTACGCGAGGTCCCCGGCGGGCGAGGGCGTGAGTCCGATCCGGTGCAGCCGGGCCGCCGCCCCCAGGGCGACCGCCGAGGGCAGCTCCATCCGCCGGATCCCGCTCAGCTCCTCGACTTCCTCCTGTTCCAGCCACCCCTCGCACCCGACGGCCAGTTCCCCCTCCACCTTCTCCAGGACGGCGTACTCCAGGGCGCTGCACAGGTCCTCGACGTGGCAGAACTGCCAGGCCGGCCGCGAACCCGCCACCACCAGCAGCCGGGGCGACTCGAAATACCTGGTCAGCGCGGTGTCCGTGCCGCCGACCAGCACGGACGGCCGGACCACGGTGACATTGAGTCCCGGGTGCGCGCGCGGCGCCCGCCGCGCCAGCCGCTCGATCTCCAGCAGGTCCCCGACCCCGGTGGCCTCCGCCGTGGCCCGCAGCTCGGCGTCCTCCGAGAGCGGCAGTTCGTTGTCCGGCAGCGCCCCGTACACCATCGCCGAGGTGCACAGCACCACCCGGTGCACCCCGGCCGCCGCGGCGGCCGTCAGCACGGTCTGCGTTCCGCGCACGTTGTATGCCGTACGCGCCGCGGGATCCGTCTCCAGATCGAGGTCGAGGGCCAGGTGCACCACGGCGTCCACGCCCCGCAGCTTCTCCGCGATGGCCGGGTCCCGCACGTCCAGGATGTGCCACTGTGCCGCCGCGCACTCCCCGCGCCGCTCGTCGATGGCGACGACCTGCTTGATCGCGTCGGACGTGGCGAGCCGCTCGGTCAGCAGCGCGCCGACACCGGACGCGGCGCCGGTGACCGCGACGACGGGCCCGCGGAGGGCGGGCGTCCGCCCGGCGCGCTGCTCCGCCGGGCCGGGGCGGTCGTCGGGCGACGGGCGGGCCGAGAGGTTTCGCGCTGCGCGAACCTGTGGATCTGGGGAACTCACCGGGCGTCTCCAGCGGTTGTCTTCAGTACGGGCGCGGCACACGCGGCCGTACCAGGTGGCATCCATCCTGCCGCAGGCCGGGTGTCGGCGAAGCACTCAGGCCCGATCGCGCCGGGGTGTCTACGCTGGGTGTGTTGTCGGGCAGCCAGCCGCCGGAGAAAGCCGGTGGCCTTACCAGCCGAGGAATCCCGTGAGTGACACCCCATTCGGATTCGGCCTTCCGCCGGAGGAGCCGGAGAACGGCGACGAGGGCAAGAAGAAGGACCAGCAGAGCGGTGGTGGTCAGGGACCGGCCAACCCGCTCGGTTTCGGGTTGCCCGGAGCCGGCGGAGCCGGCGCCGACAACCCGCTCGCCGCGATGTTCGGTTCCCTGAACCCCACCGACCTGGGCGCCGCGTTCCAGCAGCTGGGCCAGATGCTCTCCTACGAGGGCGGCCCGGTGAACTGGGACATGGCCAAGCAGATCGCCCGCCAGACGGTCTCCCAGGGCACCCCGGACGGCACGAAGGACGCGAGCGTGAGCCCCGGCGACCGCTCCGCGGTCGAGGACGCCGTCCGCCTTGCCGATCTGTGGCTGGACGATGTGACGTCGTTGCCGTCCGGCGCGGGCTCCGCCGTGGCCTGGAGCCGCGCGGAGTGGGTCGAGGCGACCCTGCCGGTGTGGAAGGAGCTCGTCGACCCGGTCGCCGAGCGCGTCGGCGCTGCCATGGGCGATGTCCTGCCGGAGGAGATGCAGGCCATGGCGGGCCCGCTGATCGGCATGATGCGTTCCATGGGCGGCGCCATGTTCGGCACGCAGATCGGACAGGCCGTCGGCGTACTCGCCGGCGAGGTCGTCGGGTCCACCGACATCGGCCTGCCGCTCGGCCCGGCCGGCAAGGCCGCGCTGCTGCCGCTGAACATCGAGGCGCTCGGCAAGGACCTGGGCGTGCCCCAGGAGGAGGTGCGGCTGTATCTCGCCCTGCGGGAGGCCGCCCACCAGCGCCTTTTCGCCCATGTCCCGTGGCTGCGCTCGCATCTGTTCGGCGCGGTCGAGGGCTACGCGCGCGGCATCAAGGTCGACACGGCCAAGCTGGAGGACGTCGTCGGCCAGTTCGACCCGCAGAACCCGCAGGAGCTGCAGCAGGCGCTCCAGCAGGGCATGTTCCAGCCGGAGGACACACCCGAGCAGAAGGCGGCCCTGGCCCGTCTGGAGACGGCGCTGGCGCTCGTCGAGGGCTGGGTGGACGCGGTGGTGCACGCAGCGGCGAAGCCGCGCCTGGGCTCCGCGGACGCGCTGCGGGAGACCCTGCGCCGCCGTCGTGCCTCGGGCGGCCCGGCCGAGCAGACGTTCGCCACGCTGATCGGTCTGGAGCTGCGTCCGCGCCGGCTGCGGGACGCCTCCCGCCTGTGGGCCTCGCTGACGGACGCGCGCGGCGTCGACGGCCGGGACGGCCTGTGGGCGCACCCGGACATGCTGCCCACGGCGTCCGACCTGGACGACCCGGACGGCTTTGTGCACCGTGAGCAGCTCGACTTCTCCGAGCTGGACAAGATGCTCGGCGAGGCGGCGGGCGGCTCCACCGGGAAGACCGACCTCACCAAGAAGGACGAAGGCGACACCGAGGGCGACGGCGCCGAGTGAGCCTCCGCGACGACGCGGTCCTCGTTCTGAAGGGCTACGAGGACCAGGAAGAGCTGCGCCAGGTCTATCTGGACCACTTGGCGGCGCACCCGGACGGCATGTGGAAGGCCTGCGGCGACGGGCATGTCACGGCGAGCGCCCTGGTGATCGACCCTGAGCACGGCCGGGTGCTGCTGACCCTGCACGGGAAGTTGCGGATGTGGCTGCAGATGGGCGGCCACTGCGAGCCGTCCGACGGGACGCTGGCGGCCGCCGCGCTGCGGGAGGCCACGGAGGAGTCGGGCATCGCGGGACTTGCCCTGCTGCCCGGCGGCCCGGTGCGCCTGGACCGCCATCACACACCGTGCGCCTGGCATCTCGACGTCCAGTACGCGGCGCTCGCTCCGGCCGGTGCCGTCGAGGCGATCAGCGACGAATCACTGGACCTGCGCTGGTTCGCCTACGACGAGGTGGCGGCCGTGGCGGACGACTCGGTCGTACGCCTGCTGGAGGCGACGCGCGCCAGGCTGTGACGGCGCGCGCCAGGCCGCGGCGGCGCACGGACGGCGCGGGAGGGCCGGCGCGGGAGGGCCGGCGCGGACCTGGCGTGAAGACGCAGAGATGAGGCAAGGGGCGGCCGCGCCTGCGGTCGCCCCTTGTCCGGCCCCGGTATCCGGCCCCGGACGGTCAACTCCAGACGTTGCCCTGGTTCTGCCCCCGCGCCCCGTGCTGGCCCATGCCGTACTGGGCGCGCAGCCCCTGCCCGATCGCCGCGTTCTGCGGCGGCAGCAGCTCGCTGGGCTGCACCAGCGCGAAGCCGCTGCCCATGAAGCTCAGCTCCCAGCCCTCACCGGTGTTGCCGCGCCGGCGCCACACCCCTGTGGAGTGCGTCTGGGCCTGCATCTGCACCCGCAGGCCGGTGGACCAGGCGACGATCGCGTCCGCGTCGCAGTTGACGTACTTGTCCGGCGTGACCTGCATCAGCAGAGGCGCGCCCGACGTCATGAGCGCGACCTTGCCGTGCCCGGTGATGTTGAGCTGGTACTTGCCGGAGCCGGAGATGCCGTACTGGCTGTCCACGGCGATGACCTCGTAGTGCAGCGAGGAGTCCATCGCCAGCACATAGCTGCTGTCGACGGTGAGCCCCTCCCGCTCGATATCCATCACGTGGACGTACTGGGCGAGGTTGGCGAAGTAGACGGTGCCCTGTCCCTGACAACGCATCAGATCCAGGCCCTCGCCGGTGTGCGCACGCGCGCGCTGTTGGCCGTGGCTCTGGTACTCGGCGTCGAACTCGATGAGGCCCTGGTAGGCGACCATGGTGCCCTTGCGCGCCAGGACGTCGTCATGGCCCTCCAGCAGAACGCGCAGCAACTGCGGGTTCTGCAGGCTGTAGCGCTCCTGGGTCTGCTGCTCGTTATAACCGAAAAGCGTGCTCTGCATGGTGTGCGGTCCCCCTCAGCCCCGGATCCGGAGGCGGTCGGTGCTGTCCTCGCTGGGCTGGACGACCACGATGCCCTGCCCGGAGAACGCCATCTGGTACGCCTCGCCGCTGCCGCGCCCGATGAGCGACTGCGCCTTGAAGCTGCGCTTGCCCTTCACCTTCAGGTTCGGGGACCAGGCGACGAGGGCGTCCGGGTCGACGTACGTCTCGTCCTCACCGCCGCCGCAGTCGACGACGATCGGCGTGCCCCGGGACGTCAGGGCGACCCAGCCCTGACCGGAGATCTTCGTGTTCCACATGCCCTGCCCGGCGAACTTGGCGAGCCCCTTGACGCGTTCGACACCCCACTGCAGATGCGCGTCGAAGGCGAGCAGGTTGGAGGCATTGACGGAGATCGCGTCCCCGCCCAGGCCGATGACGACGACGTTCGCCCCGTAGTCGGCGAGGTAGAGCAGACCGTCCCCGGAACACTTCATCAGGGGCGCGCCCTCACCGGTGATCCAGTCCCGCGCGATCTGGCGCACGGCGGGCGGGTTGGGCTCGTAGGTGACGAACCCTTCGTAGGCGACCATCGACCCCACGCGCGCGAAGAGGTCGTTCCCGGTCTGCAGGGCGACCTTCAGCATGTGGCTGCCGTGGTTCTCCATGCGGGCGGTGACGGGTGCGGGGGCGAAGCCCGCGAGCGGCTGGTTCATGACGGGCTCCCTTTAGACCTCGTAGGGCTGGACGACGACGAAATTGCCGGGCGCGGCACGGAACTGCAGGTTCACGCCCTCCCCGGTGTCCCCCGGATAGGCGTTGCGGCGCATCCGCACCTGGCTGGAGACGATGACCTGGGCGGCCGCCGACCAGGCGACGACGGCGTTGGAGTCCACGAACGTCGTCGGGGTGACGGGCAGCACCACCGGCGCGCCGTGCGTCTTCACGACGATCGTGCCGGTCCCCTGGAACTGCATCGTGAACAGCGCGCCGCCGGGGATGCCGTGCCCCTCGATGCGCCGGACCTCGTACTGGAGGGACTCGTCGAAGGCGAGAACGTTCTCCGCGGAGACGCAGATCGCGTCACCCTGGAGTTCGATCGGGTGCAGATGGGTGGCGTTCTCGGCGAGGAACACCTGGCCCTGGCCGGTGCAGCGCATGAGCTGCATCTCCTGGCCGGTCGCGTTGCCCACGATGCGCCCGACGAAACCGGCGCCCTTGTAGCCGAAGTCGACCTTGCCCTGGTACAGCACCATGCTGCCCTGCCGGGCCAGCACGGGCTGGCCGCCGATGCCGAGGTCGACGCGGACGAGCTTCTTGTTCTGCTGCGTCCACCGCTGGCCGGTGGGTGTCTCCTTGAACGCCTGCAGCGCGGCGGCCACACCGGCACCGGCCTGCGGGGCGCCCTGGGGAGCGCCGTACGGGGCGGGCATGCCTGCCTGGCCGGGAACCTGGCCGTAGGGCGGCTGCTGCTGACCGTAGCCGGGGTGCGGCGGGGGCTGCTGACCGTAGCCGGGCGGCATCGTGGCGGGCGGCTGCCCGCCGTGGTCCGGCGGCGGGCCCGGCTGTCCGGGCGGCTGGGTGTACGGCGCGGGTCCCGGGGGCGGCACGGTGCCGCCGGGCGGTGTACTCAGGGGCGCGACGATGGTGGGCGCGGCATGCACGGACGGAGCGGGAGCGGGCGGGGCGGGCGCGGGAGGCGAGGGCGGCGCGAAGCCCTGCGGCGCGGGCTGCGGCTGCTGCGGCACCGGGGCGGCGGTCGCGGCACCGAACGCGGGCGGCGCCGACGACTGGACCGGCGGGGCGAACCCGGGCGCCGCACCGGCCGCCGGCTGCTGCGGCGCGGACGACTGCTCCTCCTCAAGGACCTCACCGCCGAAGTTCTTCAGCAGCGCCTCGAGCCCGCCGTCGAAGCCCTGGCCGACCGCGGCGAACCGCCAGACGTCCTTCAGATAGAAATCACCCAGCATGACCGCACGCTCGGTGGTGAACTCCGCGCCGCTGAACGGGTAACGGGCCACCTCCTCGCCGCCCGCCACAATGCGCAGATATCCGGGGGCGATCTGCGACATCTGCCCGGCGCCGTCGATCGTCGCCGTGAAGGACAACTTCCCGATCTGCGGTGGGATCCTGTCGAGCGTGACCCGGAAGGACTCCGTGTCGCCCGCCTGCGGCCCCAGGAGCTGAACGGCCCCCTCCGGCGTCTTCGGCTGGTTGAAGAAGACGAAGTACCGGTCGTCCGAGAGCCGTTCGTCGCCGTCGAGACCGAAGCAGCTGATGTCGAAGGTGAGTCCGGGCCCGGCGATCTGTACGCCTACGTACAGATCCGTGCCCGCGGTGAGGTCACTGATCCTGGCCTTGTGGCCGCGCTGGAATTCCCTGGCCATGCGTAACGACCGTCCCCCGTTCCGAGTATGAGCGTGTCGCGCCAGGCTAACGGCAAACACCCACAGCGGACGCAGCCGGTACAGACCCGGTACACAACCGCTTCCCGGACGGCGCCCGGCAACGCCCCCTCACGGGTCGGGAGCGAACGGCACGGGAGAAAGCGGGACGGAAGGGAAAGTGAAAAAAGAGAAAGCGAAGGAAAGGAAACGGGACAGGAGCGAAACCAGGGGAAAAGAACGAAGAGAACGGGACAGGAGGGGCCGCGGCGGCCCCCGCTACTCCGCGCGAGGCGCCGGCTGATGCGGCAGCCGGCCGGCCGCGACGACCCCTTCCAGATACCCGCGGGCACGCTCCGTGCGCGGATACGCTTCCAACAATCGCCAGAAACGCGGCCCGTGCCCGGGCACCAGCAGATGCGCCAGCTCATGCAGCAGGACATAGTCCAGGACGTACTCCGGCATGCCCTGCAACCGGTGCGACAGACGAATACTGCCCTCGGACGGGGTGCACGAGCCCCAGCGCGTGTTCTGATTCGTGACCCAGCGCACCGAGGCGGGCCGCGCCCGCCCCTCGAAGTACTGCCCCGACAGCCGCTCCGCCCGCTCGGCCAGCTCCACGTCGCCGACCACCCGCTTGCTCTCCTGAGCGGCCAGCTTGTCGAGCATGACGGTCACCCAGCGCTGCTCCTCCGCCTCGGACATCCGGGCGGGAATCAGCACGACGGTGCGATCACCCTCGCGGTACGCGGAGACCGTTCTACGGCGACGCGAGCTCCTGCGCACCTCGATCGCGCTCGCCCCCGAGCCGCTCGGCGGCTGGCTGGTCGTGCTGCGCTGTGGCTTTTGGGCGCGGTGCAGTGGATCGGCAGGCACGCCCCGACGTTACCCGCTGCACACACGGGAAGTCCCCCCTCCGGAACGGTTCTGCGGCGATCCACACCCCGTCCGCTTGACTAATACGACCAACACCCCCACCTGTGGACAACCCCCCGCACACCCCCACCCTCCCCAGGCATCCTGACACCCGTCAGCACACCACAACACCCACCGACGAACCGGGACCTACGACAACTACGGGGGCCACTCATGCATCCGATGGTGAAGCCCGCGCTCCGGCGCGGCTGGCGCGATCTCAACACCGTGCAATTCGGGATGGCACCCGCACACGCCATGGTGCTGGGGCCCATGGACACCGCGACGGGCAGCTTCCTCACCCTGCTCGACGGCACCCGCGGTCTGCCGCTGCTGCGCGAGGAAGCCCGCGGCATGGGCCTGCCCGACGGCCATGTCGACGCACTGGTCGACAACCTGACCGGCTCGGGCCTGCTCGACGACACCACCGGCGGCGGCCCCCAGGCCGACGCCCTGCGCGCGAAAGCCGCCGTGCTGGACCGCCTCCGGCCCGACCTGGCATCACTGTCACTCGTCGCCCGCCCGCCGGGCGAGCCCGCCCGGCGCCTCGCCGCCCGCCGCAACCATCGCGTCCAAGTCCGCGGCGCGGGCCGCGTGGGAGCCGTCCTCGCCTCACTGCTCGCGGGCGCGGGCGTCGGCGAGGTCGACGTCCGCGACACCGGCTGCGTCGAACCATGGGACGTCGCACCGGGCGGTCTTCCGGCCGACTCGATCGGCGTACGCCGCGAAGAGGCGGCCCGCCGCGCGGTACGAGCAGCCGCCCCGGACCGGCCACCACGCCGGGAGCGCGCCTCCCGGCGCTCACCCCATGACGAACCGGGCCTCGGACTCTCCCTGGTGATCCTCGCCCCACGCGACGGCCTGGACGTCCACGCACCCGACCCCTTCACCGCCGAACCACTGATCGCTTCCGGCGTGCCCCATCTGTATGCCGGGGTGGTGGAGGGCACGGGAGTCGTCGGCCCGTTCGTCCTGCCGGGGGACACGGCCTGCGCGGGCTGCCTTGACCGGGCCCGCACCGACCGGGACGAGACCTGGCCCCGACTGGTCGCCCAGTGGCGCTCCGGACGCCCACGGCAGGTCCAGGCGTGCGACCTCGCCCTGGCCACCGCCGTCGCCGGGGTCGCCGCCGGACACGCGCTCGCCTTCCTCGACGGCGAGGCGCCCTCCAGCGTCGGCGCGCGCTGGGAGGTGTCCGTGCCCCGCCTCCACTGGCACACCCGACCGGTGTGGCCGCACCCCGCATGCGCGTGCGGCGCGGCGGAGAAAGGTGCGGCGGAGAAAGGTAAGGAGAAACACACCTCAAAGGAGGGGGAGTCACACGAGACAATGGCGGAGCGACGGCCGTCAAGGAACTCGTCCCGCAGGACACACGCGGCACGGCTGTCTGGGACTTGGAGGGCGCATGTCTGATCTTCCCCGGAAGGCGGTTACCCGTACCGCCAAGCTCGCCGCGCTCCCGCTCGGCTTCGCCGGGCGGGCCACGTGGGGTCTGGGCAAACGCATCGTCGGGGAGTCCGCCGAGATCGTCGGCCGCGAACTCCAGCAGCGCACCGCCGAACAACTGTTCAAGGTGCTGGGCGAGCTGAAGGGCGGCGCGATGAAGTTCGGCCAGGCGCTGTCCGTGTTCGAGTCCGCACTCCCCGAGGAGGTCGCCGGACCCTATCGGGCCGCCCTGACGAAGCTTCAGGAGGCGGCGCCGCCGATGCCGACACGCACGGTCCACGCCGTACTCGAAGAGCACCTCGGCGCCAACTGGCACGAGCTGTTCCAGGAATTCGAGGACAAGCCGTCGGCGGCCGCGTCGATCGGCCAGGTCCACCGCGGGGTGTGGCACGACGGCCGCGAGGTCGCGGTCAAGGTACAGTACCCGGGCGCCGGCGAGGCACTGCTCTCCGACCTCAACCAGCTCAGCCGATTCGCCCGCCTGCTCGGCCCCCTGATCCCGGGCATGGACATCAAGCCGCTGATCACAGAACTACGCGACCGGGTCTCCGAGGAGCTGGACTACGGCCTGGAGGCGCAGGCGCAACGGGCGCACGCGGAAGAGTTCGCGAACGACCCGGACGTGATGGTGCCGGATGTGGTGCACCAGTGCGAGCGGATCCTGGTGACCGAGTGGGTCGACGGCCTGCCGCTGTCGGAGGTGATCGCAAACGGTACCCAGGAGCAGCGCGACCGCGCCGGCCAGCTACTGGCCCGCTTCCTCTTCTCCGGCCCGGCCCGCACAGGCCTCCTGCACGCCGACCCGCACCCGGGCAACTTCCGTCTCCTGCCCGGCCCCACCGAGAAGGACGACTGGCGCCTGGGCGTCCTCGACTTCGGCACGGTCGACCGCCTCCCCGGCGGTCTGCCGACCCCGATCGGCCCGTCCCTGCGCATGGCCCTCGAGGGCGACGCCCAGTCGGTCTACGAACTCCTCTGCGAGGAGGGCTTCGTCAAGGAGTCCATCGGCCTCGACCCCGACGGGGTCCTCGACTACCTCCTCCCGATCATCGAGCCCGCCCAGGCCGACGAGTTCACCTTCACCCGCGGCTGGATGCGCAGCCAGGCGGCCCGCATCGCCGACCCGCGCTCCCCCGCCTACCAGCTGGGCAAACAGCTGAACCTGCCCCCGGCGTACCTACTCATACACCGGGTGACACTCAGCACCATCGGCGTGCTGTGCCAGTTGGGCGCGACGGTCCGGCTGCGCGACGAACTGGAGGAGTGGCTCCCGGGCTTCCTACTGGAGGAACCGGCAGCTGAGGCATGACCGTGCTGCATCACGGGCTCATGGGGGGCGGGGTGGGGGGAGGGGAGGGGAGGGGGAAGCCCCCGAAGCGGAGGTTTCAGGAACCGGGCCGCTTCTACCACCACTCCGAGTCCAGCCGCCCCTCGATCGCCCTGATGTTGTCCCGGGCGCAGCTGTCGCAGAAGTAGTGGCGGACTCCGTTCTCGACGGAGCAGGTCCAGGTGGGTCGGGGATCGTCGGCGGGCATGCCGCAGCGGGCGCACACGAGGTTCTGGGCCTGTGTGGTGTCGGACGGCCGCGCGGAGCCGCCGCTGTCGCTGTCTCCGGGAAGACTCCTCACTCCGGTGACGATATCGCCGTCGGTGTGACGCGTAGCACACAACGCACCGCGGGGGCCGGTCCATTCGGACCGGCCCCCGCCAGGTCTTCCCACCGCCTACGGTGGGCGGCTACTGCATCACGGCGATGGCCAGCGCCCGTCGGGCTCGCCGCGAGGCGCGCTCGGCCTTGCGCTGCATCCGGTGGGCCATCGCCAGGCGCACGGCCCGGCGTTCCTGCTCGGCCTCCTGCAGTCGCTCGCGCATATGCGCGCGAGCCAAGGCTTCTGGGATGAGTTGCATCTCTCGGGTCCTGTTCTGACGCGAGGCGTTCGCGCCTGAGGTGGTGACGTCTGGGATCGCGGAGCCTGCGGGCTCGCTGGTGGACGGCTTCATCGGGGCCTGCTTCTTGGGGTCGTGCGTGTGGGGGCGGTCGATCGTTCCTGGGGTGTTCATGCCGTGACCGGGTTCTTGCGCGGGCGGCCACGCGGCCGCTTCCGGGCGACGACGACACCCTGGATGAAGAGCTCGCCACCCCAGACGCCCCAGGGCTCACGCCGCTCCTTGGCGCCGGCGAGGCAGGCCTCGATCAGCGGGCAGGTGCGGCAGAGGGACTTGGCGTACTCGACATCGGCCGGCGACTCGGCGAAGAAGACCTCCGGGTCGTAAGAGCGGCAGGGGACGGGCACGCCGAGGTTCTCGATGGCGTCGTCGAGCGCGGTGAGCGGGGTGAGCGGGGTCAAGGTGGAGTCCTCCGTGAGGCCGGGCGGGGGGATCGTTTCGGAAGGCGGTACGGACGGGGCGTGCGCTTCGAGTTGCACGGGTCGTCTTCCTCGTCTGGTCGTTCCGGCCCTGTTGGGCCGGGGTGCGGCTTGGTACCGGGTTCTTTTCTTGTCCCGAGGCCCCTTCGGTCTGCTGTCCCCCGTTGGGGAAAACAGAAGGGCCGCGGATCCCGGATGGGGTTCCGCGGCCCTGAAGGCGCCGGCCTGATCGCCGATCAGGCTGGATCACTCCAGGGTTCTGGCCCACGGAAGGCCCACATCAGGTGGTGCTGCGTCGCCTGCTTCCGGAATCCGGCACCGGCCGCCGCAAAGGCATAGGCCTGCGCCTGTGCCGCTACTGCTTCCAGTGCCTTGATCGGTCGCTCATTGCGCTCACGGATGGGAAGACCCGTGACAGGCAGGGAGGACGCCGGGCGGTCGGCACGGATGCCGGACAGACCGGTGCCCAGGTCGAAGGCGCCGAGCATGCACGTGGAGACGACCGAGCGATCGGTCATTTTGACGGTGCGGGTGGAGCTGGTCCTGATGCTGATCACTTCAATCGCCTCCTCTCGGCGTCTCGGAGGACTGGGGGTGAGCCAGTCCGACGGATACGTAAGTACAACACGGAATCGGGGCCTCCGAGAAGGCCGCCGTCCCCGTGGCTAAGAACCTATGGGGATTGCTGGGGCATGCGCAAACTATTTTTTCGACGAGTTGGCGTCAGTCGCCCTTGTCCTCTTCCTCCCCGTCTCTGCCTGCGCAGATGGCCAGAACATCGGCGCCGTAGCGGTGGAGCTTGCGGACTCCGACTCCGGGAATGCGTGCCAGTTCGCCCTCGTCGTCGGGGGCGGCTTCGGCGATGGCGATCAAGGTTCTGTCCGTGAAGACGCAGAACGCGGGCTGGCCGCTGCGGTGGGCCTGTCGCGCCCGCCACTCGCGCAGCCTTTCGTAGAGGCCTTCGTCCATGTCGGAGGGGCAGTCGTCACAGCGCATCAGTTTCATCTCGCCGGCGTCCGACAGGGTGCGCCCGCAGACTCGGCAGCGGGCGGGGGTTCTGCTGGTGCGACGGGGGGCGCTGGTCGTAGCGGCGGTGCCGAAGCCGCGTTCGATGCCGCCGGTGCCGCTGATGCCGCCGAACGGGGGGCGGCCGGGGATGGCGGAGGAGCCGGGGCGCAGTCCGTCGAGGAAACGGCTGGGGCGCCGGTTGGGACGGCCGCCCGGTGCGCGGGACAGGGACCAGGAGACATGGAGGTGTTCTCTCGCCCGGGTGACGCCGACGTAGAGCAGACGGCGCTCTTCTTCGATCTGCTCGTCGGTTCTGGCGTAGGTGATCGGCATCATGCCCTCGGCGACGCCGACGAGGAAGACGGCGTCCCATTCCAGGCCCTTGGCGGAGTGCAGGGAGGCGAGGGTGACGCCCTGGACGGTCGGGGCGTGCTGGGCGCCTGCGCGTTCGTCGAGTTCCGCGACGAGGTCGGCGAGGGTGGCGTGGGGTTTCGCCGCGGCGAAGTCCTGGGCGAGGTTCACGAGTGCGGCCAGGGACTCCCATCGTTCTCTGACGGCGCCGGAGCCCGCCGGAGGGGTGGGTGTCCAGCCTTCGCCGGACAGGACGGCGCGGACCTGGGAGGGCAGGTCGACGGCATCGTCGAGGAGGGAGTCGTTGGCTCCGAAGCGGGCGGCGCCGCGCAGGGCGATGCCGGCTTTGCGGACCTCGGGGCGGTCGAAGAATCGCTCGGCGCCTCGGAGCTGGTAGGGAATTCCGGCGTCGGCGAGGGCTTGTTCGTAGATCTCGGACTGGGAGTTGGTGCGGAACAGGATCGCGATTTCCGCGGCGGGTGCGCCGGTGGCGAGGAGGTCGCGGATGCGGCGGGCGGCGCCTTCGGCTTCGGTGGGTTCGTCGGTGTATTCGGTGTAGACGGGGTGGGGTCCTGGGTCGCGCTGGGAGACGAGTTCGAGGCGGTGGTCGGCCGCGCGGCCGTGGGCCTGGGCGAGGAGGCCGTTGGCGAGGTGGACGATCTGGGGGGTGGAGCGGTAGTCGCGGACGAGTTTGACGACGGTGGCTCCAGGGTGGCGGATGCGGAAGTCGAGGAGGTGGTCGGGGGTGGCGCCGGTGAAGGAGTAGATGGTCTGGCTGGCGTCGCCGACGACGCACAGGCTGTCGCGGTCGCCGAGCCACAGTTCGAGCAGGCGCTGCTGGAGGGGGCTGACGTCCTGGTACTCGTCGACGACGAAGTGCTGGTACTGGGCGCGGACCGCTTCGGCGATGTCGTGCCGGTCCTGGAGGATGCCCACGGTGAGGAGGAGGACGTCCTCGAAGTCGATGACGGCCCGCTCGCGTTTGAGGTCTTCGTAGGTGGCGTAGAGCTGGGCGATCTCGGCGGGGTCGCGGGGGGCTTCGCGGCCCGTTTTGGCGGCCGCGGCGGCGTAGTCGGCGGGGACGGTCTGGGTGACCTTGGACCATTCGATCTCGGCGGTCGCGTCCCGCAGTTCGTTGCGGTCGAGGCGGATGCGGCAGGCGGCTGCTGCGTCCGCGACGATCTGGATCTTCCGGTCGACGATGCGGGGGAGGCTGCCGCCGACGGCTTTCGGCCAGAAGTACTGGAGCTGGCGGAGGGCGGCGGAGTGGAAGGTGCGGGCCTGGACGCCGGCGGCGCCGAGCTGGCGGAGACGGCCGCGCATCTCGCCCGCGGCGCGGTTGGTGAAGGTGACGGCGAGCACGCTGGACGGCTGGAGGATGCCGGCGCGGACTCCGTAGGCGATGCGGTGGGTGATGGCTCGTGTCTTGCCGGTGCCGGCTCCTGCCAGCACGCACACCGGGCCGTGCAGGGCGGTCGCCACGGCGCGCTGCTCGGGGTCGAGCCCTTCGAGCACCGCGTCGGCCGAGTCCGGAACCTGCGGGAAGAGGGTGGAGTGCGTTGCTGCTGTCACCCCGCCATGCTGCCAGGTCTGTGAAGGCGGGTGCGGTGGTTGTCCACAGGGGGACGGCTGCGGTCGTATGAATGCCGAGGTGGGTGCCGGTGGCCTGTGCGGTGGGCGATGTTCGCCGCCTGAGGCGGGGGCGGGCGGCAGCGGGGGCGCGGGAGGGGTGGTCGGAGCGGTGGCGGGAGGGGTGGTCGGAGCGGTGGCGGGAATGGTGGAACGTTCACGTATGTTGCCCTCTAAGCGAGCGAGCAGAGCACGCATCCCTAGCGGTGAAGGAGCGCGACCGACATGCCGGGCACTGTGACGATGTACAGCACTTCGTGGTGTGGCTACTGCCGGCGGCTGAAGAGCCAGCTGGACCGTGAGGGCATCACGTACAACGAGATCAACATCGAGCAGGACCCGCAGTCCGCGGCGTTCGTGGAGCAGGCGAACAACGGAAACCAGACGGTTCCCACTGTTCAGGTGGTTCCCTCCAGCGGTGGTGCCGAGGTCGTGATGACGAACCCGAGCCTTGCCCAGGTGAAGCAGGCACTCGGCGTCTGACCGGGGAGCAGGCATACGAGACCCCGCCCAAGGATCATGGGCGTGGGTCTCGTCGTCGTACGGCTGCTCAGCAATACGGCTGCTGGTCGGTCAGTGACGACGCCACTCGCATGAAGACACCGAAGAGTCGGTGGAGCTGGGGAACTGGCCCGGTCACTTCAACGGTGCGCGAGTCTCGCAGGCTGACTCCGGGAATCGCTTCGAGTTGGCTGGCGACGGTGGCCGACTGCCACCGCACCGCCAAGGTCGCTGCGGCTTCCGTGCGGGGCAGTCGTGGGCGGGAGTCGGCGCGGCGCACCCCCTCGGCGGCGGCCTCCTCGATCGCCTTACGCGCTTCGATCGCGGGCCTCAGCCGCGCGCTGAAGCGATCCCTGGCGTACTTGACGGGAGCCGTGACGACCTGGGCGTCCCAGGCTGTCATCTCATCGCAGGCGGCGTCGTCGCCGGAAAGCATCACCACGGGTACCCCCAGTGCAGCGGCCGTGGCATGCGCGAATCCGATCTCTCCCATGGGCTGGTCGTCCAACCACATGTCCTCGATCTCGTGGCCCATGTAGCTGTGGCTGAGCACGCCCAGGGCGCCGGCACGTGAGTGGTAGCCGACGCACAGCACCGCGTCGAAGTCGCCGTCCAGGCCTTCGAGCATGACCATCCGCTTGTGTTTGCCTCTGACCAGCTCCGCCTCGGGGTGCATCTGATCCGCGAGCAGGTTCCGCATGGACCCGTGGGCGTCATTCACCAGAACCCGCGTGGCACCAGCCGCGAGCGCGCCACGCACGGCAGCGTTCACGTCCTCGGTCATCATGACCCGACCATGCTGGTAGTCCTGCCCCCCGGCCTGCACATCCTGTGCGCCCACCAATCCGGTGACGCCCTCCATGTCAGCGCTGATGTATACGTGCACGCCGCTGCCTCCGCTCTGGCCGTCGTCCGCCGAGAACTCGGTGATCACGACCCCCGCATCATCGCGGTGAGGCACCCGACAAGTCGAGCCTGCGTACCCGGCGGTGTGCGGAGGGTCACACGCTCCGGGTGGGGAGGGGCTTGCCGTACCAGATTTCGATCAGGCGGGCGGCGATGGAGATCCCGTAGGGGGGCAGTACCTCTCCGGAGTCGAAGGCGGCTTGCAGTTCGTCGCGGGAGAACCAGCGGGCCTCCTCGATCTCGTCGCCGTCGACGTTGATGTCGGTGGTGGCGGCGTGGGCGAGGAAGCCGAGCATCAGACTGGAGGGGAAGGGCCAGGGCTGGCTGGCGACGTACTCGACCTCGCCGACGGCGATGCCTGCCTCTTCGAAGACCTCGCGGCGGACGGACTGTTCGATGGACTCGCCTGGTTCGACGAAGCCGGCGAGGGTGGAGAAGCGGCCCTCGGGCCAGTGCACCTGACGGCCGAGGAGGATGCGGTCCTTGTCGTCGATGACGGCCATGATCACCGCGGGGTCGGTGCGCGGGTAGTGTTCGGCGCCGCAGGCCGGGCAGCGGCGGATGTGTCCGGCGGCCGCGATGACGGTGCGTTCGCCGCAGCGCGAGCAGAAGCGGTGCATGCGCTGCCAGTTCTCCAGGGCGACCGCGTGGACCATCAGGCCGGTGTCGCGGGGGGACAGCAGCAGTCCGGCCTCGCGCAGGCCGGCCGGGCGTGCGGACTGGTCCATGCGGCCGGGGAGGGCGTCCTTCTGAAGTGCGAAGTAGCTGACGCCGTCCTCGTCGGTACCGAGGAAGTAGCGGTGGGCCTCGGTGAGGGGTGCCTCGAAGGAGGGGGTCATGACGAGTTCGGTGCGGCCGTCGGGCGTCTCGTCGATGAGGACCTGGCCGCCGGAGACCACGAAGCAGCGCGTGGTGGGGTGGCTCCACGCCGCGGCGAGCCATGCCTCGTCGAGCCGGTGGTGGGCGGCCCGGTCGATGCCGCTCGGGGCGGTGAGCGAGATGGGCCGGTCGGCGGTGTGGTCGGTCCATGTGGTCACGGTTGTTTCCAACTCCCCCGGTGGAACGGTTGTTTCGGCGGTCGGTTCAGCCGGGACGTTCGGCTGGGGTGGGACCGGGCGCGGCGGGTCTTGGGCGTGCGGGGCGGCCTTTCCAGTGTGCCGTGCCCCGTGGCCCGCGTGTCCGCCCGTCCGGCCCGCGAGATCGTCAGTCGGCATCGCGCCAGTTCTCCCCCAGGTCACCCCATAGGTATGCGGCGGTTTCGACGCCTTTGAGGAGCAGGTCGAGTTCGACCTTCTCGTTGGGGGCGTGCCAGCCGTCGGAGGGGATGGAGATGCCGAGGAACAGCACGGGTGCGCCGAGGACGTCCTGGAGGTCGGCTGCGGGTCCGGAGCCGCCTTCGCGGGTGAAGCGGACCGGCTGCTGGAAGGCGCGGCCCATGGCGCGTGCGACGGATTGCAGGGCGGGGTGGTCGAGGGGGGTGAGGCAGGGGCGGGTGGCCGCGCCGAAGGTGATCTCGTGCCGGATGCCGGCGGGCAGCTGGTCGGCGGCCCAGGCGCGGACGGCCTTCTCGATGTGGTCGGGGTCCTGTCCGGCGACGAGCCGGAAGGAGAGTTTGACCATGGCCGAGGACGGGATGATCGTCTTGCTGCCGGGGCCTTGGTAGCCGCCGCCGATGCCGTTGACCTCGGCGGTGGGGCGGGCCCAGATGCGCTCCAGGGTGGTGTAGCCCTTTTCGCCGTGGGTGGCGGTGGACCGCGCGGTGCGCAGCCACTGTTCCTCGTCGAAGGGGAGTTCGGCGAAGAGGGCGCGTTCGCGGTCGGTGAGGTCGGTGACGCCGTCGTAGAAGCCGGGTATCGCCACGCGCGCGTTCTGGTCGTGGAGGGCGGCGACCAGGCGGGCGGCCGCGGTGGCGGGGTTGGGGACGGCGCCACCGAAGGAGCCGGAGTGGATGTCCTGGTCGGGGCCGTGCAGGACGATCTCGCATTCGGCGAGGCCGCGCATGCCCGTGCACACGGTGGGGGTGTCCGCGGACCACATGCCGGTGTCGGAGACGATCACGGCGTCGGCGGTCAGCCGGTCCGCGTGCTGTTCGACGAGGGTGCGGAAGTTCGGGGAGCCGGACTCCTCCTCGCCTTCGATGAGCAGCTTGAGGTGCACGGCGGGGGCGGTGCGGCCGGTGGCAGCGAGGTGGGCGCGGACGCCGAGTGTGTGGAAGAACACCTGCCCCTTGTCGTCGGCGGCCCCGCGCGCGTGGAGGCGGTTCTCGCGGATCACCGGTGTGAAGGGGTCGCTGTCCCAGCCGTCCTCGCGGGCGGCGGGCTGTACGTCGTGGTGGCCGTAGACGAGGACCGTGGGTGCCTGCGGGTCGTCGGCGGGCCACTCGGCGAAGACGGCGGGGGCGCCGTCGGTGGGCCAGACCTCGGTGGTGGGGAAGCCGGTGTCGCGGAGCTTGGCGGCGAGCCACTCGGCGCTGCGCCGTACGTCCGCCGTGTGCTCGGGCTGGGCGGACACCGACGGGATGCGCAGCCACTCCGCGAGGTCGTCGAGGAAGGTGGCGCGGTGGTTGTCGATGTACGTGCGGACAGCGCTGTCCGGGGTCTCGCTCATGCTCCCGAGCCTATCGGCCCGCGCCGGTTTCCTGGTCGGCCGGTTCCGCGCGGGAGGGCTCGCCGAGCAGCAGTCGCTCCAGCGCGGCCCGGTCCGGGAGGCCCTCGGGGTGGACGATCTCGCCGCTGCGGACGTAGAGGAAGGTGGCCTTGACGCTCTCCAGGGGTACGTTCTGCTGTTCGGCCCAGGCGAGCCGGTACAGGGCGAGCTGGAGCGGGTCGCCGTTGCGGGTGCGGCTGGTCTTCCAGTCGACGATCTCGTACGTGGTCCCGTCGCCGTCGTCCGCGCGGTAGACGGCGTCGATGCGGCCGCGGACGAGGCGTCCGGCGATGGCGAACTGGAAGGGGGCTTCGACGCGGTAGGGGGTGCGGTGTGCGTAGGGCGTGCGCTCGAAGGCGTCCTTGAGGGCCTCCAGGTCGCGTTCGTCGGCGATCTCGGCCTCGCTGCCGGGCAACTCCTCGGGCTCCAGCATGGGCAGGCGCAGTTCCTCGAAGCGTGCCTCGACCCAGGCGTGGAAGCGGGTGCCTCGGCGCGCCGCGGGTTGCGGGGGGCGAGGCATGGGGCGTGCGAGTTCCTGCGCGAGCCCGTCGGGGTCGGCGGCCAGCCGGAGTACCTGGGAGGCGGTCAGGGACGACGGCAGGGGTACGTCGGTGACGGCTGTGCGGGCGCGCAGCAGTTCCCCGGTGAGGGCGTCCAGGTCGCGGTCCCAGGAGGCGACGGTGCGGGCTTCTTCGGGGGTGAGTAGGGGGGTGTCCTCGGCGGGGGGCCGACGGGCGTGCGGGACGGTCGGGGTGCGGGCGTCCAGGGGTACGCGCGCGTGAGGTGCCGATGTCGGCGGGTCCGCCGGCCGGTGGCTCGTCGAGTCGTCCGGTCCGTAGGGGGCTTCGTCATCTGGCCCGTAGGGGTCCTCGTCGTCCGGCCCGTAGCGGTCCTTGTCATCCGGCTCGTGAGGATCCTCGCCGTGCGGACCGCGGTGGTCCTCTCCATCCGGCCCGTAGTGCTCCTCGTCGTCCGGCCCGTAGGGGTCCTCGTCGTCCGGTGGCGGCGGCCACTCCGGGTCCTCGTATGCGGACGGGTCGTGGGTGGCGGTGGTGTGGGTGCCGGTCTGCGACGTGATCCGGTCCAGGTGCGTCAGGACGGTCTGGGCGGCGGCCCTCCGGCGGGCGAGTGCCGTCTCGTCCAGCGGCAGCGGCCAGGCGTGGTCGGCGGTGGCCTCGTCCAGCGCGGGGTTCTGCTCGTCCTCGGCGGGCTCGTCGGCCCACGCCTCGATCTCGCCGTATCCGGCGGCGCAGTGGTCGTGGAGGGCCTGGAGGAAGGCGGAGGGCCCGCGGGGGCGCTTCTGCGCGGGGCCCCACCAGTGGCCGGAGCCGAGCAGCAGGGAGCGGGGGCGGGTGAAGGTGACGTAGCCGAGACGGAGCTCCTCGGTGTGCTGGTGGTCCTTCATGGCCTCGTGGAAGGCCTTGATGCCCCGGGAGTCCCAGGACTCGACGTCGGGGAGGGTGTCGGCGTCGCCGCGGAGGGCGTGGGGCAGGACCTTGCCCTGGGCGGTCCACTTCTCGCGGCCCTGGCTGCTGGGGAAGGTGCCGGTGACCAGTCCGGGGACGGCGACGACGTCCCACTCCAGGCCCTTGGACTTGTGCGCGGTGAGGACCTTGACGGTGTTCTCGCCGCCGGGCAGGGCGTTGTCGAGGCCTTTTTCGTACTGGGCGGCGGTGCGCAGGAAGCCGAGGAAGGCCAGCAGGGAGGCGTCCTGGTCGTTGGCGGCGAAGGACGCGGCGACATCCAGGAAGTTCGACAGGGTCTCGCGGCGGCGGGCGGCCAGCGCGTGCGGGGAGGCGGACAGCTCGACTTCCAGGCCGGTGACGGCGAGCACCCGGTGCAGGACGTCCATCAGGGGGTCGGCGAGGGAGCGGCGCAGTTCGCGCAGCTCGGTGGCGAGGCGGGCGAACCGCACGCGCGCGTCGGGCGAGAACGGCAGCCTGTCGTCCTCGCGGCCGGCCTCCATGGGCAGTTCCAGGAAGGTGTCGAGGGCGTCCGCGAGCGAGATCACCTCGGAGGGGTCGACGCCTTCGACGGCCGCGGCGAGCCGGCGGTCCGGGTCGTCGTCGGCGTCCCCGCGCGCGTGGGACACGAGCAGCCGGGCGCGCCGGCCCAGCAGGGCGAGGTCGCGGGGGCCGATGCGCCAGCGCGGGCCGGTGAGGAGCCGGACCAGGGAGGCGTTGGCGCCGGGGTCCTGGAGGACTTCGCAGACCGCCACGAGGTCGGCGACCTCGGGCAGGTGCAGCAGGCCGGACAGGCCCACGACCTCGACCGGGATGTCGCGGGTGACGAGGGCGCCCTGGATCTGGGCGAAGTCGGTCGCCGTGCGGCACAGGACCGCGATCTCGCCGGGCGCGGTGCCGGTACGCACGAGGTGGGCGAGGGAGTCGGCGATCCAGTCGATCTCCTCGGCGTGGGTGCGCAGCAGGGCGCAGCGGACCTGTCCGTGGCGCTCGGCGCCGGGTGCGGGGCGGAGGGCTTCCACGCCCGCGTGCATCGCGCGCAGCGGCTCGGCGAGGTCGTTGGCGAGGGCGAGGAGGCGGCCGCCGCTGCGGCGGTTCTCGCTGAGTGCCTGCCGGGTGGCGGGGCGGCCGTCGGCGTGCGGGAAGTGCTCGGGGAAGTCGTCGAGGTTGGCGACGGACGCGCCGCGCCAGCCGTAGATCGCCTGGCAGGGGTCGCCGACGGCGGTCACGGGGTGGCCGGTGCCGCCGCCGAAGAGTCCGGCGAGCAGGACGCGCTGGGCCACCGAGGTGTCCTGGTACTCGTCGAGCAGGACGACGCGGTACTCGTCGCGCAGGATGCGGCCCACTTCGGGGCGGCGGGCGAGGGTCGCCGAGAGGGCGATCTGGTCGCCGAAGTCGAGGAGGTCGCGCTCTCGTTTGGCCGCGCGGTAGCGGCCGACCAGCTCGGTCAGGTCCCGGCGGGCGGCGGCCGTCTCGGGGACCTTGCGCAGGTCGGCGTTGCTGAGCCGGACGCTCTGAAGGGTGTGCAGCAGTGCGGCGTCGTACGCGCGCAGGTCGTCCGGTCGTACGAGGTGTTCGGACAGTTCGGAGTCGAGGGTGAGGAGGTCGCTGACGAGGTCGGGGAAGGAGCGGGTGAGTGCCGGGTAGGGGCCGGGGGCCTCGCGCAGCACGCGCGCGGCGAGCTGGAAGCGGGTGGCGTCGGCGAGCAGCCGGGAGGCCGGTTCGAGCCCGATGCGCAGGCCGTGGTCGGTCAGCAGGCGGCCCGCGAAGGCGTGGTAGGTGGAGATCACGGGTTCGCCGGGCGGGTTGTCGGGGTCGATGGCGTCCGGGTCGGTGACGCCCGCCTTGACCAGTGCCGTGCGGACGCGCTCGGCGAGTTCACCGGCCGCCTTGTTGGTGAAGGTCAGGCCGAGGACCTGTTCGGGTGCGACCTGTCCGGTGCCCACCAGCCACACCACGCGGGCCGCCATCACCGTGGTCTTGCCCGATCCGGCTCCGGCCACGATGACCTGCGGGGCGGGCGGCGCGGTGATGCAGGCCGTCTGCTCCGGGGTGAACGGGATGCCGAGGAGCTCCTTGAGCTGCTCGGGGTCGCTGATACGGGCGGGCACGTCGGAGAGGCTAGCGGTGGCCACTGACAGCGGGGCGCCGGATCGCTTGCCGGGACGGGAGATGCGCTGGTCGGCGTGTTGGGTGCCGTGGGTCACACCGATGTGCCCGCTCGCCGGCGCTCACGCACTGTGTTCGCCCGGTGCCCCCTTCGGAGTGCTCACAGTGCTCGCTCGCCGTAGTCACTCCACGACGGTGCGGCCCTCCGGTCGTGCGCTGCAGGAGGCGCGGAAGGCGCAGTGTGTGCAGTGCTGCCCGGTGGTCGGGGAGAACCGTTCGTCGAGGACCTTGCCCGCGGCGGTGGCCAGCAGCTCGCCGATCCACTGTCCGTCGAGGGGTTCCTGGGCCTGCACCTTGGGCAGGGTGTCGCCGCCGTCCTTCTTGGCGGCGCCCTGCCTCAGCTGGACGAGTTCGGCGCCGCCCGGTTCGGGCCGCAGGCCGTCGAAGGCGTCGTCGACGGCACCCTCGCGCACGGCCAGCTGGTAGACGGCGAGCTGCGGGTGGCGGGCCACCTCGGCGGCGCTGGGTGCCTGCTTGCCGGTCTTGAAGTCGACGACGTAGGCGCGGTCCTTGTCGTCCGACTCGACGCGGTCCATGGAGCCGCGGATGCGCACCTGGTAGTCGCCCGCCGCGAGGGTGACGTCGAAGTCGTGCTCGCTGGCCACCGGGGTGCGCCCGGCGCGGAGGCCGCCCGAGTCGACGTGCCACTTCAGGAAGCGTTCGAGCGCCACGCGCGCGTTGTGCTTCTCCTGCGCGGACTTCCAGGGCGCGTCGAAGGCGAGCGCGTTCCACACCGAGTCGAGGCGCTCCATGAGGACGTCGAGGTCGGCGGGGGTGTGTCCGGAGGCGACCTCGTCGGCGAGGACGTGCACCACGTTGCCGAAGCCCTGGGCGGCGGTCGCGGGTGCGTCGGCCTTCACCTCTCGGCCGAGGAACCACTGCAGGGCGCAGGTGTGGGCGAGTTGGTCGAGCGCGCTGCCGGAGAGCACCACGGGCTGGTCGCGGTCGCGCAGCGGTACCTTGCTCTGGGTCTGGTCCCACATGCCCCACCAGCGGTAGGGGTGCGCGGAGGGCACGAGGGGCCGGCCGTCGTCGTCGGCGAGCGCGGCGAGCCGGGCCAGTCGGCGGGCGGCGGCCTCCCTGAGGGTGTCGGAAACGCGCGGGTCGACGGTCGTGGCGCGCAGTTCGGCGACGAGCGCGGCGACGGACAGCGGGCGGCGCGGGCGGCCGGTGACGTCCCTGGGTTCGACGCCGAGTTCGGTGAGGAAGCGGGAGGGCTGGTCGCCGTCGTCGGCGGGGGCCTTCACGGCGGTGACGACGAGGCGGTCACGCGCGCGTGTGCAGGCGACGTAGAACAGGCGTCGTTCCTCCGCCAGCAGCGCGCCGGGGGTGAGGGGTTCGGCGAGTCCGTCGCGGCCGATGCGGTCGGCATCCAGGAGGGAGCCGCGGCGGCGCAGGTCGGGCCACAGGCCTTCCTGGACGCCGGCGACGACGACCAGGCGCCACTGGAGGCCCTTGGAGCGGTGGGCGGTCAGCAGACGTACGGCGTCGGGGCGCACGGCGCGGCGGGTCAGCGTGTCGGCGGCGATGTCCTGGGCTTCGATCTCCTCCAGGAAGTTGAGGGCGCCCCGGCCGCCGGTGCGCTCCTCGGCGCGCGCCGCGGTCGCGAACAGGGCGCATACGGCGTCGAGGTCACGGTCGGCGTTACGGCCCCCGGCGCCGCCGCGCCGGGAGGCGCTCTCCAGGCGCTTGGGCCATGGCGTGCCGTCCCACAGCTCCCACAGGGCCTCCTCGGCCGTGCCGCCGCCGGCGAGCAGTTCCCGTGCCTTCCTGAGCAGCGCGCCCAGCCGCTGGGCTCCGCGCGCGTACGCGGGGTCGTGCGCCACCAGGCGCTCCGGTTGGGCCAGGGCCCGCGCGAGGAGTTGGTCGGAGGGCGGTGGTACGGGGTTGCCGGCGGCGCGCTCCTCCTCGCGCAGGGCGCGGCCCAGGCGGCGCAGGTCGGCGGCGTCCATGCCGCCGAGGGGGGAGGTGAGGAGGGTGAGCGCGGTCTCGGTGTCGAGCCAGACCCCGGTGGGCGTCGCGCCCGGCGCGGCCTCTCCGGAGTCGGTACGTGCCACGTCCTGCGCCGCCTCTTCCGGGCGGGTGTGCGCATCCTCGTTCGAATGGTCGTGCGCGTCCTCTTCCGGACGGCCGTGCGCGTCCCTGTCCGGGCGGTCATACGCGTCCTCCCCGGGACGGCCGTGCGCGTCCTCCCCAGGACGGATTCGCGCGGCCTCCGCCCGGGCCACCGCACGCAGCGCCGTCAGCAGGGGTGTCACGGCAGGCTCGTGGCGCAGCGCCAGGTCGTCTCCGTCGATGTCGAGGGGTACCCCGGCGGCTGTGAGAGCGCGGCGGGCCGTCGGGATGGTGCGGGCCCCGGCGCGGACGAGGACGGCCATCTCGCTCCAGGGGACGCCGTCCTCCAGATGGGCGCGGCGCAGGATGTCCGCGATGTTGTCCAGTTCCGTGCCGGGCGTGGGGTAGGTGTGGACCTCGACGCGGCCGCCGTCCCGTACCGGTGTGAGTTCCCGGTGGGCGCGCACTTTGTCCGCCGGGAGGCGGGTCAGCGGCATGCGCTGGGTGAGCAGCCGCGTGGCGGCGAGGAGGGCGGCGCCGGAGCGGCGGGACGTCGTGAGGACGTGCACGGGTGCGGGGGTGCCGTCGGGGCGGGGGAACGTGCGCGGGAAGTCCAGGATGCCGCCCACGTCGGCGCCCCGGAACGTGTAGATCGACTGGTCGGGGTCGCCGAAGGCCACCAGGGTCCTCCCGTCGCCCGAGAGGGCCCGCAACAACCGGACCTGCGCCGGGTCGGTGTCCTGGTACTCGTCCACGTAGACCGCGTCGTACCGGGCGGCCAGTCGCTCGGCGACCTCCGGGCGGCGGGCCAGCAGCACCGCGCGGTGGACCAGCTCCGCGTAGTCGATCACTCCCTGGAGGTCGAGGACGTCCAGGTACTCGGCGAGGAACGCGGAGGCGGCCTCCCAGTCGGGGCGGCCTATGCGCCGGGCGAAGTGGCGCAGGGCCGCCGGGCCGAGGCCCAGTTCACGGCTGCGGGCCAGCACGGCGCGCACCTCGTCGGCGAAGCCGCGCGTGGTGAGGCAGGCGCGCAGTTCGTCGGGCCAGCGGACATGTGCGAGGCCGAGGCGTTCCAGGTCGGGCTGCCCGGCGAGCAGTTCCCGCACGGCCACGTCCTGCTCGGGGCCGGACAGCAGCCGCAGGGGCTCGACGAAGAGGTCGCTGTCCTGGTGGGCGCGGACCAGGGCGTAGCAGAACGAGTGGAACGTGGTGGCCTGCGGGGCGTGCGCCGCGCCCGTGCGCAGCGCCATGCGGTCGCGCAGGTCGACGGCGGCCCTGCGGCTGAAGGTCAGCACCAGGATGCGTTCGGGGTCGCCGCCGTGGGCGATCCGGGCGGCGACGGACTCCACGAGCGTGGTGGTCTTGCCGGTGCCCGGGCCGGCGAGCACGAGCAGGGGGCCGGCCCGGTGGTCAACCACGGCGCGCTGTGTTGCGTCAAGTCGAGGGGGATCCACCTGGACGGGCGGGGTACGCACCAGTCGGTAAGCGCCACGGCTCCCCTGCCGCACCGGGGGGTGCGGCAGGCGTCTGGTGGAGGAAGAGGAGCTCACGTGGTTCGCCGGTCCTGGTGGTCGTGCTCGGGCTTGTCACTGTCGGCGCGGGGTGCCGTCGTCGGGGGGTGGTGGTCGGGCCGCGGGTGGGAGGACCGTCGGGTGGGACGGGCGGTGGCCGCGGGCGGGCTGAGGGGGACGCGCGCCGTTGACGCTACGCCCGGGAAGGTCCCGGAAGGAGGGCTTCCCCTTCTTCCCGGGGGTCCCTCCGGTCACTCCTGTCCCTCACCGCACGAACGTACGGCATGTCACGGACGTGCCGCGCTTCCCCCGAACGGGTCATGGCGTCCCGTCCGGGGCGTCCGATGGCGGAAGCTGTCAGATGTGACCTTCCGCGCATGCGTGGCCGTCCCATCGCGCACGCTTCATGTCCAGGCGCGGCAGATGGCCCTCGGACGCACGGCCGGCCTCCCGCAGCGGGGTGCCCTCGTCGCGGTAGTGGCCGACGGCGTCCAGTTCGTGGCCCGCCAGGAGCGCGCCGTCGGCGCGGACCACCCGCCACCAGGGCACGGCTCCCCCGTAGAGGGCCATCACACGGCCCACCTGGCGCGGGCCGCCCTCCGCAAGCCACTCGGCCACGTCCCCGTACGTCATGACACGCCCTGGCGGAATGCGTTCGGCCAGGTCAAGGACCCGTTCCGCGTATTCCGGCAGGGCGTCCACCGGAAGACTCTGCTCGCTCATCCGACCCATCCTGCCCGACGCCACCGACAATGTGAGGAGAGAGCGGCCGGGCGCAGCCCTCGCCCCGGCCCGGTACTTCGGGCAGACTGTGCGCCCCCGCATTTGCACCCTGATGCCCCCGTGTGTCGGGTGGGCATGCCACGATCGTGCGGGCGGTGACTGGTGATACGAGACCAAGAAGAGACGATGAAGCAACAGGGCGTGCACCCCGGCGGAGCGGAGGGCACCTCTGGGGGTTCGTCGCGCCCGGACACCGCCGCCGGGGGCCGCGATACCGGCGAGGACCCACAGGAGACGCGGGATGCGCAGGACGCGCTGAAGAAGGCGCACGAGCACGACGGGCCGCGGACGGACGCGCAGGGCCGGGGGCAGGACACCGGGCGGGGCGCGGACGACGTGCGGCAGCCGTCCGCCCCGCACGCGGGCGGTGCCGGCGTGCCCCATGACGAGGTGGAGGGCGACGAGCCGCTGCTCCCCGCGCGCGTGCACCGTCCCTCCGACCTGATGCGGCTCCTGGTGGGCATCCTCGGGATCGTGGTGGTGCTCGCCATCGCCGCGTTCGCGCACGGCACCACCTCGGGTCTCGAACAGGACATCAACAAGGGCACGGGACAGGCACCCGATGCACTGATCAAGTTCGCGGGTCTGGCGTCGAGCATCGCGATCCTGCTGGTGCCGGTCGCCTTCGCGATCGAACGGCTGATCAAGCGGGACGGTCTGCGCATCGCCGACGGCGTCCTCGCGGCGGTCCTCGCCCACGGGGTGACACTCGCCACGGACCTGTGGGTCGCCAAGGCCGCACCGCCCTCCATCCAGGACGCGCTCACCCAGCCCTCCCCCAGCGACGTCCATGTCCTGACCGACCCGGTGCACGGCTATCTCGCGCCCGTCATCGCCTATATGACGGCGGTGGGCATGTCACGCAGACCGCGCTGGCGCGCCGTGCTGTGGGTGGTGCTGCTGCTCGACGCCTTCTCCATGCTGGTCACCGGCTACACGACACCGTTCTCCATCATCCTGACGGTGCTGATCGGCTGGAGCGTCGCGGCGGGGACGCTGTACGCGGTCGGCTCGCCGAATGTGCAGCCCACCGGGCGGACCCTGATGGCGGGTCTGCGCACCGTGGGTTTCCGCCCCGTGAGCGCGGCGCGCGAAGAGATGCCCGACACGACGGAGAACGGCGACCGCGGCCGGCGCTACTTCGTCACGCTGGAGGACGGCCCGCCCCTGGACGTCACGGTCGTCGACCGCGAGCAGCAGGCCCAGGGCTTCTTCTACCGGGTGTGGCGGCGGCTGACGCTGCGCGGGATCACCACCCGCCGCAGCCTGCAGTCGCTGCGCCAGGCCCTGGAGCAGGAGGCGCTCCTCGCGTACGCGGCCATCGCGGCCGGCGTCAACGCACCCCGGCTGATCGCGACCTCCGAGCTGGGCCCCGACGCGGTGATGCTCGTCTACGAGCACACCGGCGGCCGCACGCTGGACCAGCTGGCCGACGAGGAGATCACCGACGGGCTGCTGCACGACACCTGGCACCAGGTGCGGGCGCTGCAGTCGCGGCGCATCGCGCACCGCCGGCTCGCCGGTGACGCCCTCATGGTGGATCGTTCCGGCACCGTCATCCTGACCGACCTGCGCAGTGGCGAGATCGCGGCCGGCGATCTGGTGCTGCGGATGGACATCGCGCAGCTGCTGGCCACGCTCGGGCTGCGGGTCGGTGCCGAACGGGCGGTGGCCTCTGCGGTCGCCGTGCTCGGCCCGGACGCGGTCGCCGACTGCCTGCCCATGCTGCAGCCGATCGCACTGACGCGCTCCACGCGCGCGACGCTGCGAAGACTGGCCCGGGAGCGGGCCGACCGCGAGCGGGACGCGGTCCTGGAGGCCTCGCGGCAGGCGAGGCTGGTCCGCGCGGCGGAGGCGGGCGACGCCACCGGGGTCGTCCTCGACAAGCCCGACAAGAAGTCCGTACGCGCCGAGCAGCGGGCCGAGAAACGAGCGATCGACGAGGCGCTGGAGGAGGCTCGCGAGGAGGATCTCCTCACCCAGATCCGCCACCAGGTGCTGCGGATCAGGCCCCAGGCGCCGGTCGAGCCGGCCCGCCTGGAGCGGGTGCGGCCGCGCACGCTGATCAGTCTCATCGCCGGTGCCATCGGCGCGTACTTCCTGCTGACTCAGCTCACGCATATCGAGTTCGGCACGCTCTTCGCCAACGCCCAGTGGGGCTGGGTGGCGGCGGCCGTGTTCTTCTCCGCGCTGAGCTACGTCGCGGCGGCGATGGCGCTGCTCGGCTTCGTGCCCGAGCGGGTGCCGTTCTGGCGCGCCGTGGCGGCGCAGGTCGCCGGGTCGTTCGTGAAGATCGTGGCGCCCGCGGCGGTCGGCGGTGTGGCGCTGAACACGCGCTTCCTGCAGCGGGCGGGGGTGCGGCCGGGGCTGGCGGTGGCGAGCGTCGGCGCCTCGCAGTTGTTCGGGCTCGGCTGCCATGTGCTGATGCTGCTCTCGTTCGGCTATCTCACCGGCACCGAGAAGACTCCGTCCCTGTCGCCGTCCCGCACGGTCATCGCCGGTCTGCTGACGGTCGCGGTGCTCGTCCTGGTGGTGACGTCCGTGCCGTTCCTGCGGAAGTTCGTCGTCACGCGCGTGAGGTCGCTGTTCGCCGGTGTCGTGCCGCGCATGCTCGACGTGCTGCAGCGGCCGCAGAAGCTGGTCACCGGCATCGGCGGCATGCTGCTGCTGACCGCGTGCTTCGTGATGTGCCTGGACGCCTCGATCCGGGCGTTCGGGCATGAGGAGCACACCTCGCTGAGCCTGGCCAGTGTGGCGGTCGTGTTCCTGGCGGGCAACGCGCTCGGGTCGGCCGCCCCGACCCCCGGCGGCGTGGGCGCGGTCGAGGCCACCCTCACGGTGGGTCTCATCGCCGTCGGCCTGCCCAAAGAGGTCGCGGCTCCGGCGGTGCTGCTGTACCGGCTGCTGACGCTGTGGCTGCCGGTGCTGCCGGGGTGGCTGTTCTTCAACCACCTTTCACGCAAGGAAGCGCTCTGAAAAATCGCCGAGCGCGCGGGGAAGCGCTCCGGACAGGTGAGCCCGCCGGGCGCGCGCGAAGGCCGCTCACCGGGCACGCGCGCGAAGGCCGCCCGCCCACGCGCAGGCACCCGCACGCGCCAGCCTCCAGCCGGGTTCACGCGGTCGGTGCCGGCCGCCCTCGCGCAGGTCGTGGGGGCGGTCCGGGGCAAAAGCGGCCACTCACCCGCACGGCCCCCGCCCCGAGCGCTCCGCCCGGCACGGCCCCACGATGGGAGCATGCCGAACCGACTCCGCATCCGCGCCGCCGCCCTCACCGCCACCGCCGTCGTCCTGCCCTCGCTGATGGCGGGTTGCGCCGGCGGCTTCGTGGACGGGGAGCTGTCGAGTCAGAAGCTGATCTGGAAGGACTGCCCCGCGCCGTCCGAGTCGGAGGGCGGCGGCAGTGCCCCCGCTCCGCTGCCGAAGGGCGGCCGGTGGCAGTGCGCGACCATGAAGGCGCCGCTGAACTGGAACGACCCCACCGGCGGCACCATAGGGATCGCGCTGATCCGGGCGAAGGCCAGCGGCCCCCCGAACAAACGGATCGGGTCCCTCGTCTTCAACTTCGGCGGCCCGGGCGGCTCCGGGGTCACCGCGTTGCCCGCCTTCGCACCGGACTACGAGACCCTGCGCACCCGTTACGACCTGGTGAGCTTCGACCCGCGCGGGGTCGGCCGCAGCGCGGGCGTCAAGTGTGAGGACGACCAGCAGCTCGACGCGTACTTCCAGCAGGACATGACACCCGACAACACGGCCGAGCAGCAGACCTTCGTGAACAACACCAGGCAGTTCAACCGGGCCTGCCAGCAGCACTCGGGGCGGGTCCTGCCGTATGTGCGCACCACCGACGCTGCCCGCGACATGGACCTGATGCGCAAGGCCCTCGGCGACACCAAGCTGTACTACTTCGGCATCTCGTACGGCACCGAACTCGGCGCCGTCTACGCACACCTGTTCCCCAAGAACGTGGGACGGGCTCTCCTCGACGCGGTCGTCGACCCGACGGCGGACCCGGTACAGGCCTCGCTCGGGCAGGCCAAGGGCTTCCAGCTCGCGCTGGACAACTACGCCCGGGACTGCATCGCCAAGAGCGGGGGCTGCCCGGTCGGGAGCACCCCGCGAGACGTCGAGAACCGGATCGCCAAACTGCTGAAGGGCCTCGACCAGAAGCCGCTCCCCGGCATCTTCCCCCGTCGTCTGACCCGGACCGCCGCCACCAGCGGCATCGCGCAGGCCCTGTACTCCAAGGACTTCTGGGGATATCTGACCGATGGCCTGAAACAGGCGTACGCGGGTGACGGCAGACTGCTGATGGCGCTGTCGGACTCGATGAACGGGCGCAACGAGAGCGGCCAGTACAGCAATCTGGTCCCCGCGAACATCGCGATCAACTGCGCGGACGAGAAGCCTCGTTACACCGTCGCCGATGTGAAGGCGAGGTTGCCGCAGTTCCGGGCCGCCTCCCCGCTGTTCGGCGAGTATCTGGCCTGGGGCCTGATCAGCTGCACGAACTGGCCGGTGGCCGGGGCCGCCGACCACCCGGACGTGAGCGCCCCCGGCGCCCCGCCGATCCTCGTGGTCGGCAACACCGGCGACCCGGCGACCCCGTACGAGGGGGCGAAGAAAATGGTGAACGCGCTCGGGCGCGGTGTCGGCGTCGAGCTGACGTACAGGGGCCAGGGGCACGGTTCGTACGACAGCAAGAACAAGTGCGTGCAGAGCGCCGTCAACGCCTACCTGCTGAACGGCAAGGTCCCCGCGGCGGGCACCGTCTGCTCGTGAACCCGGCGGCTCCCCGGGACGGGGACCTCCGCTCCCACCGGTCCCCCGCACTGCGGGCCCTGGCCCCGGCCGACACGGCGTTCGGAGGAGAAAGTGCAGGTCAGACTGTTTTCCACAGGCCGTCATGGGCTGCGCTCGATCCGCCTACTATGGCCTGACCGCTCTCCGCTGCTCCGTGCGGAGAGCTGATGAGGGGGGTGCACATGTCACGTGTCGTACGGTGGACGGCCGCGGTCGCGGCCGCCCTGCTGATCACCGGCTGCGGGAGCGGCTCGTCCGGCTCGAGCGCGGACGACGGCAAGGGCCGTTCCGCTGCGTCGGCGCCGGCACCGCGGAAGGCCGAGTCCCCGGCACTGCCCGCCTCGCTCACTGCCCAGAAGCTCACCTGGAGCAGCTGCGCGGGCGTCTCGGCCCCGGGTGGCGACTGGCAGTGCACGACGCTGAAGGCGCCACTGGACTGGTCGGAGCCGGACGGTGAGACGATCGGTCTCGCGCTGATCCGGTCCAAGGCGACCGGAGGCAGCCGCATAGGCTCGCTCCTGTTCAACTTCGGCGGGCCGGGCGGCTCCGGCATCTCGATGATGCCGTCGTACGCGAGCGTGGCCTCCCGACTCCATGAGCGCTACGACCTGGTGAGCTGGGATCCGCGCGGAGTCGGCGCGAGCGGGGGCATCCGCTGCCGCAGCGACAAGGCGATCCAGGCGGCCGAGGCCGTCGACGCCACACCGGACGACACCGCCGAGGTGACGGCGTACCTCGATGACGCCACCGACTTCGGCAAGGGGTGTGCGCGGGCGGCTGGCAAGCTGCTCACTCATGTGTCGACGACCGACACCGCGCGCGACATGGACCTGATGCGCCAGGTTCTCGGCGACCGGGCGTTGCACTACGTCGGCATCTCGTACGGCACCGAACTGGGCGGTGTGTACGCCCACTTGTTCCCGCAGCACGTGGGGCGCCTGGTGCTGGACGCCGTGGTCGACCCGACCGCCGACAGCGTGGGCCATGCGAAGAACCAGACCCGGGGTTTCCAGCGCGCGCTCGACGACTACCTGAGGTCGACGGGCCAGGACCCTCAGCAGGGTTCCCAGAAGATCGCGGACCTGCTCAAGCGGATCGACGCCAAGCCGCTGCCGACGGCGTCCGGACGCAAGCTCACCCAGACCCTGGCTCTCACCGGCATCGTGCTGCCGCTCTACAGCAAGGAGAGCTGGCCCGTCCTCACCAGCGCCCTCGCCTCGGCGCAGAGCGGCAACGGCTCGGAGCTGCTGCGGCTGGCCGACGAGTACAACGACCGCGACGCCTTGGGGCACTACGGCACGATGACGCACTCACAGCGGGTCATATCGTGCCTGGACGACAGACAGCGGCCGACGGCCGAGCAGGTGAAGGCGCTCCTGCCGGAGTTCGAGAGGATCTCGCCCGTGTTCGGCGACTTCCTGGGCTGGGACACGGCCGGCTGGTGCCACGACTGGCCGGTGGCCGGACAGTTCGACCACCCGGAGGTCAGTGCGCCGGGAGCCGCTCCGGTACTGGTGGTGGGCAACACCGGGGATCCGGCGACACCGTACGAGGGCGCCCGCAAGATGGCCGACGGCTTGGGCAAGGGCGTCGGTGTCGAACTCACCTGGAAGGGCGAGGGCCATGGGGCGTACGGGAGCGGAAGCGCGTGCGTGGACGCGACCGTGAACGCGTACCTTCTGAACGGCGCGGTCCCGAGGGACGGCAAGGTCTGCCCCTGACGGCGAGCGATCGACAGGGCCCGACGAGCCTCGGTCCCAGGGAGCACCCGGGATGGACCTGCCCGCACTGGGGACCCGCGCCGTCGGTCCCGAGGCCGACCGGCGACGACACGGCCCACGGCGTCCGAACTGATCAGAGCCGTGGGCCTGTGCGGTCTTGCCGGTCAGCCGGAAGGGGATCAGTACACCGGCTTGTGCGGCTCGATCTGGTTGACCCAGCCGATGACGCCGCCGCCGACGTGCACCGCGTCCGCGAAGCCGGCCGACTTCAGGACGGCGAGGACTTCCGCACTGCGGACACCCGTCTTGCAATGCAGGACGATCTTCTTGTCCTGCGGCAGGTTCTCCAGGGCCGCGCCCAGGAGGAACTCGTTCTTCGGGATCAGCCGGGCGCCCGGGATGGAGACGATCTCGTACTCGTTCGGCTCCCGGACGTCGATGATCTCGATGTTCTCGCCGTCGTCGATCCACTCCTTGAGCTGCTTGGGAGTGATCGTCGAGTCGGCGGCCGCCGCCTGGGCCTCCTCGGAGACGACGCCGCAGAAGGCCTCGTAGTCGATGAGTTCGGTGATGGTGGGGTTCTCGCCGCAGACCGCGCAGTTGGGGTCCTTGCGGACCTTGACCTGGCGGTACTGCATCTCCAGGGCGTCGTAGATCATCAGTCGGCCGACCAGCGGCTCGCCGGTGCCGGTGAGGACCTTGATCCCCTCGGTGACCTGGATGGAGCCGATGGACGCGCACAGCACGCCGAGGACGCCGCCCTCGGCGCAGGAGGGGACCATGCCCGGCGGCGGGGGCTCCGGGTACAGGCAGCGGTAGCAGGGACCGTACTCCGACCAGAAGACGGAGGCCTGGCCGTCGAAGCGGTAGATCGAGCCCCATACGTACGGCTTGTTCAGCAGCACGCACGCGTCGTTGACGAGGTAGCGGGTCGCGAAGTTGTCGGTGCCGTCGATGATCAGGTCGTACTGGCTGAAGATGTCCATCACGTTGTCGGCCTCGAGCCGCTCCTCGTGAAGGATCACGTTCACGTAGGGGTTGATGCCCTTGACCGTGTCGCGCGCCGACTCGGCCTTGGAGCGGCCGATGTCGGCCTGGCTGTGGATGATCTGCCGCTGCAGGTTCGACTCGTCGACCTCGTCGAACTCCACGATGCCGAGCGTTCCCACGCCCGCCGCGGCCAGGTACATCAGGGCCGGCGAGCCCAGACCGCCGGCGCCCACACAGAGCACCTTGGCGTTCTTCAGCCGCTTCTGCCCGTCCATCCCGACATCGGGGATGATCAGGTGGCGCGAGTACCTGCGGACCTCGTCTACGGTGAGCTCGGCAGCCGGCTCGACCAGGGGTGGCAGCGACACGGGGACTCCGTTGGTCGGTCGATCACTACGGTTGTTCTCCTCGTAACACTGCCACGCCCTTTTTCATTCCGAGACACCCGTTCCGAGGCGCGAGACGATGTCGTCCCAGTAGCCGGGCATGGTCTCCCAGGGGTCGGTGCGCCCGCCGCGGATCGTGCGGTCGGTGAACCAGATCGTCCCGGCGCCCTGCCAGCGGGCGATGCGCAGCGCCTCGTCGAGGTGGCCGCGCGGCACGCCGTGCACGAAGTGGCAGAACCGCTCGGGCGGGTGATCGGCGGTCCACTCGGCCACCTGCGACCAGCGGTAGTCGCTCCAGGTGCCGGAGAAGGTGACCAGTTGGTCGGCGGTCTCGGCGTATCCGGGATGGGGGTGGGTGCCGTGTCCCAGGACGATGTGCCCGTGGCCGAGGAGTGCGCGGAGGGTGGTGGTCAGGCGGCGGACCTCGGGGAGCGCGGCGCGTTCGGTCGGGCACCGGTCCAGGAGGAAGCCGTCGACGCGGTACCAGTCGAGATGGCGGTGTGCCTCGGAGAGCAGTTCGCCGAAGGGCCGCGTGCCCTGGACGACGTCGAGGTGACCGAGAACACGGACGCCCGCGGTGTGCAGGCGTCCGGTGGCCTCCAGACAGTGCGGGTCGGGGCGGGTACCGGGGCCGCTGCCCACCTTGAGGACGGCCCAGTGCACCGGGGTGCCCGGACGGGTGAGCGCACCCCATTCCATGGGGGCGACCAAGGGGTGCGCATACCCGGGGATGCCGAGTCCGGCGCCCAGACCGGTGCTCGCGGTGCTCGCGGTGGTGCTGGTCAGATGCGGCATGCCGCCTCCATCCAGATGTCGGCGAGAGACTCCTCGAGGTTGATCCGGGGCCGCCAGCCGAGCCGGTCGCGGGCCGTGCGCACATCGGCCTGCTGCCAGCTGCCGCAGCCGTCCGGGTAGGGGTAGGCGACCGGAGCCGAGTGCTCCGGTTCGGTGCGGGGGTGGCCGATGGACGGCCGCATCGGTCCGGGGGGTCCGTCGAGTTCGTGCAGGGTCCCGCCGTAGCCGGCGACCCGGGCGAGGACGGCGGCCGCGTCCCGCAGGCGCACGGCGCGGCCGGCGCCGATGTTGATCACGCCCTGGGCGGCGGAGAGGGACGCGGCGTGGACGGCGCGGGCGACATCGCGTACGTCGATGAAGTCGCGTTGCACGCCGAGGCCGCCGAGCTTGAGTTCGCCGTCGCCCGACTGCATGGCGCGGCGCAGCGCCTCGGCGAGGCGGCCGAGCGGGGAGCCGGCGGGCGTGCCGGGCCCGGCGGGCGAGAACACCCGGAGCACGACGGCGTCCAGCCCGGAGCCGAGGACGAGTTCGGTGGCGGCGAGCTTGCTGACGCCGTAGGGCCCGCCGGGACGCGGGACGGCGTCCTCCGCCGTGGAGGAGCCGGGCTGGCTGGGCCCGTACTCGGCGCCGCAGCCGATCTGCACCAGGCGTGCCCCGCAGCCGCTGCGGCGCAGGGCCTCGCAGACGGTGGCGACGGCGACGGTGTTGTGCCGGGTGAGTTCACGGGCGCCGCCGCGGGTGGCCCCGGCGCAGTTGATGACGACCCCGGGGTGCACGGCGTCCAGGAAGCGGGTGAGTGCGCCGGGGCTGCCGGACGCGAGGTCGAACCGTACGTCGGCGTCGTCGCCGCGGCCGAGGGCGGTGAGCTGCACGGCCGGGTCGGCGAGCAGCCGGTCGGCGACGAAGCGGCCGAGGTATCCGTTGGCTCCGATCAGCAGGACCCTCATCGGGCGGCTCCCGGGGCGGATTCTCCGGTTCGGGAGGTGATCATCTGGCGTTCTCCTTCAGGGGTGGTGCCGTGGGATGAGAGGGGCCCGCGGTGTCGGCTCCGCGGGAGGAACATGAGCGGGAGCGGGTCCCGGGCAGCGGTGGCGGCTTGTGACGTCGGCGGTGGGGCGTTGGTGGGCCGGGCCTGAGACGGGTGGGGATGCCAGGGGCGGGGCTCAGGGTGATCCGGGGGGCCGGGCATGGGCCGAGGCCCGGGTCAGGGTGCGGGTCGCGTGGACCAGCAGGGCCAGGGCGACGGGGGCGCAGGCCAGGGCCGGGACGGCGTTCGTGCCGAGGGTGTCGGTCAGGGTGCGCACCGGGGTGGCCAGGAATCCGCAGCTGGGGAGCCGGCCGGCGAAGACCGTGGCCAGGGCGGTCGCCTCGGCGGCGGTCGCGGCGCCGAGGGCGGCGGCCGGGGCTCGGCGAAAGCCGTGGGCGGTGAGCAGCCGGGCGAGCAGGAGGAGCACGCCCAGGGCGCCGGCCCCGGCGTAGGCGGCGGGCTCGTGGAGGAGGGCCGCGCACAGCGCGAGGAGAGCGGTCAGTGCGCAGAGGAAGAGGGCGACGGTGCCGAGGAGTAGGGGGGTGACCGACGAGGTGAAGTCCTCAAGACCCCGGCTGGCGGTGAGCCTGCGGCGGGCGCGCAGGGCGAAGAGGCGGGCGCACCAGGCGGCCGGCCCACAGCCCAGGGCGAGGGCGAGGACCGGGGCGGTGGCCGGGGCCACGGGGCCGTCGGGGCCGCCGTCCAGGGCGGCGCGCAGCAGGCTGTCGCCGAGCAGTGCGTAGGCGAGGAGCCAGCAGGTCCACGCGCGCGGGGCGGTGGGTGCCCGGTGGACGGGGACGCGCAGGGGGCCGCGGGCGAGGGCCGCGCGGAGTCCGAGCGTGACGGCGAGGGCTCCGAGTGCGGCGGCGGCGAGGCGGAGCCTGCCGTCGGTGAGCCGGAGCCCGATGACGGTGGCCGTGCCCAGGGCGCCCGGGAGCAGAGCCAGCACGGCCCAGGCGCGGGGCTCGCGGGGGGCGTCCGCCGCGGCGCCCGGCGGTGGGGGCTGGTCGCCGTCGCGGGGTACGCGCGCGTACATCTCCTCGGCGAGCGAGAACACGTCCCGGTGCCGGAAGCGTGCGGCGACCCGGTCGGTGAGGCCGTGGGCCTCCAGACCGGCCGCGATCTCCAGGGGGTCGACGGCCCGCTCGCACAGGTCACGGTGGCGGTGCATGAGGGCCTTGACGGGGTCGACGGCGCCACGGCGCCCGGCGGGCCTGCGCGCCGGGTCCGTGTCGTGGGGAGACGGGGGGCCGGTGGTGCCGGCCGCGTGGGGAGCGGGGTCCCGGGAGGCCTGATGCCCGGGGGCCCGGTCGCTGTGCGGCCGGGGGGTGAGGGCTTCCCAGGACCCCGCGTCGAAGGGGCCGGGGCTGTCCGGGGCCCCGGGGCGGTCGAGTTCTCCCACGTCGCTCATCGCGCGCCCCCCGCGGCCGGGACGGGTTCCTGGAGGCCGGTCGCGCGTACGGGTGCCGTCGGCTCGCCCGGCGCCGACGCCCAGCGTGGTCTGCCGCGCGGCAGGCGCGGCGCGGTCCAGTGGCCCGGCAGATGGGCCTCCGCCGGCACGCCGAAGGGCAGGGGTTCGCCGGTGCCGTCCACGAGTACGCGCCGGACGGGCGCATGTGAGACGACCTCCAGGTAGAGGTCGTGGAACGCCGTGACGTTCTGTTCCACGGTGAACAGTTCGAGGGCTCGGGCGCGGGCGGCCGCGCCGAGGCGCTCGCGGCGCTCGGGGTCGCGCAACAGCGCCAGGCACGCCTCGGCGAGTGCGCGCGGGTTGCGCGGCGGGACGACGAGTCCCGTGCCGCCGATGACCTCCACCACGGCGCCCGCATCCGTGGACACCGTCGCCCGGCCGCAGAACATGGCCTCCACCAGGCCGATCGGAAAGCCTTCGACGACGCTCGACAGGACGACGACCGCCCCCGCCCCGTATGCCTCGGGCAGCCCGGGCAGCTCCGGGCCGCCGATGTCCTCGAAGGACACCGGGTTGTCACCGACGTCGTGGACACCGTCGGCCTCGTCGGGGAAGAGCTGGGCGGCCAGCGCCCGGCAGTGCCCCAGGTAGGCCGTGCCCTCGGCGCCCGCCGGGGCCCCGACGAGCCGCAGCCGGGCCTGCGGCTCCTCCCTGTGGATCTCGGCGAAGGCGTGGAGCAGGGAGATCAGGTCCTTCGCCGGTTCGACGCGGCCGACCCAGACCAGCGTGCGGGGGTCCGCGCGGTCGGCCGCCTCGCCCACCTCCGTGAAGCGGGCCGCCTCCATGCCGGGGTAGACGGTGCGCAGCTTGTCGCGGTCGGCGCCGCAGCGTTCCTGCCAGCGGCGGGCGTGGATGTTGCCGGGGGTGATGCAGGCGGCCCGGCGGTAGACCTCGGCGGCCAGCAGGCGGTGGAAGGAGGCGAGCAGGGCGCGCACCGCCGGGGGTGTCTCGCGCGAGGTCCCCAGGTAGTGCGCCCGCAGGGGCACGCCGTACTCGGTGACGAGCAGCGGGATTCCGGTGAAGTGCCGGGCGAGCAGTCCGGGCAGGGCCGCGGTGCCGCCGGCGGTGGCGTGGCAGAGGTCGGCCGAGCCGAGCGCGTCGTCCTCGTACCAGTCGAGCGAGAGGGGGCGCAGGGCGCGTTCCAGTTGCGCGGCTGTCCGCAGCAGTTCGGGGACGCGCGTGGTGCGCGCCGCCCGCAGGGCGCGCGGCGCGCGGCAGGCCTGTTCCAGTGCGCGTACGGCGGCCTCGGAGCGCAGGGCGCCGGTCAGCCCGCCCTCGTCGCGGGCGAGTTCGGCGAGGGCGTGCAGGGCACTGCCGAAACGGTCCGCCTCGGGTCCCGCCGATCCCGGGGTGTCCTGCGGCGACCCTGGTTCGGGTGCGGTGCAGAGGGCGGCGGCCAGTTCGGCGTATGCCTCGGCGAACCGGCGTCGCGCCCGGCGTCCGAGGGCTGCCCCGTCGTCCCGCGCGGTCCACAGGGGGGCCGTCCGTACCCGGCCGACATGCGGCGGCAGCGGGAGCCGGTCCTCGGCCTCCTGCCGCTCGGTGCGGCTGAGCGCGTAGATGTCGAACTCGTGCTGCCCGAGTCCGCGCACGAGGCGGTCGTACCAGAGCCTGGCGTCACCGCTCACATACGGATAGCCACCCTCCGTAAGCAGTCCGATGCGCACGAGTGCACCCCCGATCTCCCGTCTGGGGAGCCGCCGTTGTGCCGGCGGCTCGCAGCGGGACGAACGTAAGCGGACAAGGGGGTGGCGCGACGGACGGTTGTCCATCGCGCCACCAAAAGGGGTGAACGGTCGTAACTTTCGCGCGCGGACCGCGTTCGCTCGTGTCAGTTCGCGCGGCCGTGCTTCTCCGTGTGGCGGCCGGCCCGGGGCCGGGCCGGCCGCGGGGCGCGGTTCACACCGTGGCGAGCGCCTTCCGGGCGGCGCGCCGTTCGGCGGCGACCGCGGGGTCGAGCGCCGGGACGGCTGCCAGCAGCTGCCGCGTGTACGCCTCACGGGGTGCGTCGTAGACCTCGTCGGCGGGCCCGTACTCGACGATCCGCCCGCGCCGCATCACCGCGACCCGGTCGCTGACCTGGCGCACGACGGCGAGGTCGTGGGCCACGAAGACGAGTGCGAGCCCGAGTTCGCGTTGCAGTTCGCCCAGCAGGGCCACGACCTGGGCCTGGGTGGTGACGTCGAGCGCCGAGACCGGCTCGTCGCAGACGATGACGCGCGGGTCGGCGGCGAGTGCCCGCGCGATGCCCACGCGCTGGCGCTGTCCGCCGCTGAACTCGTGCGGATAGCGGTCGTAGTGCGTCTCGTCGAGCCCCACACGCCGCAGCAGTTCGCCTACGCGCCCCCTGATGCGCCTCTCTTCGCGCTCTCCGCGCGCCCGCAGCGGGTCGGCGATCGACTCGCCCACGCTGCGCCGGGGGTTGAGGGAGGAGACGGGGTCCTGGAAGACCATCTGTACGGCCGGGTCCACCCCGGAGCGCACCGCGCCGTCATGGCGGATCTCGCCGGCCGTGGGTTCCAGCAGCCCGACCAGCATGCGGCCCAGGGTGGTCTTCCCGCTGCCGCTCTCCCCGACGATGCCGAGGGTCTCGCCGCGCCGTACCGTGAGCGACACGTCGTCCACGGCGGCGAATCTCCGCCTGCCGCGCCCGAATTCGCGCCGCAGTCCCGACGCCTCGATGACGACCTCGTCGAAGGCGGCTCCCGCGCGCACGCGGGGCGCGTCGACGCGCGGCACCGCGCCCAGCAGTTCCCGTGTGTACTCCTCGCGGGGCTCCCCCAGCACGGTGGCGACCGGGCCGTGTTCGACGGCCCTGCCGTGGCGCATCACGAGCACCTCGTCGACGCTTTCGGCGGCGACTCCCACGTCGTGGGTGACCAGCAGCAGCCCCATCCCGGTCTCCTGTCGCAGGGTGTGCAGCAGGTCGAGGATCTGGGCCTGGACGGTCACGTCCAGCGCGGTGGTCGGCTCGTCGGCGATCAGCAGTTCGGGCTCGCACGCGAGTGCCATGGCGATCAGGGCGCGCTGGCGCATGCCGCCGCTGAACTCGTGCGGGCGTGCGCGGGAGCGCCGTGCCGCGTCCGGGATGCCGACCCGGTCCAGCACCTCGACGGCACGCGCGCGTGCGGCGCGCCGGGAGGCACGGGTGTGCACCCGGTACACCTCGGCGATCTGGTCGCCGATCGCGTAGTACGGGTCCAGGGAGGACAGCGGGTCCTGGAAGACCATGGCGGCCTTCCCGCCGCGCAGCCCGCGCAGTTCGCCCTCGGGCGCCCGCTGTACGTCGGTGCCGGCGACGAGGACCGAGCCGCCGAGCCGGGCGCCCGTGCCGCGGTGCAGCCCCAGCAGGGCCGCCGCGACGGTGGACTTGCCCGAGCCGGACTCGCCGACCAGTCCCAGCGCGGCGCCCTTCGCCAGCCGGAAGGAGAGCCCGTCGACGGCCCGCAGGTCGCCGAACCCGACGGTCAGATCCGTCACTTCCACAAGGCTCATACGAGTACCACCCGTCGGTCGGCCACCGCGTACAGCACGTCCGCGACGGCGTTGGCGACGACCACGAAGAAGCCGATGACCAGGACCATGCCGACGACCACCGGCAGGTCGACGACCTTCACCGCCTCAACGAGTTCCTGGCCGATGCCGGGCAGTCCGAAGAGCGTCTCGGTGAGGACGGCGCCGCCGACGGCGGAGCCGACGTTGTTGGCGTTCAGCGCGATGACGGGCGCGAGCGCGCCGCGCAACGCGTGCCGTCCGATGACCGCGCGCTCGCCGACGCCGTAGGCGCGGAAGGTCCGTATGTGGTCCTCGGTGAGCGTCTCCAGCATCGACGCCCTGGTCAGCCGGGCGAACGTGGCGGCCTCGATCAGGGCGAGGGAGAGCCACGGCAGCAGCAGGTTCCACGCCCACTGCTCGGGATCGTCGGTGAGGGCGACGTACTGCGGGAAGGGCAGCAGGTGCAGCTCGCCGCAGACGACGATCATGAGAACCAGGCCGATGACGAAGACGGGCGTGGCGGTGCCCGCCAGGGTGATGCCGGTGAGCACCCGCTCGGTGGGCCTGCCGCGCCGCCAGGCGGAGAGCATGCCGGTGCCCACGCCCAGGACGAGCCACAGCACCATCGCGCCGAGCACGAGCGACAGGCTGACCGGGAGCTTCGCCAGGATCAGGCTGGTGACCTGCTGGTCGCTCTGGTAGGAGAGGCCGAGACAGGGCGCCGCGCAGTGTTCCACCGATGTGCCCGTGGAGTAGTCCTGGCCGACGAGGAGGCCTTGGAGGAAGTGCCCGTAGCGCACGAGGAGCGGCTCGTCGAGTCTGAGCTGCTGGGCGACCTGGTGCACCTGTTCCGGTGAACAGCGCGGGCCGCAGGTGATCTGGGCGACGTTGCCGGGGGTGACGTAGAAGACGACGTAGACGATCACCGAGATGGCGAACAGGGTGACGAGGGCGCCGACGGCGCGGCGCAGGACGAAACCGCCGAAGCCGCTCATGCTTCCGCCCCCTTCCCGGTCCCCGTCTCGGTCTTCTTCTCGCCCGCCCGGTTCTCGCGCCTGCGGCCGGTGCCGACGCGCAGCCGGGAGGCGGCGCGCGGGTCGAGGGCCGTGCGCACGCCGTCACCGAGGACGGTCAGGGCGAGGACGGTGACGAAGAGGGCGCCCGCCGGGAGCAGCAGGTACTGCGGCGCCGCCTGGTACCAGACGTCGGCGGCGGTGAGCATCTGCCCCCAGGACGGTGTCGGCGGCTTCACGCCGACACCGAGGAAGGACAGGGCGGCCTCGACGGTGATGTTGATGGGGACGAGCAGGGCCGCGTAGGTGATGACGGGCGCCGCCAGGCCGGGCAGCAGCTCACGGCGGGCGATCCGCCAGGTGCCCCAGCCGCTGAGCCGGGCGGCGGCGACGTAGTCGAGCCCTTTCAGGGTGAGCGTCTGCGCGCGCACGATCTTCGCGATGTTGCCCCAGGCGATCAGGCCGATGACGAGGGTGACGAGGACGGGCCGAGGGAAGCCGGCGGGCACGATCGCGAGCAGCGCCAGTGACATGATCATCAGCGGCATGCTCACGATGATGTCGGTGGCCCGGCTCAAGAGCTGATCGACCCACCGGTTGCCGAGGGCGGAGGCGACACCGACCACGACCCCGATGAGGACCTGGACGGCGGTCGCCGCGAGCGCGACTCCGAGAGAGACCCGGGCGCCGTACACCAGCCGCGCGAACAGGTCGCGTCCGGTCTGCGGTTCGACGCCGAGCCAGTGGTCGGCGCTCATGCCGCCGAACGACCCGACGGGGACGCCGCCGCGCGCGGAGTCGACGAGTGCGGGGTGGTACGTGGTCGGGTCCTGGCCCTCGATCGCGGTGAGCAGCGGCGCGGCGAGCGCGACCAGGACGAGCAGCGCGACGACGGCCGCCGCGACGAGGGCGGCGCGCTGCGCCCGCAGCCGCCGCCAGAACAGAAGGGCCCCCGAGGCTCCCGGGACGGGTGTGTCCGTCCCGGGAGCCTGGGCGGCGACAAGTGCCTCGCTCACGGCGCTACTTCACCGCGACCTGCGAGATGTCCAGCACACCGGTCCAGTCGCTGATCACGATGTTCTTGACGTCCTTGCCGTAGAGGCGCTTGTAGACGGGGTGGAACAGGGGCACGACGAGGGCCTGCTCGCCGATCTTCCGGTCCAGTGCGCCCCAGCGCTCGGCGGCCGCGTCGAGGTCGGTCAGCTTGTTGATGGCGTCGATCTCGGCGTTGACCGACTTGTCGTTCAGCAGGCCGGTGTTGAAGTTCGCGCCGTCCTTGACGATCTGCCGGCCGTCGAAGATCGGGGCGAGGAAGGGACCGCCGGACGGCCAGTCGGCGCCCCAGTGGGCGAGGAAGAGACCGGGCTCCGTCGTGACGTTGTGGATCTTGTCCTTGTAGTCGTTCTCCTCCAGGCCCTGGAGCCTGACGGTGATGCCGGCCTTCTTGAGCGCGTCCTGGACCGCGGTCGCGATCTCCGGGCTGGTCTCGAAGTCCTTGCTGTTGGAGTGGGTCAGGGTGATCGTCAGCCCGTTCGCGTGTCCGGCCTGCTTCAGCAGTTCCTTCGCCTTGTCCGGGTTGCCCGTCCTGCCGGCCGGGAAGAGGTCGTAGGGCGTGTAGCCGAAGGACTTCTGGTCGGGCAGGAAGGTGGTCGCGGGCTCGGCCAGCGAGGAGCCGCCCGCCGCGTTGACGACCGACGACCGGTCGAGGGCGTACGCGACCGCCTGCCGCACCCTGACGTCGTCGAACGGCTTGACCGTGGGGTTGAACGCCAGGTAGTTCGTGTAGCCGAAGTGACCGGTGCCGACGCGTGAGGCGAGGTCCTTGTCGCCGGTCACCCTGGCCAGTTCGGCCGGGCCGAGGTTGGTGTCCGTGGTGACCGCGGCGGCGTCCGCTCCCTGGGACGCGGACAGGCGCTGGTTGATCACCGAGGAGTCCAGCCCGGACCGTACGTCGATCCGGTCGGGATAGGCCTTGCGCTCGGCGTCCGTCGACGCCGACCAGTGCGGGTTGCGCTCCAGGACGAGCCGCTCCCCGTCGTTCTCGTTCGTGATGACCTTGTAGGGGCCGGACGAGACGGGGTGCTCCTCGTACCTGGTGCCGGTGTCCTTGGCCTTCGGCACGGGCGCGAACTGCGTCTGCGTCGCCAGGTACGGGAACTCGCCCTCGGGCTTGTTCAGATGGAAGACGAGGGTGCGGCTGTCCGGCGTCTCGATGGCGTCGAGACCCTTCTTGTCCTTGTAGGGGCCCTGGTAGTCGGCCGCGCCGGCCAGCCAGTCCCGCAGGTAGGGCGCGCCGCCGGAGAGCTCGGGGGCGAAGGAGCGCTCGATGCCGTACTTGATGTCGGCCGAGGTGATCGGGGTGCCGTCCTCGTAGGTGAGGCCCTTTTTCAGGGTGTACGTCCACACGGTCGCGTCCTTGTTCGGGCGACCGGTGTCGGTGGCGAGGTCCGGGACGACCTTGGCGCCGGCCGCGCCGTTCTCGCGGTTGCGCGTGGTGAGGGTGCGGAACACCAGGGAGGGCACGTTGCCGCCGCCGGAGGTGTACAGGCGCGCCGGGTCGAAGTCCTGCTGCGGCTGGGAGTTCAGGACGGTCAGTGTGCCGCCCTTGTGCGGCGTGGAGTCGCCACCGGCGCCCTTGGCATCGCTGTCCTTCGGCCCGCAGGCGACGGCGCCCGCTGCCACGACCAGGCCTACGGATGCCGCTGCCACGCGGCGCGCTATGACGGACGGTTGACGCATCGGAGTTGACGACCTCTCGGAGGGTGTCCCGACATGCGAGACGGATTGACGAGGAATGAGACGGACAAGGGCAGACGTCAGCCCCGGCGTCAGGTCGTCGGCATCCGTGCAGCCGTGCGGTCAGGGAGTCCGCAGGGGTTCACGGGGATTCACAGAGTGGTGAGAACGCGACGCTCACGCCGGAGGCGGGGCGTCAGCGACAGTGAATGTCGGCCACGCACAAGGAGGTCACGCCGATGAGCGCCAGCTCGATGGCGGCGCGAACGGGGGCGTGACGGTGCGACATGCGAAGAAATATGGAGGAACTTTCCCCGCGTGTCAACGCGACGGAAGCGGCGCCTGTCAACTCCTGGGGTACGGCCAGGGGTTGGGCAGACAGTGGATTCCGTCATGGTCGAGGAACTTGGTCTGCTGCTGCATGACCGGGGCCAGCTCGCCGTCCTTGTCGCAGGTGACATGGCCGTAGCCGAGGCGATGGCCGACCTCGTGGTTGATCAGCATCTGCCGGTAGGCGTGAATTCTGTCACCGTACGTGGTCGAGCCCTGCGCCCAGCGGTAGGCGTTGATCATCACGCGGTCGGTGGAGGCCGAGTCGCAGGAGACGTTGTCCTCCGTCGTGTCCAGGCCGGACTTCGCACACCAGGCTGCGGTGGTGCCCGGGCTGGCGAGCGTGATCACGAAGTCGGGCTTGCCGGAGGAGACGCGCGCGAAGGTGCGGGCGCCGTGGTGGGCCCAGCTGCGGTCGTCGTTGAGGGTCTTCTGGACGGCCTCGGCGAAGAGCCGGCCGTCGAGGCCGAGCCCCTTCTCCACATCCACGCGGTAGGTGTACCGGTGCCCCCGGCCCGGCGCCTCCGCCGAGCCGGGGACCGCGGAGAACACCCCCGAGCCCTTCAGCGTGGCACTGAGCGGGTAGGTCCGGCCCATGGCCTGGTCGTAGGTCAGCGGCGTCGCGCTGGGCGAGGCGGACGGGGTCGAGGTGCTGTCGCCACCGACGCCGGCGCCGTGGGTGTCGCGGGCCTGGCCGGTGGCGGACGCCGACCGCGCGGAGGCGCCGTCCTGTCCGCCGAGGAACTGACTGGCGACGACGACGGCGAGCGCGGTGATGACGGCGCCGGCGGCGATACCGGCGAACGTACGGCCCCTGCGGGATCCGCCGCGGGACTCCGCGCCGTCCTCGGCCGTCGCGGGGGCCTCCTCCGCCCCGGGGGCGCGGCCACGGGTGCGGGGCGTACGGGCGGCGGCGCCTTCGCGGCGGGGCACGAAGACGTTGTCGCCCTGGTCTGGGGCGCCCTGGTCGAAGGCGTCGAGGTACTCCTGGCGGGGGCCGGACTGCCTCCGCTGGCGCGGCACCCGGGGCGCGGAGCGCCCGGCGGGCGCCGCCTGGGACCCGGTCCCGCTTCCCAACTCACCCCAGCCGCCGCCGGATTCACGCTGCTGGGGGTGACCGCCGCGGACGGCACGGGTGCCGTCCGCGGGCGTACCGTCGGCCGGGACGCGGGGCATGCCGTGGGCCGGGGTGCCGTCCGCGACACGCGGGACGCCCCGCGCAGGAGTGCCCTCGGCCGCGCGGCGCGCGCCTCGCTGAGAAGCCGGCCCCGCGGGCACCCGGCCCTGTGCCGTCGCGTCCCGGGGTCCTGGCGCACCGGGCGCCGGCCGGGGGTTGGGGGGTGTGGTCCCGGTTTTCGACGGTGTTGCGCCGGTTGCCGTCGGTGTCGGGCCTACGGTCGCCGGTGCCGGGCCTGCCGTCGTGGGTGTCGGGCCTACGGTCGCCGGTGCCGGGCCTGCCGTCGTGGGTGTCGGGCCTACGGTCGCCGGTCTCGTGCCTGCCGTCGTCGGTGCCGGGCCGGCCGTCGTCGGTCTCGTGCCGGAGGCCGACGGGGCCGGCGCCGGTATGCCCGGGACCGCGCCCCTGTCCGAGCCCGTGCCCCTCTTGTCGCCCCGCCCCTTGCGGCTGTGCCGTCCCACGCCGCGCCTCAGCTCCCCGCCCCGGCGCCGCCGGACTCGACTCCGCCTCGTACCCCGCCACCGTCGCGGTCGCCCGCGTCCGCGGTCAACTCGCCTGCGTCCGCGAGGAGTTCCCGGAAGGCCCGGGCCACCAGCTCCGGGTATTCCATCATGGCCACGTGTCCCGCCTCCGGCAGGGTCAGCAGCCGGGAGTCGCGGAAGGCGTGCGCCGCACGCTTGGCCATGCGGAACGACACGAGCTGGTCCCGGCCGCCGTACACCAGCAGAGTCGGCGCGAGGACCCGCTCCGCCTGGCGCCACAGACCCTGCTGTCCGCCCATCGTGTATGCGTTCACGATCCCGCGCGCCGAGCGTGCCATCGCGTCCCAGAAGTACGGCAGCCGCAGCCGCCGCTCCATCTCCTCGACCGCGGCGCGGAAGCCCTCCGGGGTGACGCGCCCGGGGTCGCCGTAGCACAGCGCCGTGACTCCGCGGACGCGCTGCTCGGCCGTCCAGCCTTTGGTGTACCGGGTGAACAGGGCCGCGACCCCGGGCAGCGCCAGCAGCCCCGTGGGCACCGCGCCGCGCTGCACGAAGATCTCCGGAAGCGCCGGGGAGACCAGGGTGAGCGTACGGACGAGATCGGGCCGTACGGCCGCCACGCGCGTGGCGACGGCCCCGCCCAGCGAGTTGCCGAACAGGTGCACGGGCCCGCGTCCGCTCGCGTCGAGATAGCGGATGACCGCGCGCGCGTGCCCGGTGACGGAGTAGTCGCCGTCGTCGGGCGGCGGGGAGTCGCCGAAGCCCGGCAGATCGACGGCCTCACCGTCGACGAGCCCGTCCAGCAGCACCATCAGGGCCGACCAGTTCTGGGAGGAGCCGCCGAGCCCGTGGACGTACAGCGCGGGCGCCAGCCCCTCGCGCCGCGGCGGTCTCGACCGCACCGTCAGCGTGATTCCGGGCAGTCCCACCGTCCTGAGCCGCTCGCCCTCCTCGACCCGGACGGGCGTCACCTTCGGCAGTGCATTGGCGGCCGGGACGGACGGCAACTCGGTCGAAGACATGCGGCAATGTTACGAGACGATCACATCGTGGTTCCTGTGTTCGCTGTCACAAACGGAAGGGCCCGGCACTCCGGCCCCCGCACCCTGTCGGCCCGCCCCGAAGAGCGCCGTCAGCACACATAGCGTCCGATTCGGGTGTCTCCTAGGCTCATAACAGGGCACCCGCATGTGGACCCTGCCTCTTCAAGAACGTTCCAGGAGTTCTGGGAAGGGAGCCCACCATGGCCGCAGACCCCACCGAGCCCGAGACGTTCGAGGACGACGAGACGGACCTCGACGAACTCGACGTGGAGGCCCCGGTGAACGACGCCGCCGAACAGCACCGGGAACTCGCCCCCGAGCGGGACGAGCCGCTGACCGAGGAGGAGGTCCTGCGCGCCAACGTGGCGGACCTCGTGGAGCAGAAACGCGTCATCTCCCTTGACGAGGACGACTATCGGTGAGCACCCGGGACCACACGATCGGGTTCGGTATCGGTATCGGTACAGGCATCGGCATCGGCATCGGCATCGGCATCGGTGAGGCATAGAGGACGATCGCGTGGGACGGGACGAACCCCTCTCGGACCGGGCGACCACGTGGAACCGGACGAGCACCCCGCGCAGGGCCGTCACGCGAGGCAGGACGCACACGACCGTCACGCGCGGTAAGAGAAGACGTGCGCGAGGTAAGAGGAGGGGTGCGCGAGGTGGCGGGACCGCCCGGCGTCGGCGAGCGCCGGGGAGGCGATTCGCCCGGCCCGTCGGTGTCCGGGACGCCGAGGACGGGTTTCGCCGGCGTCCGGTCCGTGAAATTCTGCGCTCGCACCGCGCACACCACGGTTACCGAAAAGTACGATGGCGGCGCGGCGCACACCGCATGTGGACGATCTTGGGAGGCGGCGTGACAGCCATCGAGCAGACAGAGGCGGCGCGCCCGCGGGGCACTCGCCTGCCGCGCCGTGCCCGACGCAATCAGCTCCTGGGCGCCGCGCAGGAAGTCTTCGTGGCGCAGGGTTACCACGCGGCGGCGATGGATGACATCGCCGAGCGCGCGGGCGTCAGCAAGCCGGTGCTCTACCAGCACTTCCCCGGCAAGCTCGACCTCTATCTGGCCCTGCTGGACCAGCACTGCGAGGCGCTGTTGCAGGCCGTGCGGAACGCTCTCGCGTCGACGACGGACAACAAGCAGCGGGTCCGGGCCACCATGGACGCCTACTTCGCGTACGTGGAGGACGACGGCGGGGCGTTCCGGCTGGTCTTCGAGTCGGACCTGACGAACGAGCCCGCCGTGCGCGAGCGCGTCGACAAGGTCACCCTCGAGTGCGCGGAGGCGATCTGCGACGTCATCGCCGAGGACACCGGCCTGTCGCGGGCCGAATCGATGCTGCTGGCCTCCGGGCTCGGCGGTCTCGCCCAGGTCGTGGCGCGTTCCTGGCTGCACAGCGACCACAGCGTGCCGCGCGACCAGGCGGTGCAGCTCCTGGCGTCCCTGGCCTGGCGGGGTATCGCGGGCTTCCCGCTGCACGGCAACGACCAGCACCACTGACCGGGACCGCGCGGGCACCGCTGAGCGGAGCCGTGTGACGGCACCGAGCCGGACCGTGTGACGGCACCGGGTGGGGCCGCACGCGCGTTTGTTCCCGTCGGCTGTTCGCTCCTGGCGTTCAGGGGCAGAGCGTGCAGATCCCCTCACCGGGCTAATGTGTGCTGGTACGGCGCGGACGGCCGCGCACATCACTGACCGTCGGAGGGACAAAGTCGTGGAGGTCAAGATCGGCGTGCAGCACGCGCCCCGCGAGATCGTTCTGGAGAGCGGTCAGAGTGCCGAAGAGGTGGAGAACGTCGTGGCCGAGGCGCTGTCCGGCAAGTCGGCTCTGCTGAGCCTGGTGGACGAGCACGGCCGCAAGCTCCTGGTCCCGGCCGACCGCCTCGCCTATGTGGAGATCGGCGAGACGGCCCCCCGCAAGGTGGGCTTCGGCACGCTGTAGATCCGAACGGAGCAGGGAAGGGGCCCGGTGGCGCACGCCGCCGGGCCCCTTTCTCACGCCCGCCGCACAGGTCCCGGCGGCCTCGCACCCGGATGCGGAGTGCACAGATGGAGCACATCTCGCACACAGTGGATGATTGTGTTCCGCGCGCCGGGGGTAGGACCGGCTACGACCGATATGCCCTGGCAGCAGCCTTGCGAGAGGGAACCACTCATGCTCTTGGAAGCGCTCGGCTCCGCCGTCCTCGGGTTGGCCCTGGCCTGGGTCGCCGCGCACCGGCTGCCCCACCGGCTGCCGGCCCGGGCCCTGGTGCTGCCGACGGGCGTGGCGGGTGCCCTCTTCGGCGCCTTCGTCACCCGTAGCGCCCTGGGCGCCGTGGGCCTCCTGGTGATCCTCATGGGCGCCCTGGTCGTCTCCGCGGCCTCGCTGTCGCTGCTGCTGCGGCCTGCGGAGCGGTTTCGGCGCCGGTCGGCCACGGCCTGAGGCCGGACACGGGGAAGACCAGGGAGACCTCGGAGACCGGGAAGACCAAGGAGACCGGGGAGACGGGGGACACCGCGGAGATCGGCGCCCACGCCCACCCCGCCACCGGCTCCGGCTCCGCCCCAGGCTCCGACTGCGACTGCGACTGCGACGACACGCTCGGGCGGCCCGGTGACCATGACCGGGACCGCCGCCGCGTTCGCTCGGGCCCCGAGGCCCGCGCCACGCCGCCGTCAGGCCGCCAGGCCCAGGGCCGCCATCCGCTTCGTGTGCGCCTCGGTGATCCGCGAGAACATCCTGCCGACCTCGGCGAGGTCGAAGCCGTCCGCGACGCCGCCGACGAGCATGGTCGACAGGGCGTCCCGCTCCGCGACCACGCGCTGGGACTGCGACAGGGCCTCGCCCATGAGCCGCCGTGCCCACAGCGCGAGCCGGCCGCCCACCCGCGGGTCGGCGTCGATCGCGCCACGCACCTTCTCGACGGCGAAGCCGGCGTGCCCGGTGTCGTCCAGCACGGCGAGCACGAGCCCGCGCGTGTCGGCGTCCAGCCGCGCCGCGATCTCGCGGTAGAAGTCACTGGCGATCGAGTCGCCCACGTACGCCTTGACGAGCCCCTCCAGCCAGTCCGAGGGCGCCGTCTGCTTGTGGAAGCTGTCGTACGCCGCGACGAACGGCTCCATCGCCTCGGTGGACCCCACGCCGATCCCGGTCAGCCGCTCCCGGATCTGCTCGAAGTGGTGGAACTCGGCGGAGGCCATCTTGGCCAGCTCCGCCTTGTCCGCGAGCGTGGGCGCGAGCTTCGCGTCCTCCGCGAGCCGTTCGAACGCCGCCAGCTCCCCGTACGCCAGGGCGCCGAGCAGGTCCACGACCGCGGCACGGTAGTGGGGGTCGACAGAGGCGGTCGCCCAGTCCTGGGCGGCGACTCCGGTGGGTTCGGCGGATGCCTCGGGGGCGTTGTCAGGCGTGGTCATGAAGCGCACAATAGCCCGCTCACCGCGCCCCGGAAGGCCTCGGTCAAGCAGTGTGACGACGACTACGTGACCGAATCGGCCATCGCGTGTGCGTGATTCCGGGGTATGGTGGTAATGCGCCTGCTGAGTACGTTGACGTATCTCGACGGGCCGCATGTATGAGGATGCCCGGTCGGTGGCCCGATCGGCTCCGACCCGACAGCCCTCCTCATCCGTACGCCAGCGTGCGTACGGCCCCCGGAGGGAGACCCTCAGCGGTACGAGCGCTCGAGCGTCGGCGTGGTCCCGTGCCACAGGCCCGTCCCCCAAGCGGCCGACGTCATCCGGCACGGTCACGACCCCCGCGCTCGCCTCGCACCGCACACACAGAAGAGGCAGCACCCTGACTACGACTTTTCGAGAACTCGGAATCCTTCCCGAGACGGCCGAGGCCCTGGAAGCCGTCGGCATCATCCATCCCTTCCCCATCCAGGAGATGACGCTCCCCGTAGCCCTCTCGGGCACTGACGTCATCGGCCAGGCCAAGACCGGCACCGGCAAGACGCTCGGCTTCGGCCTCCCCCTCCTCGAGCGCGTGACCGTCCCCGCGGACGTCGAGGCGGGCCGCGCGAAGCCCGAAGACCTCACCGACGCCCCGCAGGCGCTCGTCGTCGTCCCCACCCGCGAGCTGTGCACGCAGGTCACCAACGACCTGCTCACCGCGGGCAAGGTGCGCAATGTGCGGGTCACGGCGATCTACGGCGGCCGGGCGTACGAGCCCCAGGTCGAGGCCCTGAAGAGGGGCGTCGACGTGGTCGTCGGCACCCCGGGCCGCCTGCTGGACCTGGCCGGCCAGAAGAAGCTGAACCTGAAGCACGTGAAGTGCCTGGTGCTCGACGAGGCCGACGAGATGCTCGACCTGGGCTTCCTGCCCGACGTCGAGAAGATCATCGACATGCTGCCGCCGAAGCGCCAGACCATGCTGTTCTCGGCCACCATGCCGGGCGCGGTCATCGGTCTCGCCCGCCGCTACATGTCCCGGCCGACGCACATCCGTGCCACGGCGCCGGACGACGAGGGCGCGACGGTCGCGAACATCAAGCAGTTCGTCTACCGCGGCCACTCCCTGGACAAGCCGGAGATGGTCGCGCGCATCCTCCAGGCCGAGGGCCGCGGACTGGCGATGATCTTCTGCCGTACGAAGCGGACGGCGGCCGACATCGCCGAGCAGCTCCAGCGGCGCGGCTTCGCGGCGGGCGCGGTCCACGGCGACCTGGGCCAGGGCGCACGCGAGCAGGCACTGCGGGCGTTCCGCAACGGCAAGGTGGACGTGCTCGTGGCCACCGACGTGGCCGCGCGCGGCATCGACGTCGAGGGCGTCACGCACGTCGTCAACTACCAGTCCCCCGAGGACGAGAAGACCTACCTGCACCGCATCGGCCGTACGGGCCGCGCGGGCGCGTCGGGTACGGCGATCACGTTCGTCGACTGGGACGACATCCCGCGCTGGCAGCTGATCAACAAGGCGCTGGAGCTGGGCTTCAACGACCCGGTGGAGACCTACTCCACCTCGCCGCACCTCTTCGCCGACCTCGGTATCCCCGAGGGCACGAAGGGCGTGCTGCCGCGCTCGGAGCGCACGCGCGCGGGGCTCGCGGCGGAGGAACTGGAGGACCTCGGCGAGACCGGTGGTCGGGGGCCGCGCGGCCGCCGCGCCTCGGCCCCGTCCGCGGAACGCGAGCGTCCGGCGCGTACGCCGCGCCGCCGCCGTCGTACGCGAGGCGGCGCGACGCTGGAGACGCCGGCCGCCACCGAGGCCCTGACCGCCACGGGCGAGCCGGAGGTCACGAACACGTTGGACGACACGACCGGGGCCGTGGAGCCGCGCACGCCGCGCCGCCGCCGTCGCACGCGCGCCGGGGTGGCGCCGGAGCAGGCCGTGACGGTGACCGAAACGGTGGAGCCGGCGGTGCCGGCGGTGCCGGCGGCCGCTGAAGCGGTGGTGGACGCGGTGGACGCCGCCGAGCCGGTGAAGCCGCGCCGCCGCACCCGCAAGACCACGGAAGCCGCACCCGAAACGGTCGCCGTCGACACCGCGGAGGCCACCGAGGCCAAGCCGCGACGTACACGCAAGACGGCCGAGGCCGTCGTCGACACCGCGGAGGCCACCGAGGCCAAGCCGCGCCGCCGTACGCGTAAAGCCACGGAAACGGCTCCGGCGCCCGCCGAGGAAGCGACGGAGGCCGCGGAGACCAAGCCGCGCCGCCGCACCCGCAAGACCACGGAAGCCGCACCCGAAACGGTCGCCGTGGACACCGCGGAGGCCGCGGAGGCCGCGGAGACCAAGCCGCGCCGCCGCACCCGCAAGACCACGGAAGAGGCTCCGGCTCCCGCCGAGGCCGCTGTCGACACGGTCCAGGGCGAGGCACCGGCCAAGCCGCGACGTGCACGCAAGACGGCCGAGGCCGTCGTCGACACCGCGGAGGCCACCGAGGCCAAGCCGCGCCGCCGTACGCGTAAAGCCACGGAAACGGCTCCGGCGCCCGCCGAGGAAGCGACGGAGGCCGCGGAGACCAAGCCGCGCCGCCGCACCCGCAAGACCACGGAAGCCGCACCCGAAACGGTCGCCGTCGACACCGCGGAGGCCGCGGAGGCCAAGCCGCGCCGCCGCACCCGCAAGACCACGGAAGCCGAGGCCGAAGCCGCGATTCCCGCGCAGACGGCCGAGGAGACCGAGGCCAAGCCCCGGCGCCGGACCCGCAAGGCGGCTGCCGTGGAGGCGGAGATCCCGGCGCAGGCGGACGACGCGGAGACGAAGCCGCGCCGCCGTACGCGCAAGGCCGCCCAGTCCGCCGAGGGCTGAGCCCGGACGGCCGAAGGCTGAGACGGCGAAAACGCCGATGGCCCGCCCCCACGCCGGGGCGGGCCATCGGCGTTTCTCGTCGGTTCCTCTCGCTCCCGCCGTTCTTTCCCCCCTGGTTCTCGCCGCCCCGTGCACCCAGGCGTCACCCGCCCCGCCTTCGCTGTCCCCCGACCGCCCGGTAACCTCCCCACCATGAGCCGTCCCCCCAGCTTTGTCCCGCCTCCCGGTGTCCGGGCGCACACGCTCGCCACGGAGCGCGGGGAGTTCGCCGTGCTCATGGCGGACGCGGCGACTACGCGAGTGAAGGGGACCGCCCTGCTGCTCCCCGGCTTCACCGGGAGCAAAGAGGACTTCATCGTCGTGCAGCCCCTGCTCGCGGAGGCCGGGTACCGGACGGTCGCCGTCGACGGGCGGGGGCAGTACCAGTCCCCCGGGCCCCGGGACGACGAGGCGCCGTACGCGCAGAGCGAGCTGGCGCGGGACGTGCTCGCGCAGGCGCGCGCCATCGGTGCGCCCGTGCATCTCCTCGGACACTCCCTCGGCGGTCAGATCGCCAGGGCCGCCGTTCTGCTCGACGCCTCCCCGTTCGCCTCGCTCACCCTCATGGCATCGGGTCCGGCCCAGATCTCCGTCCCGCAGCAGCAGCGCGTGAAGCTGCTCAGGGACGCCCTCGCCGTCATGGACCTGGCCGAGGTCTGGGACGCCATCCAGGCCATGGAGCCGCCCGGGGAGGGCGACGCCTCGGGCATCGACGAGGGCCTCACCGACGGGGAGGATCTGCGGCGCCGCTGGCTCGGCAACAGTCCCGCCCAGCTCCTGGCGACGGGCCGGCAGCTGTGCGAGGAACCCGACCGCGTGGCCGAGCTGGCCGCCGCCGGTCTGCCCGTGCACGTCCTGTCCGGCGACCGCGACGACACCTGGCCGCTCCCGCTGCTGGACGACATGGCGGCCCGGCTGGGCGCCCACCGCACGGTCGTGCCGCATGCGGAGCACTCCCCCAACACGGACCGGCCCGCGCCGACGGCCGAGGCCCTCACCGCCTTCTGGGACCGGCACGCCTAGCCGTCGCCCGGTCGCGGTTCCCGCCCGCGGGCGCTTTTCGGAAGCCCGTCCGTCAGTACTGCCCCTGCACGTGCTCCCAGAAGCCGTCCCGCAGCGCGCGCCGCAGGTCCGACTGGCCGCGCAGGGAGTACTGGAGCACGCCCTCCGCCTCCACCAGCAGGTCCTGGTCGACGGAGCCGGGCAGATACGGGTGTCCGGGCAGCAGGTCCGCCAGTGACTCCCGGCCCCGCGCCGCGAGCCACTTCGCGGCGATCTGCGCGCCCACGAAGCGGACCTCCTCACGCGTGGGACGGGCCGCGGAGGACGGCTCGTACGCCGCGGCCGTTCGCCGGGCGACGTAGGGCTTGAAGAACTCGAGCGTGAGGGTGCGCTGGCTGTCGACCTCCCACAGCAGCGGTTCCGCCTGGTTGCGGCCCTCGGGGGCCTCGATCCCCCACAGGTGCACCCGTGCCCCGTACCCCTGCGCCGCCTCGACCGCCGACACCAGGTCTTCGTCGCCGCCGATGAGTGCCGCGTCGCTGATGGCCCGGTGCCGGGCCAGTGACTCGAGGTCGGTCCGGATCAGGGAGTCGACGCCCTTCTGCTGGTTGTTGGCGTTGAGGTTGCCGAGCCGCACCTTGACATCGGGGAGTTCGGCGATGGACTGCTGTTCCGCCGTGTGGATACGGCGTCGCGCGCCGTCGTACCAGTACACGCGCAGCAGCCGGCTGTCCGCGAAGACCGAGCGCGCCTTGTCGATGAAGGCCTCGATCAGTCCTTCGGCGTCGAGGTCGTAGGCCCGGCGGTCCTCGGTCCCGGCGACGAGCCGTCCCGCCGCCGCGTACAGATAGCCGGCGTCGACGAAGATCGCATGGGTCGAGGGCGTCTTCGCCACCTCGGCGAGCATGCGCTGGAGCAGCTCGTTCGTGCGGTCGATGCGGGCGCCGAGCGCCGCCAGGTCGTCGTTCATATGCGTCCATTGTCCCGGTGGTCACGCTGCGAACACAACCGGTCCCGATCGGTGCTACGTGAACACACATGCTCCACCGCTTCCGGTGGCCGTCCACCGACTTAGCGGTCATCATTTAGAGACTCGAAAAATTTCCTTAGCGTAGGGAATGTTTGCGCGGAGCAACCCGTTGACTCCTTCGGAGGGGGCAGCGCCGCCCCGTGCTCCGCACACCAGTAGTTCTCCTCAGGAGGATGACCAGACGAAGGGAGAAGCCTCATGCGCTTCGAAATCATGCGACTCGACGATGTCGACGGCAGGCCCGTGGACACCACCGTCGTGGACGCCGCCTCCGTCAAGCAGATCGTGCAGCAAGCCGCCGCCATCGGGCAGCGACTCTGGATCCGCCCGGCCGAACCGACTGCCTCATAAGCCGCCTCACCCACCGTCTCGCTCTCGGTACGAACGGCCTCGCAGCTGCTCACGCACGGCCGTCTGAGACTTCGAAGCCCCGTACGGCACGTCCGTACGGGGTTTCGCGCGTTCCCGGGACCCGTCCGGCCGTTCAGCTCGCGTGGACGACCTGGGTGATCCCGTTGATGATCTGCTGCACGGCGATCGCGGAGAGCATCATGCCCGCGAGCCGGGTCACCAGGACCACACCGCCGTCCTTGATCACGCGGATGATCAGCAGCGAGTACCGCATGACCAGCCACAGCACGACATGGATCGCGAGGATCGCCGTCCACACGGACACCTGGCTCCACACGCTGTCGGCCTTCTGGACCGCCAGGATCACCGAGACGATCGCACCCGGGCCCGCCAGCAGCGGCATGCCGAGCGGTACGAGGGCGACGTTGACGTCCTTGGTCTGTTTCGGCTCGTCCGTCTTGCCGGTGAGCAGATCGAGGGCGATGAGCAGGAGCAGCAGTCCGCCCGCGATCATCAGCGCGGGCACGGAGACGTGGAGGTAGTTCAGGATCTGGTGGCCGAGCACCCCGAAGACGGCGATGACGCCGCCGGCCACGCAGACGGCCTGGAAGGCCATCCGCTTCTGCACCTTGGCGGGGCGGCCGGCGGTGAGCGCGAGGAAGATCGGGGTGATCCCGGGGGGATCCATGATCACGAAGAGGGTGAGGAAGAGGGAACCGAAGACGGCGACGTCGAACATGGGGGCCTTGCGCAGAGGTACGGAGCGGACGCGCGGCGAGGGGGGCCGCGGCCGCTGGGGGCGGTCGCCGCGCGGAAGGCGCGGTGAGGCGGGGGCACGGCGGCGGATGCCGGGTGGTGCCTCCGAGACAGGGGGTCGCAGGTCACTGCAGGGGGGTCACAGGTGACCACAGGGGGGTTACGGAAGCTGGACGCTCCGGCGTCCGCCGGCCCCTGGTACCGGGAACGCCCCGGTGGCCCGGCGGGTGATCTCCCCGTACACCTCGGGGTCGGTGGTGTACTCGCCGAGGACGCAGGTCTTGCGGCTGCCGTGGTAGTCGGAGGAGCCCGTGGCGAGGAGTCCCAGCTCCTGCGCGAGGCCGCGCAGCCGCGTCCGGGTCGCCGGGTCGTGGTCCATGTGGTCGACCTCGATGCCGTCGAGCCCGGCGGTGGCGAGGTCGGCGAGGGCGGACTCCGGCACGGTGCGCCCCCGCTTCGAGGCGGCCGGATGCGCGAAGACGGTGACTCCGCCCGCGGCCCTGACCAGCCGGATCGCCTCGAAGGGGTCCGTCTCGTGCTTCGCGACGTAGCCACGCCCGCCGTCGGCCAGCCATGCGGGCGTGAACGCGTCCGAGACGCTGTCCACGACACCCAGCTCGACCAGGGCGGAGGCGAGGTGCGGGCGCCCGACCGAGCCGTCGCCGGCGATGCGGGCCACCTGCTCCCAGGTGATCGGCACGCCCAGTTCCCGGAGCTTGGCGATCATGGCGTGGGCCCGCGGCACGCGGTCGTCCCGGATCAGTTCGCGCTCGGCGAGCAGGCCGGGCTCCTCGGGATCGAAGAGGTAGGCCAGCAGGTGCATGCTGATGCCGTTCCACCGGCAGGAGAGTTCCGCGCCGGTGACGAGGGTCAGGCCCTCGGGCAGCGCCTCGATCGCCTCCGCGTGGCCGCGGGTGGTGTCGTGGTCGGTGAGCGCGACGACGTCCAGCCCCTCGGCGGCGGCGCGCAGCACCAGCTCGGCCGGGGTGTCCGTGCCGTCCGACGCGGTGGAGTGGGTGTGCAGATCGATGCGCACGACACGGGCTCCAGGCGGTGACGGGACGGAAGGGGACGCTCCAGGATAACGGGATTTTCGGCATCCCCGTCACAACCGCAGCCCGCGAGCGCCCCCTACGAGCCCGCAGGCACCGGACGGCGCGGGAAGCGCCCCGGGCGCACGGGCTCCTCAGGTCACGGATCGAGCAGGCGCGGCGACAGCGCCCCGATCGGCAGCAGGTCCATCTCGGCCCCTGCGTCGCGCAGATCGGTCAGCACCAGTTCGTCGTACATCAGCATGCCGGTCTGTTCGGGCCAGACGACCGCCCACAGCCACAGGCCGCGCGCCTCGCCCGCGAAGACCGCCCGGTCGTCGGGGGTGCCCGTGAGATGCCACAGCGGGGTGGGGCGTCCGGCGGCCAGCACCTTGACCTGGGGCGGCTTCTCGACGTTCAGATAGGGGCCGGGGTCCGGGCCGTCGATGCCCGCGTAGCGTGCGCCGAGACCCACACCCAGCTCCTCGGCGACGAGGATCAGCTCGCCCACGCCGCCGAGCGGCCCGGGACCCGAGCAGGCCACGGCCGTCGCACGGCCGCCGCTGCGGTCGTCGCCCGCGTAGGCCACGCCCGTGAACAGCCAGCCCACCGGCAGCGGCCACGGCATCCACACCGGCACCCGGGCACGGTGCACCACGACGCTGAGGGCCTCGACGCTGGGCGGGATCACGGGCTGCAGCGGATGCACGTTCCCGTGCACATCGCACTGCCAGGAATCGGCGAAGAGTCCGGGAGCCCTGACCCGGCCACCACACTTCGGGCAACTGGGTTCGCCCCTCATAGGGCCCCACGCTCCTCCCCGTCCCGCGCCGCGTCAAGGACGATCACCCGTCCGGCGTGTGCCCGCACGTCGGCCCACGCCGGCCAGAAGTAGATGTGACTTGCATTTATTAGGCACTCTAACTTAATGTATGTATAAGCCAACCATCAGGTCGTGACCATCCGACCACAGGGCCGGCCGTCGGACCGGCCCTTCACCGAGGACTGCGAGGACACCCATGAGCAGCAGTACAGGAGGACCCGCCGCGGCGGCGGCCGGGGCGGATCCGTTCGACGCGGGGGCCGGCGGCCTCCTGCGCCAGCCGAAGGCCGTCTGGGCGACCGCGGGCGCGTCCGTCGTCGCCTTCATGGGCATCGGACTCGTCGACCCGATCCTGCCGTCCATCGCCCGGGGCCTTCAGGCGACGCCCAGCCAGGTCTCCCTCCTCTTCACCTCGTACTTCCTGATCACCGCCGTCGCGATGCTGGTCACCGGCTTCGTCTCCAGCCGCATCGGCGGCCGCAGGACACTGCTGCTGGGGCTCGCCTTCGTGGTGGTCTTCGCGGGCCTCGCGGGCACCTCGCACTCGGTGGCCCAGCTCGTCGGCTTCCGGGCCGGCTGGGGCCTCGGCAACGCGCTGTTCGTCTCCACGGCCCTCGCCGTGATCGTCGGCGCGGCGGCGGGAGGCAGCGCCGCGGCGATCCTGCTGTACGAGTCGGCGCTCGGCCTCGGCATGGCCTGCGGTCCCCTGCTGGGCGCGCTGCTCGGCAACATGAGCTGGCGCTACCCGTTCTTCGGCACGGCCACCCTGATGGCGATCGGCTTCCTGTGCATCACGGCGTTCCTGAAGGAGCAGCCCCGGCCCGCGCGGAAGACCTCGCTGCTCGACCCGCTCAAGGCGCTCGGCCACGGCGGCCTCGCCTCCGCGGCCGTCTCCGCGTTCTTCTACAACTACACGTTCTTCACCGTGCTGGCCTTCACGCCGTTCGTGCTGAACATGACGCCGTACGCGTCGGGTGCCGTGTTCTTCGCCTGGGGCCTGCTGCTCGCCGTCTTCTCGGTGATCGTGGCGCCGCGCCTGCAGAAGCGCTTCGGCTCGCTGAAGGTGCTCGGCGGCTCCCTGGTGCTGCTGGCGGCCGATGTCGCCGTACTCGGCTACGGCGACCACACCACCGCCGTCGTCTGCACCATCCTGTCCGGCGCCTTCATCGGTGTGAACAACACCGTCTACACCGAGCTGGCCCTCGGCGTCTCGGACGCGCCGCGCCCGGTGGCGAGCGCCGGCTACAACTTCGTGCGGTGGTTCGCCGCCGCGGCCGCGCCCTTCCTCGCGCCGAAGATCGAGGAGTGGAGCGACATCCACCTCCCGTTCGTGGTGGCGGCGGCCACCGCGGTCGCGGGCGCGCTCGTGGTCCTCGTACGGCGCAAGGCGCTGACCCACGAGGCGGCGGAGCTTCAGCCGCGCCACGCCACGGAGGACGGCGTCACCGTCTTCGCCAACTGACGGCTTTCGGCCATGGGTTGGTGAGCTTGCTCACGCGGGTGTCAGTCCAGACGGACGGATCTGCGGGACGGATCCCGCAGATCCGTTCCGTTCGTCAGCCAGCGCTCCTGGAGGGCCTGAGCGCCGTGCACCCGCTTCCAGGCTGCCTCGTTGGGAGTCATCGGCAGCAGCGGCAGGAACCGTACGGGGTCGAGCGGCGGGTCCAGCTCCAGGTCCTCGACCAGACCGCCGGGCTCGGCGACCAGCACGGAGCTGAACGGGGCGCCCGGCCACAGCGGTCCGCCCACGTCCAGCGAGGCGCCGGGAGCCACCACCACGCCCTCGACCTGCGGGGACGCTGCCAGGACGGCGAGCGGGCGGAGCACCTTGTCGGTGTCGGCGAGACCGCCCCGGACGGAGAGGACCAGCTCGGCCCGGGGGCCTTTGACGGGGTCGGCGAGCATCGCGGTGGGGTCCGTCATCGGCTGGGCGGACATGCCGAGGGTGGCGTAGCGCAGGACGGCGCCTTCCTTGGATTCGTCCCGGAAACGCAGTACCTCGACGCGGTCCGCGCCGAGGAAGGTGACCGCCGCGCGAGCGTCCGGTTCGCCGAGCGCGGTGCGCAACCGGGCCTCGACCAGAGGAAGAACATCAACCATGCGGCGAGCATAGAACTCGTCAGTACCCGGCAAAGCGGCGCCTTGACACTTCGGCCGGCTGTTACTCTTGGCCGGTGGTCGGGCAGCCCGCAGAAGCGGTGCGATCGAGTCCCGCACCGTGAGACTCCCTTATGGGGAGATGGATCGTCCCTCACCAGGGACCGGCCGGAGGAGGTGGGGCTGGCATGGATCGAAGTCGACCGTGCAGTACCACCCGCTCTTCCGACCGCTGATGTAGCTGCTCCGGCTGACTGCTACCTCTCATCTGCGTGCCGTGTTTTCGCGCGGCCCCCGGGGGACCCGCTCAGGATCCCTCCGCGCACCGCGGAAGAGCACTTCGTTTCGTTTCACCTGATCTGTCTGATCTGAACCCGTAGCGAAGCCCGCGACCCAACGGTGCGGTGCTCCCCGCTTTGTGGACGTGCCAAACCTCCCCTGCCGAAAAGGGAGGAGACACCTCGTCAGGACGTCCCCATTCCGGGCAGTTCCACCCGTCGCCGGGGCCTTCGTTGCCCGTTGCGAAGGAGCCTGCCATGTCCATGATCCGCGACCTGCGCGCCGTGGTCCGCCCGTCCCGCCCCTCGCTGCGCAAGGAGACCAGCGCGTACGACGCCACGCGCGACCCCGCGACGCCGTCCGCCGTCGTCGACTGCGCCGTCTACCGCGACGGGGTCCGGCTGCAGACGCCGAAGCCGCTGACGCCGCACGAGGCGATGCGGCTGGTGCGGCGCGACGGCGGCTTCGTATGGATCGGCCTGCACGAGCCCACCGATGCCGAATTCGCCGGTATCGCAAGCGACTTCGGGCTGCATCCGCTGGCCGTCGAGGACGCGGTGCAGGCGCACCAGCGCCCCAAGCTGGAGCGGTACGACGACTCCCTCTTCACCGTCTTCAAGACCATCCACTACGTCGAGCACGACCGGCTGACCGCCACCAGCGAGGTCGTCGAGACCGGTGAGGTCATGTGCTTCACCGGGCGGGACTTCTTCATCACCGTCCGGCACGGCGGACAGGGCTCGCTGCGGGAGCTGCGGCGCAGGCTGCAGGACGAGCCCGAGCTGCTGGCCAAGGGCCCGTCGGCCGTGCTGCACGGGATCGCCGACCATGTCGTCGACGGCTACATCGCGGTGGCGGACGCGGTGCAGGACGACATCGACGAGGTGGAGACCGAGGTGTTCTCGCCCGGCCGGAAGGGAACCCCCCGGGGCACCGACGCGAGCCGGATCTACCAGCTCAAGCGTGAGGTACTGGAGTTCAAGCGGGCCGTGGCGCCGCTGCTGCGGCCCATGCAGCTGCTGAGCGAGCGGCCGATGCGGCTGATCGACCCCGACATCCAGAAGTACTTCCGCGACGTCGCCGACCACCTCGCCCGCGTGCAGGAGCAGGTCCTCGGCTTCGACGAGCTGCTGAACTCGATCCTCCAGGCCAACCTGGCGCAGGCGTCCGTCGCACAGAACGAGGACATGCGCAAGATCACGGCGTGGGCCGCGATCATCGCCGTACCGACGATGGTGTGCGGGGTGTACGGCATGAACTTCAAGCACATGCCCGAGCTGCACTGGAAGTACGGCTACCCCGTGATCATGGGCATCACGGTGGCCATCTGTCTCGGCATCCACCGCACGCTGAAGCGGAACGGCTGGCTGTGAGGGGCCGGACCGGTGTCCTGCCGGGGCACTAGGCTGAGCGCATGACAAGCGAGCTGCTCGAGAGGGCCCTCGTCGAGGAGGCCACGAAGAAGTCCGGGCTGATCTGGGTCCAGGCCGCGCCGTCTCCCGGCGCGCACACCCAGGCCGCGCCCGCGCGTGCGCTGTGGCATGTGTGGCACGAGGGCGCGGCGTGCGTGGTGGGCGACGGTCCCGGCGAGCAGCCGCTGCCCGGCCTGGCCGACGGGGGCGACGCGGTCGTCACGGTCCGCAGCAAGGACAAGGGCGGCCGGATCGTCACTTGGCCCGCACGGGTGGTGGAGCCGGCACCGGGATCGCCGGAGTGGGAGAGCGCGGTCGCCGAGCTGAAGGGCAAGCGGCTGAACGCCCCGGACGGCGAGGAGATGCCCGAGCGCTGGCGCCGGGAGTGCCGGGTGCTGCGTCTGGAGCCGCGGGGCGCGACGCTCCCGCTGCCGTCCGACGCGCAGGCCGCGCCCCCGCCGCCGAGCCCGGCCGTGACCCGCCGCCCGATCCCGGCGGCCCTGCCACGCCTGCTGCGACGCAAGCGCCGCTGACCGGTTTCCCGGCTGCGCGCGCAGTCGCACCACCACCGCCGTACGTCTGCGGCGCCACCATGGGCGGCCGAGCCGGCCGAGCCGGCCGCCCCGGGCGAGGGCGACCGACCGTGGTCAGGACGTCGGCAGCTGCTCCCCGTAGTCCACCGTCTCCTGCTTCGACGGCTCCTGAAGCGCGAAGTCCTTCCCCCAGTCCGACAGGCGGAGCGTCCCCGCGTTGCCGGCGCGCGCCAGGAGCAGCGGATAGGGGGCGCCCTCCAGGGAGACGTCCAGCGTGCCGCCGGAGCCCTTGTCGCCGGTGATGCGGACCGTACGGACGCCGTCCTGCTCATGGCGGCCGTCCGTGGCGAGCGTGCCGTGCAGCGTGAGGAGCCCGTCGAGCAGCATGTCCTTGTCGGTGAACCCGCTGAAGCGCTGATAGGCCGGATCACCGGACGGCACCTTGACGTACTTCCCGTCGAGCTTGCCCGCGGCGGCCGCGGAGCCCGCGCCGTCCCCCGTGCCGCTCTCGTGGTTCCAGAACTCCGCGTCGGCCTTGAGGAACAGGTGCTCGCCCACCCGCAGCAGCCGGAACGTGCCGTTCTTCGAGGTGACCGATCCGGTGCCCCCCCTCGCCCTTCAGCCGCATGTCCAGGCTGTACGTGGCGCCGTTGCTGACGACCGTCCCCGACAGCCGCACGGCCGGCGCCGACTTCGCCGCCGTACGCGTCCGGCTCTGGATCTTGTCGGCGGACAGCTTCCCCACCCCGTTGGTCCCCGCGTCCGGGTCGCCGTCACTGCATCCCGTGAGCCCCGCTCCCGTCACGACCAGCGTGCACATCGCGCTCACCAGTGCGGCCCTGCGGGTGGGGCCCTGGGGGATTGCAGTCACGGGTGGGGGCTGCCTCTCATACGGATGTCCTCATCGGCCTACCGCAGAGTACCGGTGCCCGCGGGGCCTTCCGGAGTCAGTCGGTCCGCACCTCTCGCCAGGGCGTACGACAACAGGACGGACTAGCCTGAAGCCCACCTGAAGGGATAGAACGGCAGGAACAGGAGGCGGCGGGCATGGCGGCTGCTGGCGCCCCTCGCATCTTCGTCTCGCACCTCGCCGACGTCGCCGCCTTCGACCCCAACGGCGACCAGGTGGGCCGCGTGCGCGACCTCGTCGTCATGCTGCGCGTGGGACGGCGTCCCCCGCGACTGCTCGGCCTGGTCGTCGAACTGACCACCCGCCGCCGTATCTTCCTGCCCATGACCCGGGTGACCGGCATCGAGTCCGGCCAGGTCATCACCACCGGCGTGCTGAACGTGCGCCGCTTCGAGCAGCGGCCCACGGAGCGGCTCGTCTTCGGTGAGCTGCTCGACCGGCGCGTCCGTCTCGTGGAGACCGACGAGGAGGTCACCGTGCTCGACCTCTCCGTGCAGCAGTTGCCGGCCCGCCGCGAGTGGGAGGTCGGCAAGGTCTTCGTGCGCAAGGGGAAAGGCGGGGCGTTCCGGCGCAGCAAGGGCGAGACGCTCACGGTCGAGTGGTCCGCCGTCACCGGGTTCTCCCTGGAGGAGCACGGACAGGGCGCCGAGAGCCTGCTGGCCACCTTCGAACAACTGCGCCCCGCCGACCTCGCCAATGTGCTGCACCACCTGTCCGCCAAGCGCCGCGCCGAGGTCGCCGCGGCCCTCGACGACGACCGGCTCGCCGATGTCCTCGAACAGTTGCCCGAGGACGATCAGATCGAGATCCTCGGCAAGCTGCGCAAGGAGCGCGCCGCGGACGTCCTGGAGGCGATGGACCCGGACGACGCCGCCGACCTGCTCGCCGAGCTGCCGGAGGACGAGAAGGAGCGGCTGCTGAGCCTGATGCAGCCCGACGACGCGGCCGACGTGCGCCGTCTGATGGCGTACGAGGAGAAGACCGCGGGCGGCCTGATGACCACCGAGCCGGTCGTGCTGCGGCCCGACGCGACCGTCGCCGACGCGCTCGCCCGGGTCCGCAATCCGGACCTGTCCCCCGCCCTCGCCGCCCAGGTGTACGTCTGCCGGCCGCCGGACGAGACGCCGACCGGCAAGTACCTGGGCACCGTGCACTTCCAGCGGCTGCTGCGCGACCCGCCGTACACCCTCGTCAGCGCCCTCCTCGACGACGACCCGCAGACCCTGTCCCCGGACGCCGCGCTGCCGGTCGTGGCCGGGTTCTTCGCGACCTACGACATGGTCGCGGCACCCGTGGTCGACGAGTCCGGCTCGCTGCTCGGCGCGGTGACCGTGGACGACGTGCTGGACCACATGCTGCCCGAGGACTGGCGCGAGGCGGAGTTCGACCTGAGCGACGAGGGGGCCGCCCATGGCACCTGATCGCGAGAAGACGCCCTCCGGCTCGACCGCCGCCCGCGCCCGCATCCGGCTCGACCAGCCGCAGCCCCGGCGCACCCGGGTGCTGCCCGAGTGGGACCCGGAGGCTTTCGGACGCATGTCGGAGCGGATCGCCCGCTTCCTCGGAACCGGGCGGTTCATCGTCTGGATGACGGTCGTGATCGCCCTGTGGCTGGTGTGGAACATCAGCGCCCCGCACTTCCTGCGCTTCGACCCGTACCCGTTCATCTTCCTGACCCTGATGCTGTCCCTGCAGGCCTCCTACGCCGCTCCGCTGATCCTGCTGGCGCAGAACCGCCAGGACGACCGCGACCGGGTCAACCTCGAGCAGGACCGCAAACAGAACGAGCGGTCCATCGCGGACACCGAGTATCTGACCCGGGAGGTGGCCTCGCTGCGCACCGGCCTGGGCGAGGTCGCCACCCGCGACTGGATCCGCTCCGAACTCCAGGACCTGGTGAGGGAGCTGGACGGGCACCGTCGTCCCGACGGACATCTCGTGGTCCCGGCGGAACACGCGGGCGGACGTGACGCAGACGACCGCTGACGGGACTTTCAAAGGCCCCGCCCCGGCGCCGTACCATCGTGTTTATGGCTACGGAAGACGCGGTGCGCGAGGCACTGGCGACGGTGAACGACCCCGAGATCCAGCGACCCATCACCGAACTGGGGATGGTCAAATCGGTGGACATCGGCGCGGACGGAGCGGTCGCTGTCACCGTGTACCTCACGGTCTCCGGCTGCCCCATGCGCGACACGATCACCCAGCGTGTCACCGACGCGGTCTCCCGCGTCGACGGTGTCACCCGGGTCGACGTCACCCTCGATGTGATGAGCGACGAGCAGCGGCGTGAGCTGGCGACCGCGCTGCGCGGCGGCCAGGCCGAGCGCGAGGTCCCCTTCGCCAAGCCGGGCTCGCTCACCCGGGTGTACGCGGTGGCCTCCGGCAAGGGCGGCGTCGGCAAGTCCTCCGTGACGGTCAACCTGGCGGCGGCGATGGCGGCCGACGGCCTGAAGGTCGGTGTCGTGGACGCCGACATCTACGGCCACAGCGTGCCGCGCATGCTGGGCGTGGACGGCCGTCCGACCCAGGTCGAAAACATGATCATGCCGCCCCAGGCGAACGGCGTGAAGGTCATCTCGATCGGCATGTTCACCCCGGGCAACGCACCGGTGGTCTGGCGTGGCCCGATGCTGCACCGCGCGCTCCAGCAGTTCCTCGCGGACGTGTTCTGGGGCGACCTCGACGTGCTGCTGCTCGACCTCCCGCCGGGCACGGGCGACATCGCGATCTCGGTGGCCCAGCTGGTCCCGAACGCGGAGATCCTGGTGGTCACCACCCCGCAGCAGGCCGCCGCCGAGGTGGCGGAGCGGGCGGGCTCCATCGCCGTGCAGACCCACCAGAAGATCGTGGGCGTGGTCGAGAACATGTCCGGACTTCCCTGCCCGCACTGCGGCGAGATGGTGGACGTCTTCGGCACGGGCGGCGGCCAGGCCGTCGCCGACGGCCTCACCCGCACCACGGGCACCACGGTCCCGGTACTGGGCTCCATCCCCATCGACGTCCGCCTGCGCGAGGGCGGCGACGAGGGCAAGCCGGTGGTCCTGACGGACCCGGACTCCCCGGCGGGCTCGGCCCTGCGCTCGATCGCGGGCAAGCTCGGCGGCCGGCAGCGCGGCCTGGCGGGCATGTCGCTGGGGATCACCCCGAAGAACAAGTTCTAGGACGCCTACGAGGGTTCCAGGACGCCCTACGCCTTACGAGGAAGGGGGCGCCGTCACCGTGACGGCGCCCCCTTCCTCTTCCTCGTACGCCCCGCTAGGCGACGTAGGCGTGGATGTCCTTGATCATCGCGAAGCCCAGTCCATAGGCGCTCATGCCCCGGCCGTACGCCCCCACGTGCTCCCCGGCCTGCGTGGTCCCGGCGAGGACCCAGCCGAACTCGGACTCGCGGTAGTGGAACGGTGTCGGCACCCCGTCCACGGGCAGGGACAGGGTGGACCAGACGGGGCCGGTCAGGTCGTCCGCGAGCACCCACGCCGTCTCGGTCTGCTGTTCGAGCCAGTCGTCCCGCAGGCTGTGGTCCAGCTGACCGGGCCAGACGAACGACAGCAGGCCCACACCGGCCAGCCAGGCCGCCGACGAGACCGAGGTGGCCTCCAGCACTCCGGTGCCGTCCGCGCTGCGCCGCACGGGGTTGGCGGCGACGGTCACCACGACCGCGAACCGCTCCTTGTCCTCGGTGGCCTCGTGCCGCACGGAGGGCTCGTCACCGTGTCCGACCGACCCGTGCTCCACGGCCCCGTCGGCGGCGGTGCCCACCTGCATCAGCCAGCGCGGGCCCGTGAAGGCCTCGTCGAGGCCGTACCACGGGAACGACGCCTGCTGGTAACCGTCCACCGTGCCCCGGGCGAAGGGGAGCCGCGCTCCGCCCTCCGCGGCGGGCGCCTGCGCACCCACCCGACTCGTCGTCTCCATCTGCCCGGACGCCTCCTCGCTCTCGTCGGACCGAGCGGCCCGCCCCCCACGGGCGTCCTCGCTCCAGAAACGGTCCGCACAACAACTGGGCAGCATAGCCACAGCGGTCCGAAGCACAGGGAAACGCCCGGCACATACGGCCTCTTGGACGTCTCAATACGACCGCCCGCGCGCTGAAGCGCAAATGGCCTGCGTCACGTCTCAGCGGCCGTGCCACCCCGCCGGCCGCGTCCGTGGACGGCTCAGGTGGCGTCCGCGTCGAAGGGCGGGTACTCGCCGGGGCCCGGCTTCTCGGGCCTCTTCGTCATGTCGACGGTGCCACCAGCCGACGAGGACGGGGAGGCCGGCGAGGACGGGGAGGACGGCGCCTCGGAGTCGTGGCCCTGCACCGCGTCCGTGACCTCGGCCATCTCCTTCTTCAGGTCGAAGCCGTTGCGGATCTCCGTCAGCCCCAGCTCGTCGTTCTCCAACTGCTTGCGGAGGAACGTCTTGGGGTTGAGGTCCTCGAACTCGAAGTCCTTGAACTCGGGGCCCAGCTCGCTGCGGATGTCGTGCTTGGCGCTCTCCGAGAACTCCCGGATCTTCCGGATGGTGCGCGTGACGTCCTGGATCATCTTCGGGAGCTTGTCCGGACCGAAGACGAGCACGGCGAGGACAACGAGCGTCACCAGCTCGAGCGGTCCTATGTCATTGAACACCTGATGCTCCTTGCGAGGTCCTCGGTCCGCGGCCCTCGATGGTGTGGCGGGTCTTCCGTGGTCCGGGCCGGACCCACGGTACCCGGCGTTCCCGCCCGATCGGTACTGTCCCGGCCTCCGCGACCTCGTGTACACGTCGGGTTTTCCGGGATGTTTGCCTTGCGTAGCGGTTTTCGTCCGTGTTCCTGTGGGGTTGGCGTCAGTTGCCGTCCGCGGAACCGAGCACGCGTGTGCTCCTCCGCCGCGCGCCGTCGCGGACCACGGCCGGCTCCAGACGGCCGCCGGGGCGGTGCGCGCGGGTCCGGACGATGCGTTCCCCCCGGAGTGGACGCCCGTCCCCTCGGCCTCCGTGATCACATCGCCGGTCCCGAGCCGGCCTTGTCGCCGGGTTCACCCCTGGTGACCGCGGGGCCGCCGTCGGCGCCCTTGGCGGCGGCACGGGTCCGCGCGCCGATGCTCGGCTCAGTGGGCGACGGACGGGGAGGACGAGGGGGACGGGCCGGTGGACGTGGCCGGCGCCGGAGCCATGAGCAGCCCGGGAGCGGTGAGCCCGGGGGCGGCCGACCAGGACGCCAGCGTGAGCGGTGCGGGCTCGGCGAGCGGGCCTATCAGCGGGGACATCGCGGCGGCTCCGGCCACCACGGGAGCCGTCAGGGCACGGATCTCCGAGGCGTCCCGCTCATCCGGAGCGGGGCCCGCGGGCAGCAGCGGGGCCGACGCCGCCGTGGAGGCGACGGGTTCCTGGCTCAGCGTTCGCTGCCCGAGCAGCGGCCCGACGGCCCGCCGCCGGGAGGCGTCGGTCGTCGTGCCGCCGCCCGTGCCCGGTGAACGCACCGGGGTCACATTGCTTCCGGTGTCCGAACCGCGTGCCTCCGGGGCCGTGTCGGCCGGGACACCCGTCGACACCCCGCCGAGCGCGATCGCGGCCAGCGAAACGGCGCCCGCGGCGACGAAGGCGAACCTCCGCCCCCGTGAGTACGGGCGCTCGGTGTCCGAGCGGCCGACGTGATGGATGCGGAACCCCCGCTCCCCGGACAGTGCCCGATCCTCGGAAGGGGTCAGCGCCGTGGCGTGGGGTCCCGTCGGCACGTATCCGAAGGTCTCGCCCAAGACGCCCGGCTCCGAGGGGAGCCCGGAGGACGACGACGGTCTACCGCCGAAACCACCCCCGCCGAGCGGCGTGCCATCGCCGTCGGCGTCGCCTCCCGCGGACAGGCCCTGCAGGCGGGCCAGGAAGCTCTCGGAGGGCGGCGGCGGGGCCGCCTCCGCGAAAACGTTCTTCAGCCGGCGCTGGGCGTCGGCCTCGGCCTTGCACTTCGCGCACGTGGCCAGATGGGCCAGCACGCGTTCGCGCGTCTCATGACCCAGCTCTCCGTCCACGAGGGCGGAGAGGCGGTCTCCCAGGTGCTGCTCTGCCGGTGTGGGGCGACGGGATCCACTCACGCGGTCGCGCCCCCTCCCCCCAGCGCGGGCACACGGGCCATGAAGGTGCGCCGCTCGGCCCGGGCCTCCGGCGAGCGGTGCGCCAGCGCCTTGCGCAGCTGTGAGCGACCGCGGTGGATACGGGACCGGACCGTGCCGAGCTTGACGCCCAGGGTCGCGGCGATCTCCTCGTAGGACAGCCCCTCGATGTCGCACAGGACGACGGCGGCACGGAACTCGGGCGCGAGGGTGTCCAGGGCCTGCTGGACGTCGGCGTCGAAATGCGCGTCGTTGAAGGCCTGCTGCGGGGTGGGCTCCCGGCTGGCCAGCCGCTCGGCCGCGTCCTCGCCGAGCGCGTCGAAGCGGATGCGCTGCTTGCGGCGGACCATGTCCAGGAAGAGGTTCGTGGTGATGCGGTGCAGCCAGCCCTCGAACGTGCCGGGCGTGTACGTCGACAGGGAGCGGAAGACCCGGACGAAGACTTCCTGGGTCAGGTCCTCGGCATCGTGCTGGTTACCGGTCAGGCGGTACGCCAGTCGGTAGACCCGGCCGCTGTGCGTGCTGACGATCTCCTCCCAGGTGGGCGGAGTCCACGCCTGCGAGTCCGCGTCAGCGGCGAAGGTCGCGGTCTGCACGGTGTCGGCTGCGTGGTGCGTGTCAGCGATGTTGGTCACGGATTTCGGCTCACCCGATGACCCGAGAAGGCGCCGCAGCACTCCTCTCCGGTCCACAGGCGCAGCCGCACCTCCCCTGTCGGCTCTGGTGGTGTCCAGTGGAGCCCCTACCATAGCCACCTCGCCCGTTAGCTCCGGATAAGCGGTTTTAAGAGAATTTGACGCGCGCTGATGCGGATGCGTCAACACTTGCTCGGCGTCCAGGTCCACCGGCCGTCCCCCGTCCTTCCCTCGCTGCCTTTCCCGCCCTTCCAAACGCCTGGTCCCACCTCCTGGTTCCCGGGGCCAACGGATACAGTCACGCCCAGGCAATCACGGGGACAGGAGAGGGTCATTACCGGCAACCGGCAGACGAGCTGGGCGTTCGCCGACGCCTATGTCGCCGAGGAAGAAGCGCTGCACTGGGCCCGCGACCGGGCCCGTGAGGCAGGGCTGCGCTCGGTGTCGCCCAGCACGGGCGCCGCGCTGCGGTTGCTCGCCGCCACCGTGGACGCGAAGGCGGTGGCGGAGATCGGTACCGGATGCGGTGTCTCCGGGATCCATCTGCTGCACGGCATGCGGCCGGACGGCGTGCTGACCACGGTGGACCCTGAGCCGGAGCACCAGCAGTTCGCCCGCCAGGCGTTCCGCGCCTGCGGCTTCGCCAGCAACCGCGCCCGGTTCATCCCGGGCCGCGCCCTGGACGTGCTGCCCCGGCTCGCGGACGCCGGCTACGACCTCGTCTTCTGCGACGGCGACCGGCTCGAGGTGCTCGACTACCTCGCGGAATCGTTGCGTCTGCTGCGGCCCGGCGGCCTCGTCGTCTTCGAGGGTGCCTTCGCCCATGGCCGGACAGTGGACTCGGGGCCCCAGCCCAGCGAGGTCCTGCGACTGCGGGACCTGCTGCGCACGGTCCGCGAGAGCCCGGACCTGGTGCCCTCGCTGCTCCCGGTGGGTGACGGACTGCTATGCGCGGTCAAACGCTGAGCCGCCTGTGCGGGCTTACGGGCTGTGCGGGCCGAAGGGTGCGCCGAGCGCGTGCCGGGCAGAAAAGCAGTCCCCGGCACCGCGTACGATGCCGGGGCAGCAGAGAATGCGGGATCGCTCGCGCGTCAGCCGACAACCTTCTTGAGGGCGTCGCCGAGAGCGTCGGCCTCGTCAGGGGTCAGCTCGACGACGAGCCGACCGCCGCCTTCGAGCGGAACGCGCATGACGATGCCCCGCCCCTCCTTGGTCACCTCGAGCGGGCCGTCGCCCGTCCGCGGCTTCATGGCCGCCATGCTCGTTCCCCTTCCTGAAACCAGCTCATTGTCAGCCGACAGCCCCTGAAGGGCACGCGACCCCTCGGGGGACACGCGACACCGGCATCGAACACATTGCTTCCAAGCCATTATCCCGCATCTCAGGACCCGATGACCAACATCGGTCGGCATCGCTTGGGCAACACGCCCGACCAAAACCACTCAATTCGGCGATGCGGCTGTGATACTGCGCCATTGCACGGAGATCCGCAGCCCGGTTCCGGGCCGACAATATTTGACGCAGGTCACACGTACGGTCCGGTCCGTGGCGGGTGATCTCCGCCATGCTGTCCCTCGGACACAGGACGTACCGACCGGTACGACGGAGCCGTGACACCGGAGGACCACCATGGCCGACACCGTGCTCTACGAGGTGAGCGACGGACTCGCGACGATCACGCTGAACCGCCCCGAGGCGATGAACGCGATGAACATCGCCGCCAAGGTCGCCCTGCGGGACGCGGCGCAGGAGGCGGCGGACGACGGTGCCGTACGGGCGATCCTGCTCACCGCGGCCGGGGAGCGGGCGTTCTGCGTGGGCCAGGACCTCAAGGAACACATCGGGCTGCTCCAGGCGCGGGACGCGGGGTCGGACGCCGGGGTGATGAGCACCGTCCGGGAGCACTACAACCCCATCGTGCGGGCGCTCACGGGAGCGGCGAAGCCGGTGGTCGCGGCCGTGAACGGGGTCGCGGCCGGCGCCGGCTTCGGTTTCGCGCTCGCCGCGGACTACCGCATCGTCGCGGACACGGCGGCCTTCACCACCTCCTTCGCGGACGTCGCGCTGACCGCGGACTCGGGGATCTCCTGGACCCTGCCGCGAATCGTCGGCGCCTCCCGCGCCGCGGACCTGCTGCTCTTCCCGCGCAGCATCAGCGCCCAGCAGGCGTTCGAGTGGGGCATCGCGAACCGGCTGGTCCCGCAGGCCGAGCTGCGCGCCGAGGCCGAGAAGACCGCCCGCGCGCTGGCCGAGGGGCCGACGCTGGCGTACGCCGCGCTGAAGGAGTCGCTCGCCTACGGTCTCTCCCACTCCCTGGACGAGTCCCTGGAGAAGGAGGACGAGCTCCAGACCCGCGCGGGGGCCTCGCAGGACCACAGGATCGCGGTGCAGGCGTTCGTGAACAAGGAGAAGCCCGTCTATCTGGGGCGCTGAGGCCACCCGGGCGCGGCGGCGTCCGGGGCGCCCGCCACGATCGGCGGGTGCCTGCCCGCCCCCGCGGCCGGCGGGCGCAAGCGCAGGCACCCGGCCCGCGAGCTGCGGCCGTCCGCGCGTCGTCCGCCGTCGGCAGGCGGTCCCGTACGCCGGCCGGGATCAGCCGCTCCGGGCGGCGCAGTCCGCCAGATGGTCGTCGACCAGGCCGCACGCCTGCATCAGCGCGTACGCCGTCGTCGGGCCGACGAAGCGGATGCCGCGCTTCTTCAACGCCTTGGACAGGGCCGTCGACTCGGCGGTGACCGCCGGGACGTCGGCGAGGGTCCTGGGGGCGGGGCGGGACGCCCGGTCGGGGGCGTACGACCAGATCAGGCCGTCCAGCTCGCCGGGAGCCCACTCTTCGAGCACGCGCGCGTTGGCGAGCGTCGCCTCGATCTTGGCGCGGTTGCGGATGATGCCCGGATCGGCGAGCAGGCGCTCCTGGTCGGCGTCGGTGAAGGCGGCCACCTTGACGATCCTGAAGTCGGCGAAGGCGGCCCGGAAGCCCTCCCGGCGCCGCAGGATCGTGATCCACGACAGGCCCGACTGGAAGGCTTCGAGGCTCAGCCGCTCGTACAGCGCGTCGTCGCCGTGGACCGGGCGGCCCCACTCCTCGTCGTGGTAGGCCACGTAGTCCTCGGCGGACAGGGCCCAGGGGCAGCGCAGCACGCCGTCGGGCCCCGGCACGGCCGCGCGGGTCACTGCGGGTCTCCCTCGGCCGGCCGGCCGTGGCCGGCCGAGCGGGCCCCGGCGAGCGCGGACTCCAGGTCGGCGATGCGGGAGTCCCGCTCGGCGATCTCGGCGCCGAGCCGGCCGAGCGCGTCGTCCACGTCCGCCATGCGGTAGCCGCGGACGGCGAGCGGGAAGCGCAGGGCGTCCACGTCCGCGCGGCTCACCGGGCGGTCCGGCGGCAGCGGGTCGTCGAACCGCTCGGGCGCCGCCTCGGGCAGGGGGGCGCTCTCGCCGCCGCCCACCACGGCGAGTGTCACCGCGGCGACCACGACGGCGAGCGCGACGACCAGGAACAAGAACATGAGCATCTCTGAGGTCCCCACGCTCGGTGCCGGCGCGGAGCGCGTCGGCTCGGAAGTGCAGCTGTCGAATGTGTCCGGCTCCGATCGTGCCATGCGACGCTGACAACTAAGGTCGCAGGCGGCCAAGGAACGGGACGTACTGGAGAGGTCACAGCGGATGCTCAGGCTGGGCAGGCGGGAATTCGGCGCGCACGAGCCGGTGATCATGGCGATCGTGAACCGGACCCCGGACTCCTTCTACGACCAGGGGGCCACGTTCCACGACGAGGCCGCCCTCGCGCGCGTGGAACGGGCCGTGGCGGAGGGTGCCGCGATCATCGACATCGGCGGGGTCAAGGCCGGGCCGGGGGAGGAGGTCACGGCCGAGGAGGAGGCCCGGCGCACGGTCGGCTTCGTCGCCGAGGTGCGGCGCCGCTTCCCCGATGTGGTGATCAGCGTGGACACCTGGCGGCACGAGGTCGGCGAGGCGGTGTGCGAGGCGGGCGCGGATCTGCTGAACGACGCCTGGGGCGGGGTGGACCCCCGGCTCGCGGAGGTCGCGGCGCGCTACCGGGTGGGGCTGGTGTGCACGCACGCGGGAGGCGCACAGCCGCGGACCCGTCCGCACCGGGTGACGTACGACGACGTCATGGCGGACATCCTGAAGGTGACGCTGGGGCTGGCCGAGCGGGCGGTGTCCCTGGGGGTGCCCCGTGAGTCGGTGCTGATCGATCCGGGGCACGACTTCGGGAAGAACACACGGCACAGCCTGGAGGCGACGCGCCGGCTGGACGAGATGGTCGCCACGGGCTGGCCGGTGCTGGTGTCGCTGTCCAACAAGGACTTCGTGGGCGAGACGCTGGACAGGCCGGTGAAGGAACGACTCCTCGGCACCCTGGCGACCACGGCGGTGTCGGCGTGGCTGGGTGCGCAGGTGTACCGGGCGCACGAGGTGGCGGAGACCCGGCAGGTGCTGGACATGGTGGCGTCGATCGCCGGGCACCGGCCGCCGGCGGTGGCCCGGCGCGGGCTGGCCTAGCCGCCCCGGGCCGCACCGCACCGCACAGGACCGGCGCCCGGCATCAAGCACCGCAGCACCACGCAGGGGCCTGGCGCCGGCGCCGGGCCCCGTGTCGGCCGAGAGCCGGCGCCTAACGGCCCGCCTCCTTGGACACCAGCGCGACCGCCTCCTCCACGTCGTCCGTCAGATGGAACAGGAGCAGATCCTTCTCGGCGGCCTTGCCCTGGGCGACCAGGGTGTTCTTCAGCCACTCCACCAGGCCGCCCCAGTACGACGTGCCGTACAGGACGATCGGGAAGCGGGTCACCTTCTGGGTCTGGACCAGGGTCAGGGCCTCGAAGAACTCGTCCAGCGTGCCGAGGCCGCCGGGAAGGACCACGAAGCCCTGCGCGTACTTCACGAACATCATCTTCCGGACGAAGAAGTAGCGGAAGTTCAGGCCGATGTCGACGTACGGGTTCAGCCCCTGCTCGAACGGCAGCTCGATGCCGAGGCCGACCGAGATCCCCTTCGCCTCGCACGCGCCCTTGTTCGCGGCCTCCATCGCGCCCGGGCCGCCGCCCGTGATCACCGCCCAGCCCGCCCGCGCCAGGCCGCGTCCGAGCCGCACGCCCGCCTCGTACTCCGGCGAGTCCACCGGGGTGCGCGAGGAGCCGAACACGCTGATGGCGGGAGGGAGTTCGGCCAGTGTGCCGAACCCTTCGATGAACTCCGACTGGATGCGCAGCACACGCCACGGGTCCGTGTGGACCCAGTCCGAGGGGCCGCCCGCGTCCAGCAGCCGCTGGTCCGTGGTGCTCTTCGTGACCTGGTCCCGCCTGCGCAGCACGGGACCGAGCCGCTGCTCGTCCGGCGGCACCTTCTTGCCCTGGGGGTTGCCGGTAGGCATCTGCGCTCCCTCCGCTCCGGGGCCTTCCCCGCTCACCGGGGTCCCCCCGGCGCGGACGGGGCCGGGAGCCGGGGGGAGCCGAGAGGCCGGGGAAGGTCGTTCCACCCCAGCGTAGATCCACGCGGGTTACGGAGGGGGGACCTGTGCGTGTCCGCCGCGAGCCGTGGTGCCGCACGGCCGTCGGCGGTCAGGAGGTCAGCCAGGCCCGCAGCCGTTCCTCCCCGGCGAGGATCTTCGCCGTCTCGACGCGTTCGTCCCGCTTGTGCGCCAAGTGCGGGTTGCCGGGGCCGTAGTTGACGGCCGGAATGCCGAGCGCGCTGAAACGGGAGACGTCCGTCCAGCCGTACTTGGGCTGGGGGGTGCCGCCGACCGCCTCGATGAACGCCGCCGCTGCCGGGTGGGAGAGACCGGGGAGCGCGCCGCCGCTGTGGTCGGTCACGACGAACTCCGTCACTCCGCTGTCCGCGAACACCTCGCGGACGTGCGCGATCGCCTCTTCCTCGGTCCGGTCCGGCGCATAGCGGAAGTTGACCGTGACCACGCACTCGTCCGGGATGACGTTCCCGGCCACGCCGCCCGAGACGCCCACCGCGTTCAGGCCCTCGCGGTACTCCAGGCCGTCGATCACCGGGTACCGCGGCTCGTACGCGGCCAGCCGGGCCAGGATCGGGGCCGCCGCGTGGATCGCGTTGGAGCCCAGCCAGCCGCGCGCCGAGTGCGCGCGCTCGCCCTTGGTCTTCAGCTGGACCCGCAGCGTGCCCTGGCAGCCGCCCTCGACCTGGCCGTCGGAGGGCTCCAGCAGCACCGCGAAGTCGCCCTCCAGCCACTCCGGATGGGCCTCGGCCACATGCTTCAGACCGTTCAGGTGTGCCTCGACCTCTTCGTTGTCGTAGAAGACGAACGTGAGGTCCCGGTTGGGCTCGGGGACGGTCGCCGCGATGCGGAGCTGGACCGCGACGCCCGACTTCATGTCGCAGGTGCCGCAGCCCCACAGCACCCCGTTCTCGTCCAGGCGGGAGGGCACGTTGTCGGCGATGGGGACCGTGTCGATGTGACCCGCCAGGACGACGCGCTCCGGGCGCCCCAGGCGCGTCCGGGCCACCACGTTGTTGCCGTACCGGTCGACCGTCAGATGCGGCAGGGAGCGCAGTGCCGTCTCGATCGCGTCCGCGAGGGGCTTCTCGGTTCCGCTCACGGAGGGGAAGTCGACGAGCCGCGCGGTGAGCCGCGCGGCGTCCAGCGTGAGGTCAAGCGGGGTATCGGCCATGTCATCGACCCTAGCGCGCCGTGCCGGGCATCCCCGCAACCCCGGTTGTCCACAGCCCCGGGCAGGGCTCTTGTACACCTCCAGTACCGTGTACGCGTGTCAGAGCCGTCCCCCAACTCCCAGCGCCGTGGCCGTCTTCTCCGTTTCGGAGCGGCCCTCGTGGTCCTGCTCTCCGTCGCGGGCTATCTCGCCGTCCAGTACCTCACGGGCCCGTCAGCACCGGGCTGCCGGGTGGTCTCCGGGAAGGAGGACGGGGCGTCGTACGAGTTCACCCCCGAGCAAGCGGTCAACGCGGCGACGATCTCCGCCGTCGGCACCACGCGCGGCCTGCCGGAGCGCGCGGTGACCATCGCGCTCGCGACCGCGCTCCAGGAGTCGGGCCTGCGCAACATCGAGCACGGCGACCGGGATTCGCTCGGCCTGTTCCAGCAGCGCCCGTCGCAGGGCTGGGGCACCCAGAAGCAGATCATGGACCCGACGTACGCCGCGACGGTGTTCTACGACCACCTGGCCAAGGTTCCGGACTACACCGGGCTGCCGCTGACCGTCGCCGCGCAGCGTGTGCAGCGCAGCGGCTATCCGGAGGCGTACGCGAAGCACGAGCCGGACGCCGCGCTGCTCGCCGACGCGCTGACCGGGCGGTCGGCGGCCACGCTGACCTGCCAGGGGCGTCCGGCCCCGGCGTCCACCGGCGGCCCGGACGCGGTTCGGGCCGCGCTGGTACGGGACTTCGGGCGTGATGTGCTCCAGACCGCCGGCGCGGAGGTGGACACCTCGGCCTCGACCTCGTCCCTGGCCCTGTCCACGTCCCCCACGACCGTCGTCACGACCACGACCAAGCCGACCGCCCACACACTGACGATCCCGGTGCCCCGGAAGACCACCGCCTCGGGCACCGCCCGGCAGCGCGGCTGGGAACTGGCGCACTGGGCGGTGGCCAACTCGTCGGCGCTGCACATCGCGCACGTCTCCTTCGCGGGCCGGGAGTGGTCGCGCGGTGGCTTCGCGAACGAGTGGCGTACGACCAGCGGTGGCTCCGGCGCACAGGTGTCGGCCGGCCAAGTCCGCATCGTCACCGGCGAGTAGACCGGCCGACCGTACGAGTCCTCACCCCTCAGGGTCATACACGGCGCGCCTCGTCGACGGGGCGCGCCTTCCTTCGCTCCGCCCCGACCGCCGTGCCGAACTCCCTGGAAACACAGTGCTGTAAGGATTCGGCAGACTTCCGACCCGGTTACCGATTGCCCGATTTCCTCCCCACCCGATAATGCGACGCATTACCAACTCTTTACGCCGGGGCACCGCAACCTTCGGGGATTTCAAGCGGTAGTCACTGCGTCCGCGCCCGGAACGATCAACTTCCGGGCGTGGTCGGACACTTCACCGTTCTCTCCCGTCTAAGGAGCATCATGTCCCTCCCCCTGACCCGCCGGATCGCCCGTGCCGCGCTGCTCATCGCAGCGGGAGCGGCGCCCGTGGTCGGTGCGGCCGGCTCCGCCGGCGCGGCGACGGCCGGCCTGCCGGCCACCTCCGACCTCGGTGGGCTGACCGCCCTGGACCACGCGCAGGTCGGCCCCACCGTCGGCGGTGCGGCCCAGAAGGTCGACGGTGCGGCCCAGAAAGTGACCGGGCTCGCGGATGACGCCGGCGGCCAGGTGGTCAAGACCGGCGGCCAGGCGGTCAAGAAGGCGGTCCCGACGGCGGCCGGGACCGTGGCGGCGGCCGGCCGGAAGGCCGCACCGCTCGCGCAGAACGTCGCCGGGGACGCGGCCGGGCAGGCCGGCGGGCTGCTCGGCGAGACCGCCAGGAGCGGGCTGTCCGGGCAGCAGCTCCCGGTGCAGCAGCTCCCGGTGCAGGGGCTGCCGCTGCACGGCTGAGCCCCGGCCGCGTACGCCGGAGGGGTCCGGGGAGCTGCTCCCCGGACCTCTCCGTGCGTGCTGTCACGCCGAACGGGCCCGCCACGGCGGTCACCCCGGACGCCGCCCGGCCCTCACGCAGGACACCGCGCGGGCCTCACGCAAGCCGCCGTACCGCCGCCTCGACCCGTTCGTCCGTCGCCGTCAGGGCGACCCGCACGAACTTCTCGCCCGCGGGGCCGTAGAAGTCGCCCGGCGCGACCAGGATGCCCAGCCCGGCCAGGTGGGAGACCGTCTCCCAGCAGGACTCGTCCCGGGTCGCCCACAGATACAGGCTCGCCTCGCTGTGCTCGATCCGGAAGCCGTGCCCGACAAGCGCCTCGCGCAGGGCCGTGCGCCGGGCCGCGTAGCGCTCGCGCTGCTCGCGGACGTGCGCGTCGTCGCCCAGCGCCGCCACCACCGCCGCCTGCGTCGGCGCGGACGTCATCATGCCGCCGTGCTTGCGGATCTCCAGGAGCGGGCCGAGGACCGCCGGGTCGCCCGCGAGGAAGGCCGCCCGGTAGCCCGCCAGGTTCGACCGCTTCGACAGCGAGTGGACGGCGACGATGCCCTCGTACGAGCCGCCGCACACATCCGGGTGGAGCACCGAGACGGGGTCGGCCTCCCAGCCCAGCTCCAGATAGCACTCGTCGGAGAAGACCAGGACGCCGTGTTCCCGCGCCCAGGCGACGATCCGGGTCAGCTCCTCCTTGCCCAGCACCCTGCCCGTGGGGTTGGAGGGGGAGTTGAGCCACAGGAGCTTCAGGTTCGCCGGGTCCAGCTCGGTCGGGTCGTCGTAGACCACGTGGTCCGCGCGGGCCAGGCGAGCGCCGACCTCGTAGGTCGGGTAGGCCAGGCGCGGATAGGCGACCGTGTCGCCGGGGCCGAGGCCGAGCTGGGTCGGGAGCCAGGCGACCAGTTCCTTGGAGCCGACGATGGGCAGCACGTGCCGGTGGGTCACCGCACGGGCGCCGAGCCGGCGCTCCACCCAGCCGGTGATCGCGTCGCGCAGCTCGGGTGTGCCCCACACGGTCGGATAGCCCGGGGAGTCCGCCGCCGCGACGAGTGCTTTCTGGATCAGCTCGGGGACCGGGTCGACGGGGGTGCCGACGGACAGGTCGACGATTCCGCCCGGGTGCGCGGCGGCCGTCTTCTTGTACGGCTCCAGCTTGTCCCAGGGGAAGACCGGAAGGCGGTCGCGCAGCGACTCCTTGGAAGGGTGGTGGCGGGCGACGGGAGGGGGGTCGATGACTGCGGACAACGGAATCGGCTCACTTTCTGGGACGACAGGCGCCCTCTTCGAGCGTAGGGGCACCAAACGCCTCGGTCCCGTGCGGCGCCGGTCAGCGCTGTACGGGACCGAGACGGCACGGTTGTGCTGTCGCTTACTGGTTCATCGGGGGCAGCGCCGCGATGAAGGGGTGGTCGCGCTCGATCAGCCCCAGCTTGCTGGCGCCACCGGGCGAGCCGAGCTCGTCGAAGAACTCGACGTTCGCCTTGTAGTAGTCCTTCCACTCCTCGGGAGTGTCATCCTCGTAGAAGATGGCCTCGACCGGGCAGACCGGCTCGCAGGCTCCGCAGTCGACGCATTCGTCCGGGTGGATGTACAAGGACCGCTGGCCCTCGTAGATGCAGTCGACCGGACACTCCTCGATGCACGCCTTGTCCTTGACGTCGACACAAGGCTCTGCGATGACGTAGGTCACGCTGTCGTTCCTCCTCGGTAGGGCGCTGGCGGGCCTCCGCAGGCTCCGCCGCCTGGCGCGCGCGAGCGCGGCGTCGTCGATGCCCGCCCCTAGTATCTCCGTTTCTGGGCATGATCCGAACAGGAGGGGTGAACTGACCTGTGGAAATCTCTGCGGGCGGCTGGCTGAAGGTCCGAATCACCGCTGCTGACGTGGGAAAACGCGTCTCGGTACGGCGGTGGAGCGAACATGCCGCCAAGGGTGAGAGGTTCACCGACACGGTCGGAGTTCTCACATCATGGGACAACGGCGTGCTGCTGATCACACGACGCGACGGCGAGCGGGTCCGGATCGAGGAATCCTCGCTGGTCGCGGCCAAGGTGGCGCCCCCGGCCCCGGCCCGTCGCGGGGGCCCCGCGGCGTCCTGGGAGGAGCTGGCGCGGGTCTCCGCCCGCGCCTGGCAGCCGGTGGAGCGGGAACGGCTCGGGGAGTGGGAGCTGCGCGCCGCGGCCGGGTTCACGCGCCGCGCCAACTCGGTGCTGCCACTGGGCGACCCCGGGCTGCCGCTGGACACGGCGCTGGCGACCGTACGGCGCTGGTACGCGACCCGGGGCCTGCCCGCCTACGCCCAGCTCGCGACCGGGGCCGAGGGAGCCCAGGAGCCGCTCTGCGCGGAGCTGGAGGCGCGCGGCTGGACGCGGGAGGTGACCGCCGAGCTGTGGACCGGGGCGCTGGCGCCGGTCGCGGACCGTGGGACGGCCGGGGTCGAGCTGTCCCGGGCGGCCGACGAGGCCTGGCTCGCCCGCTACCAGCGCAAGGGCGTGAGCGACGTGGCGCTGAAGGTGCTCGGCGGCGGGCCCTCGGTGTGGTTCGCGACGGTGCCGGGCGAGCAGGGCGCTCCCCCGGCGGCCATCGGGCGGTGTGTGGTGGACGGCCGTTGGGCCGGTTTCGCGGCGGTCGAGGTCGACCCTGAGCAGCGCCGCCGGGGTCTGGCCACGGCCGTGATGGCGGCGCTGGCCCGGCAGGCCCTCGACGAGGGCGCCTCGGCGGCCTGGCTCCAGGTGGAGGCGGACAACGCGCAGGCGCGGGCGCTGTACGCACGACTGGGCTTCTCGGCGCATCATGCGTATCACCACTACCGGGAGCCGGAGGGCTCCCCTGGTCCGGGCGCGGGCGGCCCGTCGGGCGCCGGAGACGGCCCGGTGGCATGAGAGGTTTCGAGGCTGCCATGCATGGCCCCTGTCCCCCGGAGCCGGAGCGGGCCGCCGAGGTGCGACGGCGGTTCGGCGCCGAGGCGCGCTCCGCGCGGCCCGATCTCGCGGCCCTGTGTCTGCTCGTGGGCGCGGCGGCCGACGGGACCCTGGACGAGGCGGGGCTGGACGCGGCGCAGATCGAGCTGGACCGGCTCGCCGGACAGATGCCGTTCGCGCCGGGCGGGCCCCGGGCCTGGGCGCTGGCCCTGGCGGACGTCCTCGGCGGGCGCTGCGGGTTCCACGGCTCGGCCGCCGACTACGAGCGGCTGGAGTCCTCCCTGCTGCACGAGGTGCTGCGACGGCGGCGGGGGCTGCCCATCCTGCTGTCGGTGGTGTGGATGGAGGTGGCCCGCAGGGCCGGGGCGCCGGTGTACGGGGTCGCGCTGCCGGGGCACTTCGTCGTGGGGTTCGGGCCGCGGGAGCACCAGGTGCTCGCCGATCCCTTCGACGGGGGGCGGCTGCTGAGCGAGGCCGACGCCGGGCTGCTGGTGGCCGGCGCGACCGGGGCGTCGCTGGATCCCTCGATGCTGACGCCCGCGGATCCGCTCGACGTCGTGCTGCGGGTGCTGAACAACATCCGCGCGTGGGCCGCCGCCCGGCCGGAGCGGACGGATGTCGCCCTGTGGGCGGTGGAGCTGTCCCTGCTGCTGCCGTCGCATCCGGCGCGGCTGCGCTACGAGCGGGCTCAGCTCCTCGTCCAGCGCGGGGACTTTCTGCGGGGAGCCGCGGAGCTGGAGGCGTACGCCGATGTCGTGGCCGGCGTGGACGATACGGCCGCCGAGCAGGTGCGGGGGCAGGCGCGGGCGGCGCGGGCCCTGCTCAACTGAGGGTTTCCGCCCTCGCTACAGCCAGCCCTTCTCCCGGGCGATCCGGACGGCCTCCGCCCGGTTGCGGACCGCCAGTTTCTGTATCGCCGTGGAGAGGTAGTTGCGGACCGTGCCCTGGGACAGGTGCAGGGCCGCGGCGAGTTCCGCGTTGGTCGAGCCGTCCGCCGCCGCGCGCAGGACCTCGCGCTCGCGGTCGGTCAGCGGGTTGGCGCCGTCGGCCAGGGCGGCCGCCGCCAGTGTGGGGTCGATGACGCGCTCCCCCGCGAGCACCTTGCGCACCGCCTCGGCGAGTTGGGCCGCGGGGGCGTCCTTCACCAGGAAGGCGTCGGCGCCCGCCTCCATCGCGGACCGCAGATAGCCGGGGCGCCCGAAGGTGGTCAGGACGACCACCTTGAGGTCCGGCTGTTCCCGCCGCAGCACCGCCGCCGCCTCGATCCCGGTGGCGCCGGGCATCTCGATGTCCAGCAGCGCCACGTCCACCTCGTGGGCGCGGGCCGCCGCGGCCACCTCGTCGCCGCGGGCGACCTGGACGACGACCTCCATGTCCTCCTCCAGGCCGAGCAGGGCGGCCAGCGCCTCGCGGACCATCGACTGGTCCTCGGCGAGCAGGACCTTGATCGTGCGGCTCATGCCCCGGATCCTACGTCCGCCGCGGCGCCCGCCGGCACGCGTGCCGCCAGCCGGAACCCGTGCTTCACGCGGCCCGCCTGAAGCGTCCCGCCGGCGTTCTCCAGCCGCTCGGTCAGGCCCGTCAGACCGTTGCCCGGGCCCTTGCCGGGGCCGCCCGAGCCGTTGTCCTCGACGGAGAGTTCCAGCATCGGCCCGTCCAGGGTCTGCCGCCGGAGCAGCTCCACCGTGCAGCGGGAGGCGCCGCTGTGCCGGACGACATTGGTGACCGCCTCGCGCAGGGCCCAGGCCAGGGCGGACTCGCTCTCCTCGGGGACGCCGGTGAGGTCGGCGTCCGCGGGGATGTCCGCGATGACCGAGGCCGCTGTGAGGGCGACCTGGGCGCCGGCGAGTTCGGCGGCGAGGCGGGGGCGGCGGTAGCCGGTGACCGCCTCGCGCACGTCGACGAGGGCCTGCCGGCTGACCTGCTCGATGTCGGCGACCTGCTGGGCCGCCTGGTCGGGATGACCGGGGAGCATACGGCCGGCCAGCTCGCTCTTCAGGGTGATCAGGGAGAGGGAGTGGCCGAGCAGGTCGTGCAGGTCCCGGGCCAGCCGCAGCCGCTCCTCGTTGGCCGCGAGCTGGGCGACGGTGGCCCGGGCCTTGCGCAACTCGATGGTCGTACGGATCAGTTGGCCGACGCCGCTCATCGCGAAGCCGATGAGCAGCACCAGGATCACCAGGTCCAGGGCGCCCCGCTCGCCGGCGTGCAGCCCGACGAGGAGCATCACGGCGGCCGTCCCCGGGATCGCCCAGGAGGCCGCCCTCGGCGGGAGGGTCGCTCCGCAGGCCACGGAGACGTAGCAGTAGAGGCCGAGCCAGAACGGGCCGAGCGTGAGGCACAGCAGGGTCGCGAGCAGCCCGAGGAAGACGAGCAGGACGATCACGAGCCGGCGGGGCGGCGGCGTGCCCATGTTCCGGTAGACCAGCGTCAGATAGGTCCCGACGAAGACCGTCAGGCCCAGCCAGCCGCCCACGGTGCCCGCGGTGGTGTGGCTTCCGGAGAGCAGGTCCTGGATGGGCGAGCTGAGGAAGACGAGCCAGACGCCGATCCACAGCGCCTTGCGCAGGAACAGCTCGCGCCTGCCGCGGCGCGGCCGGCCCCACGGCGCCGTCCGCTCCGCACGGCCGGTCTCGGCCCTCGGGCCCCGCGTCATCGTGCTCACGCCTTCAGCGTGTCCTTCCGGTACAGCCAGGCCGCGCCGCCCGCGAACAGGGCGAAGAAGGCGACGAGGATGGCGATGTCCTTGGTGTGCGGGGCCTGGCTCTGTTCGATGGCCTGCCCCAGGGCAGCGTACGCGTGGGTGGGCAGCCACTCGGCGATGTCCTGCAACCAGGCCGGGAACACCGCCGACGGCCACCACAGGCCGCCCAGGATCGACAGGCCGAAGTAGGTGATCATGGTGATCGGGCGGACCGCGTCCCCGGTGGCGAGGTAGCCGATGGCGACGCCGAGCGCGGCGAAGACCAGGCTGCCGGCCCAGATCGCGCCGGTGAGGGCGAGCCACTGCCAGGCGTCGAGGCGGACGTGCTTGAGGGCGGCGGCGACCGCGAAGACGACGACGATGGACGGCAGGCTGACGACGGCGGCGCTGGCGGTCTTGGCCAGCACATAACCGCGTCCCGGCAGGGTGGTCAGTCTGAGCTGCCGCACCCATCCGCTCTCGCGCTCCTTGGCGATGCGCTCGCTGTTGCCCATGAGCACGGCGGTCAGGGCGCCGAAGGAGGCCATGGAGACCATCATGTACGTCGCCACGGTCAGTCCGGTGCCGGGGACCTTGCTGCCGGAGCCGCCGGAGGTGCTCGAGATGAGCAGGAACAGGGCCGAAGGGTAGATCACCGAGAAGAAGAGGAACTTGCGGTTGCGCAGCGCGCGGGTGAGTTCCAGTTTGATCAGGGAGTTCACGACTGCCTGGCCTCCTCGGCCTCGGTGATGGCGACGAACGCCTGCTCGAGTCCGAGCCCGGCGACTTCGAGGTTGCGGGGGTAGAGGCCGAGGCCGTACAGGGCGTGGACGGTCGCATCCGCGTCGGAGGACTGGATACGGACGGTCTGACCGGACACGTCTATCGAGGTGAGGAAGGGCAGGGCGCGCAGCGGGACTTCGTCGATCGGGCCCTCCAGGTCGAAGGAGACCCGGCGGGCGCCGGCCTTCGCCTTGATCTCGGCGGCGGTGCCGTCGGCGAGGAGCCGTCCGCGGTGCAGCACGAGCACCCGGTCCGCGATCGCGTCGGCCTCTTCCAGGTAGTGGGTGGCGAACAGGACCGCACGGCCCTGGGCGGCCTGCTCGCGCATGGTGGCCCAGAAGGCCTGCCGGGCGGAGACGTCCATGCCGGTGGTGGGCTCGTCGAGCACGATCAGGTCGTTGGCCCCGGCGGTGGCGAGGGCGAAGCGGACGCGTTGGGCCTGGCCGCCGGAGAGCTTGTCGACCTTGCGGTCGGCGATCTGCGCGATGCCCGCGCGGGCGAGCACGTCGGTGACCTGGTACGGCTTCGGGTGCAGCGCGCAGGCGAGCTTGACCAGTTCGGCGACGGTGACCTCGTCCATCAGTCCGCCGCTCTGCAGCATGGCGCCCACCCGCCCGGCCACGATGGCCTCGCGGGGGCTGGTCCCGAACACCCGCACCGAGCCGCTGTCCGGGTGCTTGAGCCCGAGCAGCAGGTCCAGGGTGGTGGACTTGCCCGCGCCGTTCGGCCCGAGCAGGGCCACCGTCTCCCCCGGGTGCAGCCGGAGCGTCAGCCCGTCCACGGCCCGGACCTCCCCGTAGGCCTTGGTCACCTGGTCGAACCCGGCCACCGGTGCGGTGGCCGCCACTGTCGTCGTCATGCGTTCATCGTGGCGGTGCGGGGGTGGCGCCGGGCAGTGCCGGGTGTCGTCGGTCCGGCATGACAGATGTCATGCCCAGCGCGAGACGAGAGGGGGCGCCCGGTCGGTACCGGGCGCCCCCTCTTCTGCGGCTGCCTGTGGCCGCCGGTCAGCTCGGGTTCGTGTCGATCGTCGCGACGCGCGTCGCCGTGGTCGTGCCGAGCAGCGCCGGCCGCAGTGCGCTGATCACGTCCTCCACGGTGACCGGCGTCTTCTTGCCGGTGCCCCGGGTGACGAGGACGCCGTCGAAGATGTGGCCGTACAGGTTCTGCAGGGCCGCCTTGTCGTACGACTCGACGAGCTTGCCGTCGATGGCCTTGACCTGGAGGAACTTCCACAGGGAGTTCTTCGGGCTGAACGCCACGACGTGGGTCGCGTCCGCGCGCACCACGATGTTGGCGGACATCGCCGGCTCGGCGAACGCCTTCATCATGCGGTCGACCTCGGCGTTGGGGATCGTCGGCTGCCGGGTGGTCGTGGCCACCCGCACGGGCGTGCTCGCGCCGGTCTCCACCTCGGTGCGGTAGGCCTCCTCCACGGCCCGGGCCGAACCGGCGACGTCGATGCCCTTGCCCGCCTTGCCGTACACGGCGACGGCCTTGCCGGACTCGAACGTGATCGAACCCTCGGTCATCGAACCGGCGCCGCCCGCGGCGCGCTCCAGCGCGGCCTGAAGCTTCTCCTCGTCGACGGGCATCACGGGTTGGACGACGCGCTGCTGCCCGAAGAGCGAGCCGATCACCGACACCGGGTTGTAGTCGCTGCCCGCGGCGGCGGCGACGGTGGCCTTGCTGTCGAGCTGGAGGCCCGCCTGGTCGGGCCTGAGGGCGACCGTCTTGCCGTCGACCGACAACTGCAACGGCTTGGCCGTACGGCTGCCCAGCGTGGCGTCCAGCTTCTGGATCGCCTCGTCGCGGGTGCCGCCGCCGATGTCGACGCCGAGCACGGTGGTGCCCTTGGGCACGTCGGAGCGGTTCATCAGCAGCCCGGCGCCGTAGACGCCACCGGCGATGACGACCAGACCGCCGGCCAGCAGCACCAGCTTGCTGCGGCCCTTCTTCTTGGCCGGCTTCGCCGCGGCGGTGTTCTGCGCCGTGGGCGGGTCGGGCAGCTTCGGGGGCGTGTGCGACACCGATCCGTCGGCGGGGGTGCTCGCGTCGAACGCGCCGATCTGGGCGCCCGGCGGAACCACCGGGATGCCGCTGGAGACGGTGTGTCCGGAGATGTTGTCGCCGGGGCCGCCGAAGCCGGGGTGGCCCGGTTCCGGGGCCTGCTTCTGCGGGGTGAGGATCGCGGTGTCGTCGCTGAACCCGCCGCCGGGACGGCCCTGGCCCGCGGCGGCGCCGGGCACGCCGGGGCCGAACGGCCCGCCGGGGGCGCCACCGGGCGTGCCCGGCATGCCGGGGGCCAGCAGGCCCGGTCCGCCGGGGCCGGTGAGGCCGGGGCCGCCGGGCGTCGGGCCGGAGAGGCCGGGCGGGATGACCGGTCCGTCGCCCGTGACCGGGCCGCCGGTGGGGCCGAAGGGGCCGGGACGGCCCGGCTCGGAGAAGTACGGCAGGTCGTCGCGGCGGGGCTCGTCGGCGATGTCGTCGCCGATGACCGGGAACGAGGCCGTGGTGGCCGCCACCGCGTCCGACACGTCGAAGGAGCCGGTGCCGCCGCCGTGTCCCGGTGCGACGGGGCCCGCGCCGGCGGCCCCCGGGAGCCCGTTGCCGTTCGTCGCGCCGGGGCGCGCGCCGAACGCGCTCGCGCCTCGCGGACCGCCTCCGGGCCGCGCGCCGGGGGCGCCCGGCGCACCGGAAGCATCGGGGCGCGCACCGCCGATGCCGTTCGCGCCGGGAGCACCCGGCCGTGCACCGCCCATGCCGGGGGCGGTCGGCGCACCCGAGGCGCCGTTCGCACCCCGCGCGCCCGCGCCGGGCGCACTGGGCGGGCCCTGTATGCCGGAGGCCCCGGGCAGACCCGTGCCGCCGGTCGCGCCGCCGCCCTGCGGGCCGGTGGCCGCCGCGGGCTTACGGGGCGCGAACCAGTCGCTCGCCGGCTTCTCCTCGGCCGGGGCGGGGGGTTCCGGAGGGCTCTGCAGGGTGCCGAGCGCGCGCACGGTGCCCGTGGCCTCGGCGTCGGTTCCCTCGTCGGCCGCGGTGTCGGCGGTCTCGGCGTCCCCGACGGGCTTCCGCACGACGACCGGCGGAATGGGCCGCGATCCGGGGATGTTGATCCGGACCCGGGTCGTCAGCGTGGTCTCGGTCTTGCGATCGTCCGGCTGCATGCCCGGACGGTTCCCGTCCGCGCCGTCCGAGGAAGCCATGGGGGTCCCGTACGGCGGCGTCCCGGACGGGTACGCGGATCCACCGCGTCCATTGGGTCCGGCGGACGAACTGTCAGTTTCACGACTCAAGGCAGGTTCTCCCGGTTGGCTCCACCGCCTGTTTCGACCTCAACAGGTGGGCCTCCCTGCTCGAACGAAGCCGACGGCACGCGGGAGGCACGGCGGCGCGCACCACCATACTGGCCACTCGGGGCCCGCAAACCTCGCCCATGAGGGAAAGCCCCACGGGACCCTCACGGACGCGCCCCGATTTCCCGGAGGACATCCCGTGACCCGGGTGGCGAAGTGGTACGTCACTCGCCAAGTCGGGCGTCGACGTCGCCGGTGTGCCGCCCCGGAGCGAGGGTGGCGCAGATCACAGCGAGGGCCATTCCGCCGATCAGGAACAGATACGAGCCGACGCCCGCGCCGAACACGAAGTCCCCTTCCGGGCGGCTGGTGGTGAGCAGGACCACGGCGATCATCCAGCCGGCGGCGGGCGCGATGGCCCCCGCCCTCGCCCCCGTGGCCCGCGCGCCCCCGAGGAACAGCCCGGCCGCACCGGCGAGCGCGAGCAGCAGCCCGCCGGGGAACAGGCCGCCCTGGACGAGCGCGCCCGCCACCCCGGTCGCCGCGCCCAGCACGAGGAGACCGGCGTAGGCGGCGGCCCGCTTGGCCGAGGGCAGCGTGAGCGGCTGTGCGAGCGCACTTTGCTGCTTGCCCGTGGGTGTCATGGGGCCACTCCTTCGAACAGGTCCGTCTCGCGGTCGCCGCCCCGCTCGCCGCGCGCCAACTCGTAGTACTCCGTGGTGAAGAGCGGCTGCGCCAGTGCGTTGGAGAGCGCGAACCAGGGTTCCGCGACCTCGATCTGAGTGGCGTGCGCCCGCATCGCCGCGGCCTTCGCGGCAGCGAAGGCGGTGCCGTCGATCTCCGTGGTGACCACCGCGTCGTCGACCACGCCGGGGAAGTCGTCGACGGCCGCCGCACGGGCGAAGGGCGTGGTGCCGAGCGCCTCGCCGAGCCGGGCGAAGGCGGACTCGGCGACCGAGCGCGGCATCCGGTTCCAGTAGACCTTGGGGATCCCCCAGGGCGCGCCGAGGTCCGGCCGGAAGCCGGGGTCGGCGGCCAGGTCGGCGGCGCGCACGGCCACGCGGTGGGCCTGGATGTGGTCCGGGTGGCCGTAGCCGCCGTTCGTGTCGTAGGCGACGAGGACCTGGGGACGGACCTCCCGGACGACCGCCACCAGATGGCCGGCCGCCTCGTCGAGGTCGGCGGACCAGAAGGCGCCCGGGCGGTGGTTCTGCGGGGCGCCCATCATCCCGGAGTCCCGGTAGCGGCCGGGGCCGCCGAGGAAGCGGTGGTCGGTGACGCCCAGTTCCTTCATGGCGGCAGCCAGTTCGCCGGCCCGGTACGGCCCCAGCGTGTCGTCGCGGTCCGGCGCGAGATGCGCCAGCGCGGGCGGGATGACCTCGCCCTCCTCGCCGAGGGTGCAGGTCACCAGCGTCACCAGGGCGCCCTCGGCCGCGTACCTGGCCATGGTCGCGCCGTTGTTGATGGACTCGTCGTCGGGGTGCGCGTGCACCAGGAGCAGACGCCGGTCCGGCAGATCCGTCATGGCACCACCCTACGAGAGCCCCCGCCCGGCGCCCGGGCGCGGCTGCCGGACGCCCGCGTTCAGGCCTCGGGCGCGTCCCGGTAGCGCGGCAGGCCGTCGGTCGGGATCGTCCAGTCGCCGATGGTCACGTCCTCCCCGTAGACGAAGTCCTTGCGGGTGGCGTAGCGGGGACCGTCCGGGGTGAGGTGGATGTCGGAGAGGACGGCGCCGGTCCCGGTGCGGGGGTCGAAGACGGCGTAGACGGGGACGCCCATCAGGGGGTAGTCGCGCATCTTGGAGACCCAGTCGTTGTCCGGGTTGGAGCGGGAGATGACCTCTACGGCGGCGAGGAGCGACCGGGGCTCGAAGGAACCCTCTCCCTCCATCTCCGCCTCGGCGATCACCATCACGTCGGGGCGGCGCATGATGCCCTCGGGTTCGTCCTCCACGTCGGGCTCACCCGTGTGAGCCACGATCTCGTCCGGCATCACCTTCTCAAGGCGTTTGCGCAGGTGCAGGACGGTCAGCTCATGCGGCCCGTTGGGCGCCGACAGGTCGTGGACGATCCCCTTCTTCGTGATCTCGAACCTGCCGGGGGTGGTGTCGTCCAGGGACCGCACGGCCTCCCGCATGGCCCGGTAGACGGGGGAGCCGCCCCGGCGCGCGCTGTCGGGTGCGACGGTCATGACGCTCGCTCTCCGTCCGTGCCCGGGAGATCGGTTCGGCAGTCGCGGCAGCGGCCGGGTCCGGGGGCGCGGAAGGCGCGGTCGCAGGCGTCGCAGGTCTGGAGCGGGTGCCGTACGGGCGGCGGGCCGGCCGGTGCGCGGAACGGGGGCGGGGGTGGCAGCCGGGCGGTGAGGCGGTGGGCCAGGAGGGCTGCCGGGCGCCGCAGCCCTTCCGAGGGCAGGTCGTCGGCCAGCGCGTGCCGTACGGCCTCCGGACTGACGTCCCGCTCCAGCCAGGCGGCGACACCGGGCGCCAGATGGGCCGTGTCGCACGCGGACAGCAGCAGGCGCGGGTCATGGCGGCGGAGGTCCGCGAGGAGGTCGGTCGCGGCCTGGATCAGGGCCGGTGCGGGACGGGCGGGGGCGGGTACCGCCGGGAGCGGCTTGCGCGGTGCGTGCTTCTTCTCGGCCGCCGCCGGCCGGGCGGGCGCGGCACAGACGGGCTCGTCCGCGCGGCGCCGGGCCGACGGCTGGTTGCAGAAGATCGTGCGGGTGACGATACGGCCGCCGGGAACGCGTTCGCGGACGCGCCGGAGGTAGCCGTGGGCCTCCAGCTCCCGCAGGGCGGCGGCGATCCGGGCCGATCCCTCCGGGAAGCGCGCGGCGAGGCTCTTGATGTCGACGCGGGCGCCCTTCGGCAGCGACTGGAGGTGGACCCCGAGCCCGATCGCGAGGAGCGACAACTGGGCGTGCTGGGCGAGGTGGTTGCCGATCACCGTGAAGCGGCTGGTGTGGCGGGTGTTGTCGTGGACGAGTCCGCCGGAGTGGGGGCGCCGATTCGGGTGCCCGTTGCCGGCAATACGGGACTGGGCGTGCGGGGGCACGCTAGGGTGCTGCGTATCCATCAGGAAGACCTGTTTTCTTCCTCGGTGGTCAGGCCCTCGCACTGGGATTGCCCGTCCCGGCGGGGGCCGTCGCATGTCTACGGTTGTATCGCCGAGCGTAGGACAGCCAACGGCCCCCGAATCCAGCCGAGTCAACGATGTTCACCCACCCGAGTGATCGCGGCCCGCGGGCGGGAGGGGTGGGGCTTGGCCGGGTCCTTTCACCCTTTCGTTCCTTGGGAGAGAGCACCCCTGCCTCCGAAGCCCGAACGACCGGGTTCCGGTGGGCCGGGTCGGAAGCCCTTACGCCCTGCGAAAGCCCCCCGCATTCGGCGATGGGAGGGTTTGGGCCAGCCATGGGGGAGAAACACCGGGGTCCTGACCCGTCCTGTGGCCCACCCCCATCTCCGACCCAGCGCAGGGGCCGCCCGGCACTCGCCCCGTCACCCGGGGTGCAGGCGAGACGCGAAGTCGAGTTCCGCCCACACCGTCTTGCGCGGGCGCGGCCCGGAGGACACACCCCAGCGGTCGGCGAGTGCCTCGACGAGAACGAGACCCCGGCCGGACTCGGCGTCGGCGGCCGGCTGCCGGACGCTCGGAAGACGGTCACCCCGGGTGTCGACGACCTCGATCCGGAGGGTGGCGCCGACCACGTAAAGCAGGAGCCGGAAGTCGCGCCCGCAGACGCGTCCGTGGGTGGCCGCGTTGGCGGCCAGCTCGGCGACGACGTGCTCCGCCCGGTCCGTGGGCAGGCCCCAGCTCCGAAGCTGTTCGGTGGCGAGCAGCCGGGCCAGGCGGGCGCCGCGCGGGGTCGGCGACAGCAGCACGACGAAGTTGCGGATCGGCTGGCCGAGTTGGGATTCCGGGGAGGCAGTTCCTTGATTCACGTCACTCAGCGTGGCGGCGTGCGCCTACCGTGAACAGTGACGACGCCCATGCGTACGGTGACTGTCCGGACGTTGTCCGGGCGTGTCCAGCCGGTCCGGAGCGGTCGTGCGCGTTGGAGTCGTGGAAGCACGACGGTACGGCGGAGGGGCGGTACGGCGATGCACGTGGACGGCGAGGCGGTCCGGCTCAAGAGCGAGGCGGATGAGCCGGGTTGGGAGGTGGACCCGGACGACGACTGGGGAGTGGCGGTCGTCGCGACCGTGGGGCGGCAACTGAGGCTGCGGCGGGAGGCCGTGGGGATGCGGGCCGCCGAGTTCGGGGAGGCGGTCGGGTACGGCGAGGACATGGTGTACAAGATCGAGAGCGGCAAGCGGATCCCCCGGCCCGAGTACCTGGACAAGGCGGACCAGGTTTTGGATGCGGGCGGGTTGCTCTCGGCGATGAAGGAGGATGTGGCCAAGGTCCGGTACCCGAAGAAGGTTCGGGACTTGGCACAGATGGAGGCCAGGGCGGTCGAGCTTCAACTCTACGATCCGCTGAACATCCACGGGCTGTTGCAGACGCCGGAGTACGCACGTGCGCTGCTCCTGATGCGGCGGCCGGCGTACACGGAGGCGGAGGTGGAGCAGTTCATCGCCGCACGCGTGGCTCGCAAGGCCGTCTTCGAACGGGGCCCGGCGCCTGAGATCAGCTTCGTCCAGGAGGAGTGGACGCTGCGACGCCCGCTCGGCGGGAAGGCGGTGCTGCGCCGCCAGCTTGAGCATCTGATGGAGGCAGCCCAGTTCCGGAACGTCGAGCTTCAAGTAATGCCGATGGACCGGGAGGAGCACGCCGGACTGGCCGGGGGGATCGAGGTGCTGAAGTTCGACGATGGGTCAGCGGTAGGCCGTTCCCCAGCGGTAGCCAACGGCCGACCGGTCTCCGAACCGAGGCAGCTCCGTATCCTGGAACTGCGGTATGGCATCATCCGGGCTCAGGCTCTCACTCCGCGTGAGTCAATGGCCTTCATCGAGCAACTGCTGGGGGAGACATGATCCGCAACACCTCGGCCGGGGACGCCACTGACCTGGCCTGGTTCAAGAGCAGCTACAGCAGCAGCAGCGAAGGCGACTCCTGCGTCGAGATCGCCACCGCACCCGACACGGTGCACATCCGCGACTCCAAGAACATCACCGGCCCGCGCCTGGCCTTCTCCCCCACCACCTGGTCCGCCTTCGTCCCCTACGTGTCCAAGGGCTGACAGTATGATCCGCAACCCCTCGGCCGAGGACGCCACTGACCTGGCCTGGTTCAAGAGCAGCTACAGCGGCGGCACCGATGGCGAATCCTGCGTCGAGATCGCCACCGAACCCACCACCGTGCACGTCCGCGACTCCAAGAACCCCGGCGGCCCGAGCCTGGCCTTCGCGTCCGCCACTTGGTCGGTCTTCGTCCCGTACGTGGGCGCGTAACCGACAGCCGACGGCGGGCCCGGGGGCATACGCTGCCCCTGGCCCGCCGTCCGCCGCGGCGTCAGAACTTGATGCTTCCGATCATCCCGGCGATGTTCGTCGTCAGGTCGTGGAGGGTGGGGGCGATGGTCGACGAGGCAAGGTAGAAACCGAGAAGCATGCACACGATGGCGTGCCCGGCCTTCAATCCCGACTTCCTGATCAACAGGACGACGATGATGGCCAGCAGCACCACCGCCGAAATCGAGAGTGCCACGGCGGCTCACCTCCAAAGATCCACAGGGACGCGGCGGGGGGTCGGACTATGGGGGCAATGTATCGATGCGGACCCATCAGGAACAGATAGATCCACATCGATGACAGCGGGTTCATACCCACTGTGCGCTAGTGATCATAACTATCCGTGCGTGCGCATCGGTCGGCGCACGGCCGCACAAGGGGGCGCATGGCCAATATGGTCAGGGCATGACGACCGAGCCTGCTTCCTTCCCCCGACGGCACGCGCGGACCCAGCGGTTCACGCTCGGCGCGCCGCGTGCTTTCAGCGTCGCGCCCGACGGTTCCCGGGTCACGTTTCTGCGGTCCGCCTCGGGCACGGACCGCGCACACCAGTTGTGGGTCCTCGATCTGGCGGACGGCACCGAGCGCCTGGCGGCCGACCCCGGCGCGCTGCTGGGGGGCGCCGCCGAGCAGTTGGCGCCCGAGGAGCGCGCCCGCCGGGAACGCAGCCGCGAGGGCGGTGCCGGCATCGTCGGCTACGCCACCGACACGGCCCTGGAACTGGCGTCTTTCGCCTTGTCAGGGCGGCTTTTCACGGCGGAGTTGCGCGCGGGCACGGCGCGCGAACTCCGCGTACCGGGGCCGGTGATCGACCCTCGCCCGGCCCCCGACGGACGGCACATCGCCTACGTCGCCCAGGGCGCCCTGCGCGTGGTCGGAGCCGAGGGCGAGCACGACCGGGCGCTCGCCGAGCCGGAGTCGGGGCAGGTGACCTACGGGCTGGCCGAGTTCATCGCGGCCGAGGAGATGAGCCGTACGCGGGGCTTCTGGTGGTCGCCGGAGTCCGACCGGCTGCTGGTGGCGCGGGTGGACGACACGCCGGTGCGCCGCTGGTGGATCTCCGATCCGGCGCAGCCCGAGCGGGAGCCGCAGCGGGTGGCGTATCCGGCGGCGGGCACCGACAACGCGGACGTCCGGTTGTTCGTTCTCGGCCTCGACGGGGTGCGTACCGAGGTCTCCTGGGACCGGGCGGGCTACCCGTATCTGGCGCGAGTGCACTGGTCAGCGGCGGGTGCGCCGCTGATTCTCGTACAGTCGCGTGATCAGCGCGGCCAGTTGTTTCTGGCCGTGGACCCGGACTCCGGGGCGACGCGGATGGTGCACGCCGAGGAAGATCCACATTGGCTGGAACTTTTCGCCGGGGTGCCCTGCTGGAGCCCCTCCGGTCAGCTCGTGAGGATCGCCGACGAGGGCGGCGCGCGGGTGCTCGCGGTCGGGGAACGGCCGCTGACCGGGGCACAGTTGCATCTGCGGGCGGTGCTGGACGTGTCGGACGACGATGTGCTGGTGACGGCCTCGGCCGGCGAGGCGGCCCGCGATCCGGAGATCGGCGAGATCCATGTGTACCGGGTCAATGAACTGGGCGTGGAGCGTGTGTCGCAGGAGCCGGGTGTGCACGCGGCGGTACGCGCCGGGGGCGTGACCGTGCTCGTCTCCTCGGTGCTCGGGCGCCCGGGTGCCCGGGTTCAGGTGCTGCGGGACGGCAAGCGCATCGCGACCGTGACCTCCCATGCCGAACCTCCGGATTTGTCCCCGCGTGTGACGCTCACCCAGGGGGGCGCACGGAAAATCCCGTGCGCCGTGCTTATGCCTACGGACTACTCCGGTGACACCTCCCTCCCCGTCCTCCTGGACCCCTATGGGGGACCGCACGGGCAGCGAGTGGTGGCCGCGCACCATCCGCATCTGACCTCGCAGTGGTTCGCCGACCAGGGCTTCGCGGTGGTCGTCGCGGACGGCCGGGGCACCCCGGGCCGCTCCCCCGCCTGGGAGAAGGCGGTCAAGGACGACCTCGCGGACGTCGTGCTCCAGGACCAGGTCGACGCGCTGCACGCCCTGGCCGGGGACTTCCCGCTCGACCTGTCCCGGGTCGCGATCCGGGGCTGGTCCTTCGGCGGCTATCTGGCGGCGCTCGCGGTGCTGCGCCGCCCGGATGTGTTCCACGCGGCGGTGGTCGGCGCCCCGGTGACCGATCTGCGGCTGTACGACACCCACTACCAGGAGCGCTATCTGGGACACCCGGGCGAGCAGCCCGACGTGTACCGCCGCAACTCCCTGATCGACGACGCGGGCCTGGTGGACGCCGCCGATCCGGCCCGTCCGATGATGATCATCCATGGACTGGCGGACGACAACGTGGTGGTCGCCCACTCGCTGCGGCTGTCCTCCGCCCTGCTGGCCGCGGGCCGCCCCCACGAGGTGCTGCCGCTGTCCGGGGTGACCCACATGACCCCGCAGGAAGCGGTCGCGGAGAACCTGCTGCTGCTCCAGCGGGACTTCCTCCGGCGCGCCCTGCGTCGCGGCTGATCCACGGCGACCCCGCCGCGGGGCACGGCAACGGGCCGGGATGACATGGAGCATCCCGGCCCGTTCACGGCACCCGCACGGCCGTACGCTGTTCACTCTCCCGCGTCCGTATATCGGAACCGCTTCGGTCGAGTTGCCTGTGTGTTAACGGACTTCCTCCGCGATGATGCGGTCATGCGGGCTCCTGGTGCGGCTCCTCCCCCGGCACCGGGTGCTCGTCGGACGTCCGGTCGCGCGCCGCCTCCTCGGGCGGCACCACCCGCTTCTCCTCCGCGAAGTGGCAGGCCGAGTCGTGCGCGGCCCCTCCTCCCGTCGCCTGGAACCGGTCGGGGACCGCGAGCGGCGGCACCTCCAGGGCGCACCGCTCCCTGGCCTTCCAGCAGCGGGTGCGGAATCGGCAGCCGGAGGGGATGTCCGCCGGGGAGGGCACATCACCGCTGAGGATGATCCGCTCCCGGCGCTCCCGTGCCTCGGGGTCGGGCACCGGGACGGCGGACAGCAGGGCCTGGGTGTAGGGGTGCGTGGGATGCTCGTAGATCTCCGCGTCCCGGCCGGTCTCCACGATCCGTCCGAGGTACATCACCGCGACCCGGTCGGAGATGTGCCGGACCACCGACAGGTCGTGGGCGATGAACACGTACGACAGGCCGAACTCGCCCTGGAGCCGCGCCAGCAGGTTGATCACCTGCGCCTGGACGGACACATCGAGCGCGGAGACCGGCTCGTCGGCGACGACGATCTCCGGGCGCAGCGCCAGTGCCCGCGCGATGCCGATGCGCTGGCGCTGGCCGCCGGAGAACTGGTGCGGATAGCGGTTGACGTACTCGGGGTCGAGCCCCACCACGTCGAGCAGCTCCCGCACCCGCCGGCGCCGCTCCCCCTTGGGCGCGGCCTCGGGATGGATCTCGTACGGCTCCCCGATGATGTCGCCCACGGTCATCCGGGGGTTGAGGGAGGTGTACGGGTCCTGGAAGACCATCTGGATGTTGCGCCGGACCGCCTTCAGGGCGCGCCCGGACAGCCGGGTGATGTCCTCGCCCTTGTACCGGATCGCCCCGGCGGTCGGCCGCTCCAGGGTGACCAGCATCCTGGCGAGCGTGGACTTGCCGCAGCCGGACTCGCCGACGATGCCGAGGGTCTCGCCCCGGCCGAGGGTGAAGTCGACGCCGTCGACCGCCCGCACCGCGCCGATCTGCTTCTTGAAGAGGATCCCCCGGGTGAGCGGATAGTGCTTGACCAGCCCGCTCACCTCCAGGATCGGTTCAGGACCGGCCATCCAGGCACTCCCTCCAGAAGTGGCAGGCGCTCCTGCGGGTGGCGGAGACCTCCTGCAGCGGCGGCACATCTGTGCGGCACACGTCCCGGGCCAGCGGGCAGCGGGGGTGGAAGGCGCAGCCCGGCGGGACGGCCGTCAGGTTCGGCGGCAGGCCCTTGATCGCGTACAGCTCCCGGCCCTTGCGGTCGAGCCGCGGGATGGAGTCGAGCAGGCCCCGGGTGTAGGGGTGGGCGGGCGCCTTGTAGAGGTCGTGCACGGGGGCGGACTCGACGATCCGGCCCGCGTACATGACGGCGATGCGGTCGGCGACGTCCGCGACCACGCCGAGGTCGTGGGTGATGAGGACGAGGCCCATGCGGTACTCGCGTCGCAGTTCCGCGAGCAGGTCCATGACCTGGGCCTGGACGGTGACGTCCAGGGCGGTGGTGGGTTCGTCGGCGATGACCAGGGCCGGTTCGAGCGCCAGCGCCATGGCGATCATGATGCGCTGGCGCATACCGCCGGAGAACTGGTGCGGGTAGTCGCGCACCCGCTGGGCGGCGGCCGGGATCCGGACGCGGTCCATCAGTTCGACGGCGCGGGCCCGGGCGGCCTTCCCCGACATCCCGCGGTGCACCACGAACATCTCGGCGAGCTGGTCGCCGACGGTGAGCACGGGGTTGAGCGCGGACAGCGCGTCCTGGAAGATCATGGCCATGGCGGCGCCGCGGATTCTTCTGCGTTCCTCTTCCTTCAGGGTGAGCAGGTCCTGTCCCCGGAAGAGGACCTGGCCGCCGGTGATCCGGCCGGGCGGCACGTCGAGGATGCCCATGACGGCCTGCGCGGTGACGGACTTCCCGGAGCCGGACTCGCCGAGGACCGCGAGGGTCTCCCCCGCGTCCACGGCGTAGCCGACGCCGTTCACGGCGCGGGCGATGCCGTCCCGGGTCCGGAACTCCACGTGCAGGTCCCGCACTTCGAGCAGCATGACGACGGCTCACCTCAGCTTGGGGTCGAGGGCGTCGCGCACCGCGTCGCCGAGCATGATGAACGCGAGCACGGTGATCGCGAGGGCGCCGGAGGGCCACAGCAGCGCGTGCGGGGCGTTGCGGACGTACGGGGAGGCGGTGGAGATGTCGATCCCCCAGGACACGCTCGGCGGCCTGAGCCCCACCCCGAGGTAGGACAGGGTCGCCTCCAGCGCGATGTAGGTGCCGAGCGCGATGGTCGCCACGACGATCACCGGGGCGACGGCGTTGGGCGCGATGTGCCGCAGCAGGATGCGGGCGGGAGAGGCGCCGAGGGCGCGGGCGGCCTGGACGTAGTCGTTCTGCCGGGCGGTGATGACCGAGCCGCGGGCGATGCGGGAGATCTGCGGCCAGCCGAGCAGCACCATGAACCCGACGACCGGCCAGACCGTGTTGCTGGTCACGACCGAGAGCAGGACCAGGCCGCCGAGCACGACCGGGATCGCGAAGAAGATGTCGGTGGTGCGGGAGAGGAGCGCGTCCCAGCCCCCGCCGAAGAACCCGGCGAGAGCGCCGAGGACCGAGCCGAGGAGCGCGACGCCGAGGGTGGCGCAGACACCGACCGTGACCGACGTACGGGCGCCGTGCACGGTCCGGGTGTACACATCGCAGCCCTGCCCGTCGAATCCGAACGGATGCCCGGGCTGGGAGCCCTCCTGCGCCTTGGCCAGATCGCACAGGAGGGGGTCGCCGGGGGCGATCAGGGACGGCCAGAGCGAGATCAGGACGAGGAAGAGGATCACGAGCGCGGAGACGAGGAAGACGGGGTTGCGGCGCAGATCGCGCCAGGCGTCGGACCACAGGCTGCGCGGCCTGCCCGCCGGGCCGGTGCCCTGCGGTCCGCCGGGTGTCCGCTCCAGCGTGGTCGCCTCGCTCGCCGCCAGGTCCATGGCGCCGCCCATCCCGGTTCCCGCGATGGCGCCCTCGGGCTCGTACGGCTGCTGCTCAGGCATAGCGGATCCTCGGGTCGAGTACGGCGTACAGCAGGTCGACGAGCAGGTTGGCGGCCAGGAAGACCAGCACCAGCACGGTCACGAAGCCCACGACCGTCTGGGTGTTGTGCCGGAGGATCCCCTGGTAGAGCTGGTAGCCGACGCCGTGGATGTTGAAGATCCGCTCGGTGACGATGGCGCCGCCCATGAGGGCGCCGATGTCGGTGCCGATGAAGGTGACCACGGGGATGAGCGAGTTGCGCAGCAGATGCCGGATGATCACCCGGCGGCGCGGCAGCCCCTTGGCGACGGCCGTGCGGACGTAGTCGGAGCGCCGGTTCTCGGCGATGGAGGTCCGGGTCAGCCGGGTGACGTAGGCGAGCGAGACGGAGGCGAGGACGAGACCGGGCACGATCAGCTCGTCGAGGGGGGCCAGGGGGGAGACCGACGGCCTGACCCAGCCCCACTCGACCCCGAGCAGCAGTTGCAGCAGCAGACCGGTGACGAAGGTCGGCACCGAGATCACGACGAGGGTGAGCAGCAGGACCGAGGTGTCGACGGGCCGCCCGCGGCGCATGCCGGTGACCACGCCGAGCGCGATCCCGATGACGATCTCGAAGAGGACCGCGACCACGGTCAGCCGGATGGTGACCGGGAAGGCCGTCCCCATCAGCTCGGTGACCGGCTGTCCGTTGAAGGCGGTGCCGAAGTCGCCGGTGAAGACGTTGCCCATGTAGGTCGCGTACTGCTGCCATACGGGCTTGTCGAGGCCGAACTCCCGGCGCAACTGGGCCGCCGTGGCCGGGTCGCACTGCCGCTCGCCGCACAGGCCCGCGATGGGGTCGCCCATCACGTTCACCATCAGGAAGATCAGCAGGGTGGCGCCGAGGAAGACCGGGATCATCTGCAGCAGACGCCGGATGACGTAGCGTCCCATGGGGCCTCCGGGGGTAGGGCCTGGCCGTGGGGCTCAGCCGACCTTGATCTCGTTGTAGACGGGGACGCTGAACGGGTTGAGCGCCACGTCGGACAGGCGCTGCGCATAGCCGGCGCTGCCGTTCTGGTACCAGAGCGGGATGGCGGCCATGTGGTCCCGTACGACCGCCTCGGCCCTCTGGAACAGCTTCACGGCCCCTGCCCGGTCCGACTCCGCGTTCGCCCGGTCGACGAGCTTGTCGAAGTCCTTGTCGGACCAGGTGCCGTCGTTGGAGGAGGCGCCGGTGTAGTAGAGCGGCTGGAGGAAGTTCTGGATGAGCGGGTAGTCCATCTGCCAGCCGGCCCGGAACGGACCCGGCATCCTGCGCCGGCCGATCTGGTTGCGGAAGTCGGCGAAGGTGCCGACCGGGTTGCCGACGCACGCCTTGTCGTCGCCGAGGGCGTTGTTGATGGAGTGGCACACGGCGTCCACCCACTCCCGGTGGGAGCCGGCGTCCGCGTTGTACGTGATCCGGACCTGGCCGCCGGGCAGTCCGCCGCCCTCCCGGACCAGCCTCTTGGCCCGGCCCGGGTCGTAGGCGCAGGCGCTGCCGCACAGCCCCGCCTGGAAACCGCCGGCCACGCCGAGCACCGGGGAGGTCCAGTCGGTCGCCGGGGTGCGCGTGTCGCGGAAGATGGTGCGGGTGATCTGGGCGCGGTTGATCGCCATGGACAGGCCCGTGCGGACCTTCTCCGTGCCGGGCCTGTTCCACCGCGGGTCGTAGAACGGGAAGGCGAGGGTCTGGATGATGCCGGCCGGGGTGTTGATGTACCGGCCCTGAAGGTCCGCCTTGGCGTTCTTGAGCTGGGCGGCGGGCACGTCGTCGACGAGGTCGAGGTTGCCGGACAGCAGATCGGTGTAGGCGGTGTTGCCGTCGGTGTAGACCTTCAGGTCCACCCCGTTGTTCCGCGCCGGGTCCGGGCCGGGATAGCCCTCCCACTTCCGCAGGGACATCATGAAGCCCCTGGCGTAGGACTTGACCAGGTACGGCCCGTTGCCGACGGGTTTCCTCAGCCAGTCCGCGTGGCGGTCGAAGAACGCCCGGGGCAGCGGGGCGTACGCCGCGTAGCCGAGGGTGTCCGGGAACGTCGAGAACTTCTGGCTGAGCCGGACGGTGAAGGTGCGGGGGCCCCTCACTCTGAGCCCGGAGAGGGTGTCGGCGCGCTGGGCGCCGGTCTCCGGGTGCACCTTGTCGTAGCCGTCGATGTATCCGAAGAAGTACGCGTTGCGCTGGTTGTTCCTGAGGCCCGCGCCGTAGTTCCAGGCGTCGACGAAGGACCGGGCGGTGACGGGCTCGCCGTCGCTGAAGGTCCAGCCGTCCTTCACGGTGACCGTGAAGTTCTGCGAGTCGGAGGTCTCGATCCGCTCGGCGAGCATGTTCTCGGCCGCGCCGGTTCGCGGGTTGTAGCGCTTGAGCCCGCGGAAGAGCATGTCGAGGACCTTGCCGCCCTGCACCTCGTTGGTGTTGGCGGGCTCCAGCGGGTTCGGCGGGTCGCTCCAGGAGGCGCTGAGCACCCCGGGGCCGCCCTCCTCCACGCCCCCGCCGCAGGCTGCCGTCGAGAGGGCCGCCGCCACCGCGGCCACCGCCCATCCGGCGTGCCCGGCTCCACGCATGGGGTGCCTCCTCGTGAACGCTCCCGACCGGCGCGGTGCCGCCGGCGTCGGAGCACTGACCCACTATCGGCCAATATCAGCCCATAACGGATAAGGCACGCAGTGCCCCTACCCGTCCGGACCGCCCATCGCCCGTCTGGCGGCATCCGCGCGCAGCTGAGGGCTCCGGGACCGGCGGAACGGCACGAGACGGGCGCCAGGTCTCCACCAGCAAGACTTCACCGGTGTGGACCAATGACTGCACAGGTGTGCGTCAACTCGCCCTTTCCGCAGGCCAGATGGGGTTCACGCGCCGTTGACGCGCGCAGACGGCCGCTGATAGACACACCTTCACTCCGCGGCGCCAGCCGATACCGATCAAGCAGTCCAGCAAGCCGTCCTGTACGAGCCATGACGCGAGGTCGATCGATGAGCACGCTAGAACAGCACGGCAGAGGGCACCCTCGCCCGGACCGACCACGACTGCGCGCCCTCCGGCTCCTGGCCGGCACCCTGACGCTCGCCGCGCCTCTCGCGGTCTCCCTCGCCCCCGCGCCCCAGCAGGCCGAGGCGACGGAGAAGAGGGTCCTCACCGTGGCGGTCGCGCAGAGCGTCGACTCGCTGAACCCGTTCCTCGCGACCCGCCTGGTCAGTACCAGCATCAACCGGCTGATGTACGAGTACCTGACCGACTACGACCCCCGGGACGCCCATGCCGTCCCGGGCCTGGCCACCGCGTGGAAGCCGTCGCCGGACAAGCTGACCTGGACGTACACCATCCGCACCGACGCGAAGTGGTCGGACGGCAAGCAGGTCACCGCCGAGGACGCGGCCTGGACGTTCCGGAAGATGATGACCGACGAGGGGGCCGCCACCGCCAACGGCAGCTTCGTCGCGAACTTCAGGGACGTCACCGCGCCGAGCCCCACCGAACTGGTCATCCGACTGAAGAAACCCCAGGCCACGATGACCGCGCTCGACGTGCCGATCGTGCCCCGGCACATCTGGGAGAAGGTCAAGGACATCTCGAAGTTCACCAACGACGGAACTTTCCCCGTCGTCGGCGACGGGCCCTTCGTCCTCACCGGCTACAAGCCCGACAGCTATGTGCGCCTTGAGCCCAACAAGACCTTCTGGCGCGGGAGTCCGAAGTTCGACGAGCTGGTCTTCAAGTACTACAAGGACGGTGACGCGGCGGTCGCGGCCCTGCAGAAGGGCGAGGTGTCCTTCGTCAGCGGTCTGACGCCCGCACAGACCGGCGCACTGCGCGGACAGCAGAACATCAAGGTGAACGAAGCGCCCGGCCGGCGCTTCTACGCGCTGGCCACCAACCCCGGGGCCCAGGCCGGAAACGGCCAGAAGTTCGGCGACGGAGACCCCTCACTGCTGGACGAGCGCGTGCGGCACGCCCTGTTCATGGCGGTCGACCGCAAGACACTCCTCGACCGGGTCTTCCAAGGCCACGCGGTCCTGGGCGAGGGGTACATCCCGCCTCGCTTCTCGACGTACTTCTTCAAACCGTCGGCGGCCCAGGAACTCTCCTACGACCCGGCCCAGGCCGCCCGCCTCCTCGACGAGGCGGGCTACCGGAAGAACGGCGACGGCCGGCGAACGGGCAAGGACGGCAAGCCGATCACCTACCGCGTTCTGTGCCACGCCACCGACCCGAACGACAAGGCGGCCGGCCAGTACCTCAAGGAATGGTGGGGCAAGCTGGGCATCGGCGTCACGCTCGACTGCCTGGACAACGTGACCGACCCCTGGCTCGCCGGCCGGTACGACCTCGCCTTCGACGGCTGGTCCGTCAACCCCGACCCGGACTTCGTCCTCTCCATCCACACCTGCGCCGCGCTTCCCGCCACCCCGAAGGACACCGGCGCGACCGACAACTTCATCTGCGACAAGAAATACGACGAGCTGTACGCACAGCAGCTCGCGCAGTACGACCCCGTCAAACGGGCGGACCTCGTCAAGCAGATGGAGTCACGGCTGTACGACCTCGGGTACATGAACGTCATGGCGTATCCGAACGCGATGGAGGCCTACCGCACGGACCAGATCGCGTCGATCACCACCATGCCGGAGAAGAGCGGCAACATCTACGGCCAGGACGGCTACTGGAGCTGGTGGTCGGCGGTTCCGGCCGGCCCCGGCGACTCACCCGACAACAGCTCGACCGGCATGGTGATCTGGATCGGTGCGAGCGTCCTGCTCCTCGTCGGCGCCGGGGTCCTCCTCACGCTGCGCCGCCGGGCCACCGCCGAGGACCGCGAGTAGCCCATGAACCGACCGACCGCACCGGCCCGTGACCGGGCAGGGTCCTCATGACCGCCGACGCGGCGTCCGCGCCGGCCGCGGCACCGGACGCCCCGCCCGCCGGCGGGCCGCCGGACCGCGGCCCGCGGGGCGCGACCGCCTATCTGCGCTATGCGGCGGGCAAGGCGGGCGGGGCCCTCGTCTCCCTGCTGGCCGTCCTCGTCACCAGCTTCTTCCTGTTCCGGCTGATCCCCGGGGACCCGGTCAAGTTCATGACGGGCGGCCGGCCGGTGTCGGCGGGGCAACTGGCCGCCTACCGTCGCGAGTTCGGCCTCGATCTGCCCATGTGGGAGCAGTTCACCGACTACTGCGGCAAGGCACTCACCGGGGACCTCGGCACCTCGTACCAGTTCCGGGAGCCCGTCATCGACAAGATCGCCGAAGCGCTGCCGAACACCCTGCTGCTCACCGGTACCGCGTTCGTCCTGTACACCGCCCTCGGCATCCTCCTCGGCACCCGCTCGGCGTGGCGCCACGGGCGCATCGGGGACCGGGTGAACACCGGACTGGCGCTCACGCTCTACTCCGTCCCGTCGTTCTGGCTGGGGCTGCTGCTCATCATCGTGTTCTCGGTGGGCGTGGGCCCCCTCCCCGGCCTCTTCCCCACGGGGGGCATGGAATCGGGCGGCAAGGAAGGACTCGCGTACGCCGTCGACGTCGCGCACCACCTCGTCCTGCCGGTGATCACGCTGGTCGCGGTGGAGTACGGGCAGACGCTGCTGGTCACCCGCTCGGCACTGCTCGACGAGATGGGCAGCGACTATCTGACCACCGCGCGCGCCAAGGGGCTCAGGGACGACCTGGTCAGACGCCGGCACGCCGTACCCAACGCGCTGCTCCCGACCGTCACGCTGATCTTCGTCAACCTCGGCCGGACCGTCGCGGGTGTGATCCTCGTCGAGACCGTGTTCTCGTGGCCGGGCCTCGGCGGGCTCTTCTACCAGGCGCTGAGCGTGCCCGACCTGCCCCTGGTGCAGGGGCTGTTCTTCGTCTTCGCCGCTGCGGTGATCGTGATGAACACACTGGCCGACCTCATCTATCCGCTGCTCGACCCCCGGGTGGGCCGATGACGACCGACACCCCTGCCCCGACGGCTCCGGCGGGTCCCCGGGCGCTCGCCTGGCAGCGTCGCCGTCATTCCGCCGCCCGGTTCTGGCAGCAGTACCGCACCCATCGCGCCGGAGTTCTCGGCCTGGCCGTCCTCGTCCTCTTCGCCCTCGTCGCGGTGACCGCGCCGCTGACGGTCGGCTCGGACGTGTCGAGCGTGACCGCCGCGCCGGGCCGGCCCCTTCAGGGACCGAGCGGCCAACTCCTCCTCGGCGCCGACCGGTTCGGACGCGACCTGTTGGGCCTGCTGGTGTGGGGGGCGCGGGTGTCGCTGCTGATCGGCTTGCTGGCGGCGGTGCTGTCCGTGGCCATCGGCACCCTGGTCGGGGTCACGGCCGGACACTTCCGCGGCCTCTACGCCACCGTGCTGATGCGCGTCACGGACTGGTTCCTGGTGATGCCGACCCTGGTCCTCGCCATCGCGCTCGCCACCGTCATGTCCCGCTCCCTCAGCACCGTGATCCTGGCGATCGGGGTGACCACCTGGCCGACCACGGCCCGGCTGGTGCGGGCGCAGACACTGGCGGTGGAGTCCCGGCCGTACATCGAGCGGGCCAGGGCCCTCGGCGGCGGGCACCGGCACGTCATGGTCCGGCACGTACTGCCCAACGTCATGCCCCTGGTGCTGGCGCAGACGACGCTGATGATCTCCTCGTCGATCCTCTCCGAGGCCACCCTCGCCTTCCTCGGCCTCGGCGATCCCACGGTCGTGTCCTGGGGCGGCCTGCTCCAGGACGCACGCGAGGCGGGCGCGGTCAGCTCCGGGGACTGGTGGTACCTGGTGCCGCCGGGCGTCGCCATCGCCGTGGTCGCCCTGGCGTTCACCCTGTGCGGCCGCGCGGTGGAGTCCGTCCTCAACCCCAGGCTGGGGGTGGCCCGTTGAGCCTGCTGGAGGTCCACAACCTCGACGTGACCTACCCGGGCGGCGTGGCGGCGGTGCGGGGTGTGGACCTGTCGCTGGACGCGGGCCGCACACTCGGCATCGCGGGCGAGTCGGGCTGCGGCAAGTCCACGGTGGCGCTCGCGCTGCTCCGGCTGCTGCCTGCCGGGACCCGGATCTCCGGGGACGTCCTGCTGAACGGCGAGGACGTGCTGACGATGCGGTGGGGACGGGTGCGGGCGGTCCGCTGGGCGGGCGCCTCGATCGTCTTCCAGGGCGCGATGCACTCGCTCAATCCCGTGCACCGTATCGGCGACCAGATCGCCGAGCCGATCCTGCTGCACCGCAGGGCGACCGCCGCCGCGGCCCGGAAGCGGGCCGGGGAGCTGCTGGAGCAGGTGGGCCTGCCGGCCGCGCGGGCGACGGCGTATCCGCACGAGCTGTCGGGCGGCCAGCGCCAACGGGTCATGATCGCCATGGCGCTGGCCTGTGATCCCCGGCTGGTCATCGCCGACGAACCGACCACGGCCCTGGACGTGATGGTCCAGGCGCAGGTCCTGCGGCTGATCGGGGACCTCGTCGCCGAGCAGGACCTGGGCCTGATCATGATCAGTCACGATCTGGCCGTGCTCGCCGACACCTGCGACCGGCTCGCGGTGATGTACGCGGGCCGCGTGGTCGAGGAGGGAGCCGCCAGGGCGGTCCACGAGGACGCCCGCCACCCCTACGGCAAGGCCCTGTCGGCCGCCTTCCCGCGCATCGGCGACCCCGCCTCCCGGTTCGCGCCGCGTGGACTGGCCGGCGACCCCCCGGACCCGTCCGCCCTGCCCTCCGGCTGCGCCTTCCACCCGCGCTGTCCGGTGGCGCTGGACCTGTGCGCCACGCAGGACCAGGCGCTGCGGGACCTGGGACAGGGGCGGCGAGCGGCCTGTGTGCTCGTGGCGGGCGCGGACTCCGGCACGACCGCCACGGCCGCCGAGGCCGAGGACACGAGGAGCACGGCATGACGACACCACCGCCCCTGCTCAGCGCCCGCGGGCTGCACGTGGCCTTTCCCGGACGGCACGGCGCTGCGCCGAGCCGGGCCGTGGACGGCGTCGACCTCGACATCCGGGCCGGGGAGGTCGTGGCGCTCGTCGGCGAGTCGGGCTGCGGCAAGACGACCCTGGCCCGCGCGCTGCTGGGCCTGGTCCGGCCGACCGCGGGGCAGGTCGGCTTCGGCGGGAAGCCGCTGGAGTACACCTCGCGGTATCTGAAGGCCTACCGCAGGCGTGCCCAACTGGTGCTCCAGGATCCGAGCGGCTCGCTGAACCCGCGGCACACGGTGTACGACGCCGTGGCCGAAGGACTGCGGATCCACGGGTACGCGGGGGACGAACGGGCGGCGGTCGGCGAGGCCCTGGCCAAGGCGGGACTCCGACCGCCCGAGAGGTTCTTCCTGCGCTATCCGCACGAGTTGTCGGGAGGCCAGCGTCAGCGTGTGGTGATCGCGGGAGCGCTCGTGCTGGAACCGGAGCTCATCGTCGCCGACGAGCCCGTGGCCTCGCTCGACGCCTCCGTGCGGGGTGAGATCCTCGCGCTGCTGCTTCGGCTGCGGACCGAGTTCGGCCTGACCGCACTGGTGGTGACCCACGATCTGGGCCTGGCGTGGAACATCGCCGACCGGGTCGCGGTGATGTACCTGGGCCGGATCGTGGAGACGGGGGACGTCGAACAGGTCCTGACGGCGCCCCGGCACCCGTACACCCGGGCCCTGCTGTCCGTCCTGCCGGAGACACCGGGCGAACCGGTGGTGCTGACCGGCGAACCCCCGGACGCCTCCCGCATTCCCGCAGGCTGCCGCTTCCACGTCCGCTGCCAGGTCCTGGCGAGCGGCGCGGCGGAGCGGGCGGGGGTCGCCGACGCGTGCCGGAGCCAGGACCTCGAGGTGCTCGGCGGCGGCAGCGGGGAACAGGTGGCGTGCCATTGGGCCGGGGCCCGCGTGGTCGGCTGATTCCTCGGCACGTGGGGCGTACACGCCCCGAAAAGCCGGTTCCCGGCACCTCGCGAGGTGCCGGGAACCGGGCGGGACCGTGGGAGCCGTCAGGCCGCGTGCACGATGTCCTTCTCCTCGGCGAAGTGGCAGGCCGACTCGTGGGCCGCCGGGGTGTCGGAGGTCTTGAACCGCTCGGGGATCGCCAGGACCGGGCTCTCCACGGAGCACCTCTCCTGGGCCTTCCAGCAGCGGGTGCGGAAGCCGCAGCCCGACGGCGGGTTGGCCGGGGAGGGCACGTCACCGGACAGGATGATGCGCTCGCGGTGCTCGCGCGCCTCCGGGTCCGGTACGGGGACCGCCGACAGCAGCGCCTGGGTGTAGGGGTGCGTCGGGTGCTCGTAGATCTGCTCGTCCGTGCCGATCTCGACGATGCGGCCGAGGTACATGACGCCCACCCGGTCCGAGATGTGCCGGACGATCGACAGGTCGTGCGCGATGAAGACGTAGGAGAGGTTGAACTCGTCCTGCAGTCGCTCCATCAGGTTGATGACCTGCGCCTGGACGGACACGTCCAGCGCGGAGACCGGCTCGTCGCAGATGATGACCTCCGGGTTGAGCGCGAGGCCGCGGGCGATGCCGATGCGCTGGCGCTGACCGCCGGAGAACTGGTGCGGGTAGCGGTTGATGTACTCGGGGTTGAGGCCGACGACGTCCAGCAGGTCCTGGACCTTGCGCCGCCGGTCGCCCTTCGGAGCCACCTCGGGGTGGATGTCGAAGGGCTCGCCGATGATGTCGCCGACCGTCATCCGGGGGTTGAGCGAGGTGTACGGGTCCTGGAACACCATCTGGATGTTGCGGCGCACGGCCTTGAGGGCGCGGCCGGACAGCTTGGTGATGTCCTGGCCCTTGTAGAAGACCTCGCCCGCGGTGGCCCGCTCCAGGTGCATCAGGACCTTGGCCACCGTCGACTTGCCGCTGCCGGACTCGCCCACGATGCCCAGGGTCTCGCCCTGGTGCAGGTCGAAGGAGACACCGTCGACGGCCTTGACGGCGCCGATCTGCCTCTTGAACAGGATTCCCTGGGTCAGCGGGAAGTGCTTGACCAGGTTCCGGACCTGGAGGATCGGCTCCCCGCGCTCGACCGGCGCCTCGATGGCGGCGACCGCCTCCTCCACGGAGTGCGCGTCCACCACGTCCACGTCGGAGACGTTCGGCGTGGCGTCGGCCGGGGTGTTCTTCTCGATCGGCTCAGCCATGGATCGTCTCCTTCCAGAAGTGGCACGCCGAACCGCGGCCGGGCAGCGGGGTGCCGTCCGGTTCGGTGACCTGCTGCAGCACCGGGATCTCCGTACGGCAGATGTCCTGGGCGATGGGGCAGCGCGGGTTGAAGGCGCAGCCGGCCGGGATGTGCATCAGGTTGGGCGGCAGGCCCTTGATCGCGTACAGCTCCTGGCCCTTCTGGTCCAGGCGCGGGATGGAGTCCAGCAGACCCCGGGTGTAGGGGTGCGCGGGACGCTTGTACAGCTCGTGGACCGGGGCCGTCTCGACGATCCGGCCCGCGTACATCACCGCGATCTTGTCGGCGACGTCGGCGACGACACCGAGGTCGTGGGTGATGAGGATCAGGCCCATGTTGTACTCGCGCTGCAGCTCCGCGAGCAGGTCCATGACCTGTGCCTGCACCGTCACGTCGAGAGCCGTGGTCGGCTCGTCGGCGATGATCAGGTCCGGCTCCAGGGCCATCGCCATGGCGATCATGACACGCTGACGCATACCGCCCGAGAACTGGTGCGGGTAGTCGTTCACACGGGCCGCCGCGGCCGGGATCTTCACCCGGTCCATCAGCTCGATCGACTTGGCCTTGGCCTCTTTCCTGGACAGGCCGAGGTGGACGCGGTACATCTCGCCGAGCTGGTAGCCGACGGACAGCACCGGGTTCAGGGAGCTGAGCGCGTCCTGGAAGATCATGGCGATCCGGCGGCCGCGGATCTTGCGGCGCTCCTCGGAGGACATCTTGAGCATGTCCTGGCCGCGGAAGAGGATCTCCCCCTTGGGGATCTTCGCCGGCGGCATGTCGAGAATGCCCATGACCGCCTGGGCGGTCACGGACTTGCCGGAGCCGGACTCGCCGAGCACGGCGAGCGTCTCACCCGCGCTCACGCTGTAGTTGACGCCGTTGACGGCCTTGGCCACGCCGTCCCGGGTGTGGAACTCGACGTGCAGGTCGCGCACTTCGAGCAGCGGCGCGCCCTCGTCGCCGGAGCGGCGGGCGGCGGGAACTGCGTCCTCGGTAATGGTCATGGATTACGCCCTCCTCAGCGCAGCTTGGGGTCGAAGGCGTCGCGGACCACGTCGCCGAGCATGATGAACGCGAGCACCGTGATGCTGAGCGCGCCGGCCGGGAACAGCAGGGCGTGCGGCGAGGTGAGCCAGCGGTCCTGCGCGTCACTGATCATCAGACCCCAGGAGATGTTGGGGGACTGGACGCCGATGCCCAGGTAGGACAGCGCGGCCTCGGTGGCGATGTACACACCCAGGTTCATCGTGGCGATGACCACGATCGGGGCGAGGGTGTTGGGCAGGATGTGCCGGAAGGCGATCCGCATCGGGCCCGCGCCGAGCGCCCGGGCGGCGGCGACGTAGTCGTTGTACTTGTTGCCGATGACCTCACCGCGCATGATCCGGAAGACCTGCGGCCAGCCGAGGATCGACAGCACGATGGAGACGGTCCAGACGTTGCTGCTGCCCACCATCGACATGATCAGCAGACCGCCGATGAGGATCGGCATCGCGTAGAAGATCTCCGAGACACGGGAGATCAGCGAGTCCGCCCAGCCGCCCCACAGGCCGGCCAGCATGCCGATGAGCCCGCCGAGCGACGTGGTGAGGATGGTGGAGACCACGCCGACGATGATCGAGTTGCGGGTGCCCCACATCGTACGGGTGTAGATGTCGCAGCCCTGGACGTCGTAGCCGAACCAGTGGCCGCTGCCCGGACCGTCCATCGAGTGCGACAAGTCGCAGAAGCCGTTGGTGAACGGGGACCGCGCGGTGAACAGGCCAGGCGCGACGGCCACCACCAGCAGGCACAGGATGACGAAGGCCGAGATGAGGAACATCGGCCGCTTGCGCAGGTCTTGCCAGCCGTCGCGCCAGAGGCTGGCGACGCGCTCCGGCTTGCCCTCCGGATCCGGCGCCTTGGCCGCGGGGCTGTCGACGGGGACGGGCCGTTCAACGATCTCTTCACTCATAGCGGATCCTCGGGTCAAGCACGGCGTAGAGGACATCGACGACAAGGTTGGCCACCAGATAGATCAGGATGAGCAGGGTGACCAGGCCTACGACGACAGGCCCTTCGCGCAGGGAGACGGACTGGGCCAACTGGCCGCCGATGCCGGGGAGGTTGAAGACCCGCTCCGTGATGATCGCGCCACCCATCAGCGAACCGAGGTCCATGCCGAGGAAGGTGACGACGGGGATGAGGGAGTTGCGCAGCGCGTGGACGCCGATGACGCGGCGGCGCGGCAGGCCCTTGGCGATGGCGGTGCGGACGTAGTCCGAGCGGATCGACTCGATCATGCTGGTCCGGGTAAGCCGGGCGATGTACGCCATCGACGTCGCGGCCAGCACCAGGCCGGGCAGCACATAGCTGGCGGGCCAGCCGTCCTCGATGCCCGCGACCGGCGTCAGCTTCCACTTGACGCCCAGTTCGAGCGAAAGGACGTTACCGAGCACGAACACCGGGAGGGAGATCAGGATCAGCGTGGCGATGAAGACCACGTTGTCCGCGAACTTCCCGCGGCGCAGTGCCGAGAGGATGCCGGCCAGGATGCCGATGACCGCTTCGAAGCCGAACGCCGTCAGCGCCAGCTTCAGTGTCACCGGGAAGCGCTGGGCGACGATGTCACTGATCGACCGGCCGGAGTAGGTGGTGCCCAAGTCGCCGCGGAAGACGCCGCTGATGTAGTGCCAGTACTGCACCACCAGTGGGTCGTCGAGGTGGTACTGCGCGCGTAGTACCTCAGCCAGGTGGGGGTCCTGCTTCTCACCCATCAGAGCCCTGATCGGGTCGCCCGGCAGCAGGAAGACCAGGCAGTAGATGAGGAACGTGACGCCTATGAGTACAGGGATCGCCTGCAGCACACGGCGCACGACGAATCGGCCCATTGGTTCTCCAAGGAATGCTGGCCCGATCCGGCGCCGGTGGAAGGCGGTCGCGGGTCGGACCCAACGGCGAAGAGGGTGGGTAGGGGGAGCCGTTTGCTCCGGCGGTCCCCCAACCCACCCTGCTGTCCGCTACTTCACGTCGCGGACACGGTTTTCTGCTTCGCTCAGCTGAGCTTGACGGACGTCCAGTCGATCTGGTGAGCGATCAGCCGCATGGAGGTGATCTTGTCGCTGAAGCCCGAGTTCAGACGGTAGAAGTACACCGGGATGTACGGCAGTTCCTTGAGCAGGACGTCGTCCGCCGCCTGGTACTGCTTGATGGCTTCGGCCGTCGTGGTGGCCTGGTCGCCCTGGCTCAGCAGCTTCTCGAACTGCTCGTTGGTGTAGCCCGCGTAGTTCGAGCCGTTCTGGATCGCGTCCTTGGAGAAGATCGGACGGAGGAAGTCCTCCATGTTCGGGTAGTCCATCTGCCAGCCCATGCGGAAGGCGCCCTGGTACTTCTTCTGGTCCAGAGCGTCCAGGATGGTCTGGAACTGCTCGAACGGCTTGGGCGTCACCTTGATGTCGAGGCTCTGCTGGATCTGGTTGGCCACGGCCTCGACCCACGTCTTGTGGTCGCCGTCCGCGTTGTAGCCGATCTCCAGAGAGTTGCCGGGCAGGCCGCCGGCCTCCTTGAAGAGCTGCTTCGCCTTGGTCGGGTTGTAGGTGCACGCCTCGCCGCAGGCGCCCTTGCGGTAGCCCTCGATCAGCGGCGGCACGTAGTCGTCGGCCGGGATACGGGCACCCAGGAACACCTTCTGGGCGATGGCCTCCCGGTCGATGGACATGGAGATGGCTTCACGGATCTTGGGGTTCTGGAAAGCCTTGTTGTACTTCAGCGGGAAGCCGATGTAGCCGGTCGCGCCCTCGGGGACGTCGATGGTGTGGCCCGGCAGGTCCTTCTTGTAGGTGGCCAGACCTGAGGTGGGGATCACCGGCAGGACGTCGAGGTTGCCCGCGACCAGGTCCTTGTAGGCGGTGTCCTGCTGCGAGTAGACCTTGAAGTCGATGCCCTTGACCTGGTAGTCGGCCGCCTCGGGGAACTTGGCGTACTTGACGAGGCTGATGCCCTCGTTGTCGACGAAGGAGCTCTTCGCCTCGTACGGGCCGTTGCCGATCGGCTTCTTGCCGAAGCCCTTGGGGTCCTTGAAGAACGCCTTCGGCAGCGGCACGAAGCCGGTGAACGACAGCTGGGTGGGGAACGCCGAGAACGGGGCCGTCAGCGTGACCTGGAGCGTGTTGGCGTCGATCGCCTTCAGACCGGTCAGCGTGTGGGTCTTGACGGTCTTCTTCGCGCCCGGGTTGAGGTCCGCGTAGCCCTGGATGTGACTGAAGAGGGGGTTGGTCTGCTGCGCGTTGGTCTGGTCCGCGCCGTAGTTCCATGCGTCGACGTAGGACTGCGCGGTGACCTGCTCGCCGTTGTGGAAGGTGTAGCCCGGCTTCAGCTTGATCGTCCAGACCTTGCTGTCCTTCGTGGTGATGGACTGGGCCTCGTCGTTGACGATCTTGTTGTTCGGGTCGATCTTGGTGAGACCGGCGAACATGGCGTGGATGACCTGGCCACCCTCGGTCTCGTACGTGTTGGTGGGAACCAGGGGGTTCTGCGGCTCACCGATCTCCACCGATACGACGCCGTTGCCCTTGCCACTGCCCGAGCTGCCCGTGTCCCCGCCACCGCCACAGGCCGTCGCACCCAGCGCCACAACCGTAGCTATCCCAACCCACTTGGCGCTCTTGGCACCACGCATGGGGCTCCTCCTCATGAGTCCAATGGTTCACCGCATGGGAGGGCACCCGACACATCACCGTCACCGGTGCCTGAGATCGTCAAGTGCCCCCTCGCTCGTGAGTCGGCGCCTGGCTGCAGCGCATGACCCGTTCCTCCGAGCTCTACGCGCCTAACTATCTGCCAAAGGCAGGAATCGAACCACACCCCTAAGGTCTCGGTTCGATCACACCTACCGCGTACATCTTCCAAAATCCGGACAAAGGGTTTGCTGAAAGATCCCTGCGAAACGGACTTGTTACACATCTATCGGCGAGAAGTGTCCGCATTCCGGACGCCTGGCCGGAGAAAACCTCTTGAGATCACGATGTGTCCTGTGCGGCGGGTGTGCTCACCCCACCGGAACGGACCGTCCGGCGCACTCCCGGCCCCGGTGGACAGCGGGTGCCCGGCCGGCCACCGCCTTCCGGAATGCCCTGGCCAGGCAGGGAACGCGCGGTAGAGGAACACCTTAGTGCCCGTCTTTCCGATTGTGGTCCGGACGGCCGGGGAGGGAGGGTTTTCCCTATGTCTGTGCCTGCCTCTGCCGGGTTCCGCCAGGACCGTCGCGTGATACACGCCTGTTTCTCGCCAGTCCGCAACGGAATGCGGACCTCTCCCGCACGACCGGCCCCCGGCCCGATGCCCCCCCGCGAGCAGGTCACGCCCCTCGGAGCGGAGACAGCCCCTCGGGACGCCGGACCGGCTCCGGCCGCCGGCTCGCCGCGGCCGGCGGGACCGTGGGAGAACCGCCGGGTGATCATGGCCGGACCGGCGGCCGCGCCGCCCCGGCCCGCCGGGAACCGTCCCGCGCCGGGCCCGAACCACCCGTCTCCGCTCGAGCCCCGTACGATGGGGTGAGGCCGTGGCGTGTTCAGCCCGGCAGGGCCCGCGTAACACAGACGGACGCGCAGGCCGCCCTCACCACTCCGGGAGTATGCCGCACTATGGCCACGCGCCACGACATCCGCAACGTCGCCATCGTCGCCCACGTCGACCACGGCAAGACGACCATCGTCGACGCCATGCTGAAGCAGGCCGGTGCCTTCGCCGCCCACCAGCTCGAGCAGGTCGACGACCGCGTCATGGACTCCAACGACCTGGAGCGTGAGAAGGGCATCACGATCCTCGCCAAGAACACGGCGGTGAAATACCACCCGAAGGACGGCGGGGACCCGATCACCATCAACATCATCGACACGCCCGGCCACGCCGACTTCGGCGGCGAGGTCGAGCGCGGTCTGTCGATGGTCGACGGTGTCGTGCTGCTCGTCGACGCGTCCGAGGGCCCGCTGCCGCAGACCCGGTTCGTGCTGCGCAAGGCGCTCCAGGCCCGGCTGCCCGTCATCCTCTGCATCAACAAGACGGACCGGCCCGACGCCCGTATCGACGAGGTCGTGAACGAGACGTACGACCTGTTCCTCGACCTCGACGCCGACGAGGAGCAGATCGAGTTCCCGATCGTCTACGCCGTCGGCCGCGACGGCGTCGCCTCCCTCACCAAGCCGGAGAACGGCACGGTCCCGGCCGACTCCACCAGCCTGGAGCCCTTCTTCTCCACGATCCTGGAGCACATCCCGGCCCCTACCTACGACGAGGACGCCCCGCTCCAGGCCCACGTCACCAACCTGGACGCCGACAACTTCCTCGGCCGTATCGCACTGCTCCGGGTCGAGCAGGGCGAGCTGCGCAAGGGCCAGACCGTCGCCTGGATCAAGCGCGACGGCACGGTCGGCAATGTGCGCATCAGCGAGCTGATGATGACCGAGGCCCTCACCCGCAAGCCCGCCGAGAAGGCCGGCCCGGGTGACATCTGCGCCGTCGCCGGTATCCCCGAGATCATGATCGGCGAGACCCTGGCCGACCCGGAGAACCCGGTCGCGCTGCCGCTGATCACGGTGGACGAGCCCGCGATCTCCATGGTCATCGGTACCAACACCTCGCCGCTGGTCGGCAGGGGCGGCACCGGCAAGGGCGCCAACGTCAAGGCCACGGTCAAGGACCGCAAGGTCACCGCCCGCCAGGTCAAGGACCGTCTCGACCGCGAGCTGATCGGTAACGTCTCGCTGCGGGTCCTCGACACCGAGCGGCCCGACGCCTGGGAGGTGCAGGGCCGCGGTGAGCTGGCGCTGGCCATCCTGGTGGAGACCATGCGCCGCGAGGGCTACGAGCTGACGGTCGGCAAGCCGCAGGTCGTCACCAAGGAGGTCGACGGCAAGGTCCACGAGCCGGTCGAGCGCATGACGATCGACGTGCCCGAGGAGCACATGGGCGCCGTCACGCAGCTCATGGGCGTCCGCAAGGGCCGGATGGACAACATGTCCAACCACGGCTCCGGCTGGGTCCGCATGGAGTTCGTCGTACCGTCGCGCGGTCTGATCGGCTTCCGTACGGAGTTCCTGACCGGCACCCGCGGCACGGGTATCGCCCACTCCATCCACGAGGGCCACGAGCCCTGGTTCGGCCCGCTGCAGACCCGTAACAACGGCTCCCTGGTGGCCGACCGCAGCGGCAGCGTCACGGCGTTCGCGATGACGAACCTCCAGGAGCGCGGTGTGCTCTTCATCGAGCCGGGCACCGAGGTGTACGAGGGCATGATCGTCGGCGAGAACTCCCGCGCCGACGACATGGACGTCAACATCACCAAGGAGAAGAAGCTCACCAACATCCGGTCGGCCACCTCGGACATCGCCGAGTCGATCGTGCCGCCGCGCAAGCTGTCGCTGGAGCAGTCCCTGGAGTTCTGCCGCGACGACGAGTGCGTCGAGGTGACGCCGGAGGCCGTCCGCATCCGCAAGGTCGTCCTCGACCAGCGTGAGCGGGCCCGCAGCGCGAGCCGCGCCAAGCACGGCTGATCCACGCACATACCGCTGCGCGCGCCGGGACGGCGCGCGCAGCGGTTTTCCGCCGGTGTGCCCCGTTGGAGCGGGGCACACCGCGGGGGTTCCTCGGTCCGGTCGCCCCTGGGCTCTAACCGGACTTCGACGGACTCGCGGACGGCTTCGTCCCCTTCTTCAGGAAGCCCATGTCCTCGTAGACCGGGGTCTGGAAGCCGAACGCGCCCGCGTTGGCCAGCCCGGCACGGGTCACCGTGAGCTGGGGGCGCTGGTAGAGGGGGATCGAGGCCGCGATGGCCCAGATGTGGGCGTCGGCCTTGCGCACCAGGTCGCGCTCCTCGCCCTCGTCCAGCGTGGCGATGGCCTGGTCGAAGAGCTGGTCCACCTGGTCGGTGCCGACCCGGGTGTAGTTCTGCTCCACGCTCAGCGAGCCGTCCGACGCCGGCACCGGCTTGGCGTAGATCGGCCGGGCGTCGGTCGCCGGGAACGCGGTCGCCGGCCACGAGTACAGCGCCAGGTCGTAGTCGCCGGACGCGACGTGGTCCTTGAAGAAGTCGCCGTCGGAGACCTTGGTGATCTCCGTACGGATGCCGATCTTGTCCAGCATGCGCGCGATGCGGTCCCCTACGGTCTGCAGGGACCGGGAGCCGGGTCCGGACGGCAGCACGAACTTCAGTTGCAGCGGCTTGCCGTTCTTGGCGAGCAGCCCGGCCGCGACGCCCCTCGGGGCCGCGGTGCCCTTGGGCGCGTAGGCCCCCGGTGGGGGTCCGCCCTGCTGGTTGGGCTCCCGGAGGGCCTTGTCGTCCCCGCCCGAACCGTCGTGCCGCTTCGTCTCGTCCGTCTTCCCCGCGTCCCCCGAGCCCCGCGCCTTGTCGCCCTCGGGCCCGGCCGCCTTCTTCGGCTCCTTGTCCGCGCCGGTCGCCCAGCCCGCCTCGGCCAGCAGCTTCAGCGCCTGCTTGGTGTCCTGGTTGCCGATCGCACCGCTGCCGTCGGCGTACGCGTCCTGCCCCGCGAGCGCGAGATGGCTGCCGACCGGGACCGCGGGCAGCCCGAGCGGCTTCAGGACGAGCCCGGCCAGCTGGGTGCGGTCGAGGGCCTGGGCCACGGCACGGCGCACCCGCTCGTCGGCGAGCGGGCCCCGGCTTCCGTTCAGGGCGAGCTGGGTGGAGGCGGGCTCCAGGGACCTGCGGAGGACGAAACCGTTCAGCGTCTGCGGGCCCGCCGCGCCCGGCGAGGCGCTCCCGCTCGACTCCGTGCCCGGCGAGGCGTTCCCGCTCGACTCCGTGCCCGGTGACGCGCTCCCGTCCGGCTCCGCGCCCGGCGAGGCGCTCCCGCTCGGCTCCGTGCTGGGTGAGGAGCCCTGCAAGGGATTGCTGCCCTTGGCGAGCTTGATCCGGTCGGCCTCCTCCGGGTCGATCTCGGCCATGTCGAGCTTCCCGTCGGCGAGCGCGGCGGCGCGCTGGTCGCGCGGGACGGCCACGAGGGCGATCTCGGAGAGCTTGGCGGGCCGGCCCCACCAGCGAGGGTTGCGGCTGAGGGTGACGGTGCCGCTCTTCTGGTCGACCGACTGGAGGCCGAACGGTCCGGCGGTGACCTTCAGGCCGCGTCTCGCCCCGTCGTTGAAGCTGTCCGGGGTGCCCATGACGTCCTTCGGGTACAGCGGCGAGAACAGCGATTTCCAGTCGGCGTACGGCTTGGCGAAGGTGACCTTGACCTCGAGGTTGTTGGCGCCGCGCTCGATCTTCTGGATGCGGTCGTAGCCGGCGTTGCGGGCGGTCCAGTACGCCTTGTCCTTCCCGGACAGGGCGCGCCACTGGGCGGCGAAGTCGTCGGCGCCGATCTCCCGGCCGTCGCTCCAGACGGCCTGCTGGTTGAGGCGGTAGACGACGACCTGCTTGGGCTCGGTCGAGACGACCTTGGCGGACTCCAGGTAGGCGGGGTTCACCTGCGGCCGTCCGTTGACATCGAGCCGGAACATCGAGGGCAGCACGGCCCCGGCGATCCGGCTGGTCGCGGCGTCGGCGTCGGCCTGGAAGACGTTCAGGGTGCCGGGTACGGCGTCGACCGCCCAGCGCAGGGTGCCGCCGTCGCTGACGAGGGCGCGGCCGGCCGGGGCGATGTCCTGCCCGGCGGCCGGTGTGCTCGTCTTCTTGTCGTCGGAGCTACAGGCCGCGAGCGCGGTCACCGCGAGGGCTCCCGCGGTGAGGAACGCGACCGAGCGCAGCACCGCGCTCCGTCCGACGCCGTCGTGGGACATCACGTCTACCTCCGGAGAGCCGCTTCACGGATAAGCGGGCGTTATGATCAGGTTTGGTGGTATTTGGAGCTGATCAGATGGATGGGCCCACTGAAAAGGAAAGGGTTCGGCGGAATGCGGCGACACGGCGACAGAGCCCGGGAATCCCACCCGTTCAGCGCAACGACGCCCCGGTTCCCGGGCGCCGGGCCCCTGCCCCCGGGGCACCCGAGGACGGGAGGCTCAAAACCGGCCCGCACGCCCCCGTATGCGCCCGCCGATCGCTGCACGTCCCTTCCCACCGGCCGGTGTGACGCGCGACACTCGCAGGCGCATGAACGTCACCACCTCGGGCCCCCAAGCCCTGGAAGTGAGGTCACGTCATGTCCGTGTACGACGAACTGACATCGGTCCAGCGGTGCCTCGACGACCTGTACCGGTCGGTCGGGCGCCTGGAGCAGAAGCTGGGCGGCAGCGGGCTCGACATACGCCGGGTCCGCACCGACGCCGACCATCTGCGTGAAAGCGTGGCGCTCCTGCGCGAGGCGGCCGCCGCCCGCGGCGCGGCCCCGCGTGTCGAGCTGGTGACGATCTCCGACGTCCCGTATGACAGCAGCCTGTGGACGGACTCGGACGACGAGGGCATCGGCGCCCGGGACCGGCACGCACCCTGACCCCCGGCGCGCCCCGGAGGTGACCGACCCACGAGAGAGGTGCGCTTTCCTTGACCACCGGAACGGAACCCCCCGACACCGCACCCCGGGCGGCGGGCGGCGGAGTACGCGGCCCCGCGCGGGCCGCGATCGCCGCCGCGCACCTGCGCACCGACCGCTGGTGGCTGGCGCCCGCGGCCACCGCCGCCGGGCTGCTGGCGTTCATCGTGTACTCGACCTGGCGGGCCTTCGCCGACGCGGACTACTACGCGGCGCCGTATGTGTCGCCGTTCTACTCGCCCTGCCTGGCGCAGCGCTGCCAGACCATGCACGCGGGACCCAACGCCGATCTCTTCGGGAGCTGGTGGGCGATCTCCCCGGCGATCATCATCCTGATCTTCCCGCTCGGCTTCCGCCTGACCTGCTACTACTACCGCAAGGCCTACTACCGCGGCTTCTGGCTGTCGCCGCCGGCCTGCGCGGTGGCGGAGCCGCACCGGACGTACACGGGTGAGACCCGCTTCCCGCTGATCCTGCAGAACGTCCACCGGTACTTCTTCTACGCGGCCCTGCTGGTGGCGGGCGTCCTCACCTACGACACGGTGCTCGCCTTCCGCGACAGCCACTACCGCTGGGGGCACATGGGGCTCGGCACCGTGGTGTTCCTGGTGAACATCGTGCTGATCTGGGCGTACACCCTCTCCTGCCACTCCTGCCGGCACATCGTCGGCGGCAGGCTCAGGCACTTCTCCCGGCACCCCGTGCGCTACCGGATGTGGGGTTTCGTGAGCCGGCTGAACGCCCGTCACATGCTGCTGGCCTGGGCGTCGCTGGTCAGCGTGGCACTCGCCGACTTCTACGTGTACCTGGTGGCGTCCGGCGCCTTCGACGATCCGCGCTTCTTCTAGTGAGTGGGGCCTTGTGATGTCCGTGGTCGACCGGCAGGAGTGGGACGTCGTCGTGGTCGGAGCCGGCGGGGCCGGCCTGAGGGCCGCCATCGAGGCCCGCGAGCGCGGCGCCCGTACGGCCGTGATCTGCAAGTCGCTGTTCGGCAAGGCCCACACGGTGATGGCGGAGGGCGGCATCGCGGCGGCGATGGGCAACGCCAACCCGCACGACACCTGGCAGGTGCACTTCCGCGACACCCTGCGCGGCGGGAAGTTCCTCAACCAGTGGCGGATGGCCGAGCTGCACGCGCGCGAGGCCCCCGACCGCGTCTGGGAGCTGGAGACCTGGGGCGCCCTGTTCGACCGTACGAAGGACGGCCGCATCTCCCAGCGCAACTTCGGCGGCCATGAGTACCCGCGCCTCGCGCACGTCGGCGACCGCACCGGCCTGGAGCTGATCCGCACGCTCCAGCAGAAGATCGTGGCGCTCCAGCAGGAGGACAAGAAGGAGACCGGCGACTACGAGTCCCGGCTGAAGGTCTTCCAGGAGTGCACGGTCACCCGGATCCTCAAGACCGGGGACCGGGTGTCGGGTGTCTTCGCCTACGAGCGCGAGTCCGGCCGCTTCTTCGTCCTTCAGGCGCCCGCCGTGGTGATCGCGACGGGCGGCATCGGCAAGTCCTTCAAGGTGACGTCGAACTCGTGGGAGTACACGGGCGACGGGCACGCGCTGGCCCTGCTCGCCGGGGCGCCGCTGCTGAACATGGAGTTCGTGCAGTTCCACCCGACGGGCATGGTCTGGCCGCCGTCGGTGAAGGGCATCCTCGTCACCGAGTCGGTGCGCGGCGACGGCGGGGTGCTCAGGAACTCCGACGGCAAGCGGTTCATGTTCGACTACATCCCGGACGTCTTCAAGGAGAAGTACGCGCAGACGGAGGACGAGGCCGACCGCTGGTACGAGGACCCGGACACCAACCGGCGCCCGCCCGAACTGCTCCCCCGCGACGAGGTCGCGCGCGCGATCAACGCCGAGGTGAAGGCAGGCCGCGGCTCCCCGCACGGCGGTGTCTTCCTCGATGTCTCCACCCGGATGCCCGCCGAGGTCATCCGGCGCCGGCTGCCGTCCATGTACCACCAGTTCAAGGAGCTGGCGGACGTCGACATCACCGCCGAGGCGATGGAGGTCGGACCGACCTGCCACTATGTGATGGGCGGCATCGCGGTCGACTCGGACACGGCGGCGGCCCGCGGGGTCCCCGGGCTGTACGCGGCCGGAGAGGTGGCCGGCGGGATGCACGGCTCCAACCGGCTGGGCGGCAACTCGCTCTCCGATCTGCTGGTCTTCGGACGGCGGGCGGGTCTGCACGCGGCGCGGTACGCGGCCGAGACCGCCGAGCGCCCCACGGTGGACGACGCCCAGGTGGACGCCGCCGCGGCTCAGGCCCTGCGCCCGTTCTCGGCACAGGAGCCGGCGCCCGGCGAGGAGGCCGGGGGCCCGCCGGAGAACCCGTACACCCTGCACCAGGAACTCCAGCAGACCATGAACGACCTGGTCGGGATCATCCGCCGGGACGCGGAGATGCGGCAGGCGCTGCAGAAGCTGGGAGAGCTGCGGGTGCGGGCGCGCCGGGTGGGGGTCGAGGGGCACCGCCAGTTCAACCCGGGCTGGCACCTCGCCCTGGATCTGCGGAACATGCTGCTGGTCAGCGAGTGCGTGGCACGGGCCGCCCTGGAGCGGACGGAGTCGCGCGGCGGGCACACCCGGGAGGACTTCCCGGCGATGGACCGCGCGTGGCGCCGCGTCAATCTGCTGTGTCGGCCGGCCGACCCCACGGGCTCTCTGGCGTCGGCGGACCCGGCCCGCGGCCAGATCACCCTGTCCCGCGAGACCACCGACCCCATCCGCCCGGATCTGCTCGCCCTCTTCGAGAAGGACGAACTGGTCAAGTACCTGGCCGAAGAGGAGCTGTACGAATGAGCGACCACGGCGGCTACGCGGCCCACTTCAAGGTGTGGCGGGGCGACCGACAGGGCGGCGGCCTGAAGGACTTCACGGTCGAGGTCCACGACGGCGAGGTGGTGCTGGACATCGTCCACCGCCTCCAGGCCACCCAGGCGCCCGACCTCGCCGTGCGCTGGAACTGCAAGGCGGGCAAGTGCGGTTCGTGCTCGGCGGAGATCAACGGGCGGCCCCGGCTGATGTGCATGACACGGATGTCGGTGTTCGGCCGGGAGGAGACGGTCACGGTGACCCCGCTGCGCGCCTTCCCCGTGATCCGCGACCTCGTGACGGACGTGGGCTTCAACTACCGCACGGCGCGCGAGATTCCGTCCTTCGTACCGCCGCCGGACCTCGGCCCGGGCGAGTACCGGATGACGCAGGAGGACGTGGAGCGCCCGCAGGAGTTCCGCAAGTGCATCGAGTGCTTCCTGTGCCAGGACACCTGTCATGTGGTCCGCGACCACGAGGAGAACAAGCGGGTGTTCGCGGGCCCGCGTTTTCTGATGCGGGTGGCGGAGCTGGACATGCACCCCCTGGACGCGGCAGCGGAGACGGGCCTGGACCGCAGGCGCACGGCCCAGGACGAGCACGGCCTCGGCTACTGCAACATCACCAAGTGCTGCACGGAGGTGTGCCCGGAGGGCATCCGGATCACGGACAACGCGCTGATCCCGCTGAAGGAGCGGGCGGCCGACCGCAAGTACGACCCGCTGGTGTGGCTCGGGTCGAAGATCAGGAGGCGTCCGGCAGCGGGGTGAGCGTCCGCCCGGGGCCGTACGGGCCCCTGGCTTCCGTCAGACCTGCACGCGGCCGACGCGCTGGCCGAAGAACTGCAGCACCCCGCCGGCGACCATCAGAACGAACCCACCGGCGGCCAGGACGTCGGGGGCGATCGTGCCGCTCACGGTGACGGCGAACCTGACCATCGCGATCCCCGCGGCGAAGGTCAGGGCTCCGGAGCCCCACAGCCGGGGCCGCAGCACATGCCCGCGCCGCCACGGCAGGAGCATCCGGCCAGTGGTGAGGGCCATGCCGCCCGCGGCGCCGTAGAGAACGACGAGCAGCGCAAAGGCGATCAGCGATAAGACGTGAAGCATCGGGCCCCTCCGGCGTGTGTTGTCCTGATCATGACACCGCCGCCGGTAGCTGACCAGCCTCCCCCTGTAGCCGGCGCACTCCGCTCGCGGCGCCGCATCATCGGCCTTACGCTCCGGAATGTGACGCCGCCCCACCGTCGACGCCGGCCGTGCCGGGCCGCCGTGTTCCGGGCCGTGCGGCGGATTCCCGTCGCGTTCGGGGCGGTGGCGGTGATCGCGGCGGGGTCGGTGGCCGGCACCGGACGCGATCCGGCCGTCACCGCTGATCTGGCGCTGCCGCTGATCGCCGCGGTCGCCGCCGTGGCCGTGGCGCTGTACACGTCGGTGCGGCGCAGACGGCGTACGCGGACGCGCACGACGCCCGGCGGACGCGCGCCCACCGTCGTACCGCTGGACGAACTCGACCGGCGGGCGCAGAGGTTGCTCGTCGAGACCGACGACTGCGTGCGCACCAGCCGGGAGGAGCTGCGGTGGGCCGCCGCGCAGCTCGGGGACGAGGCGATACGGGGACACGCCGAGGCTCTGGAGGCCGCCGCGTCGGACCTGGCGGCGGCCTTCCGGATACGGCAGCGGCTCGACGACGGTGAGGGCGGGGCGCGGGCGCTGCTGGAGGAGATCGTCGCGCGGTGCGGGGCGGCCGGGCGGCGGCTGGACGCGCGGGCGCCGGAGTTCGACCGGACGCGGGCACTGGAGCAGACCGCCCCGAAGGCGCTGGAGCGCGCCGGGGCGCGGTGGGGGGAATCGGCGGCGCGGGTCGCGGAGGCGGACGGCACGCTCGCCGGGTTGCGCGGGCGGTACGCGCTGTCCGCGTCCTTGCCGGTGGCGGGCCATCAGGAAGCGGCCAAGGACCGGCTGGCCTTCGCCGGAGCCTGCCTCCGCCGGGGCCGCCGAGCCGTGGCGCGGGGGGAGACCGGGAACGCGGTGGTCCTGCTGCGCGCGGCCGAGGCCGCCGTCGACCAGGCGGCCCTGCTGACGGCCGGCGTCACACGACTGGCCTCGGCCCTGGCCACGGCGGCGGACGCCCTGCCCGCCGCCCTGACGGCGACGGAGAGAGACCTCGCGGAGGCCGCCGCGGAACCCGCCCGCCCGGAGCTGCGGGCGCGGATCGCCCACGGGGAGGCAGTGGTGGCCGGACTCCGGCGGGAACTGGGCGGGCGGGGCCAGGCCGCGGCCTCCGCCGGAAGCCCGGCCGCGGGGGAGGGCGCATCCGCCGACGAGGCGGCGAGCGGAGGCCGCACAGGGCAGGGAGCGGAGAACGGCGGACCGGGGACGGGGAGCGGGCCGGACGGCCGGAGGGTGCTCGATCCGGCCGGGGCGCTGCGGCGGGTCGAGGAGGTGGCCGCCGGACTGGACCGGGCATTGCGCCGACGGCCGGAGGGAGCGCGGGCCCTCGACCGGCTGGAACGTGCCCTGCTCGTCGCCCGCGGCAGCGTCGATGCCGCGTCGGACTACGTGACCACGCGCCGCGGAGCCGTCGGCTGCGAAGCCCGCACCCGGCTCGCGGAGGCGCGGCGGCGGCTGCACGCGGCGGAGCACGCGGGCGCCCCCGTCCCCGCCACTGCCCCGGGCCAGGCCCCGCAGTCCGCCTCCACCGCCGCCCCGGCCCCCGCCGCCGCCGCCCTCACCGACGCTCGGGAGGCGGACGCGCTCGGGCGGCAGGCCCGGCAGCTCGCGGAGCGGGACGTGCGCGCGTACGGGACGCCGTACGGCGAAGGCCTGTGGACGGGCGGCGCCGTACTCGGCGGCATCCTGCTCGACGCCCCGCGCCGTCCCGGCGCCCCGGCGGGCCACCCGGGCGACGGCGGTCCCGCGGGCTACGGCGGGCCGGGCACGCGGGCACGCGAGAACGGCGGGACGCTGTTCCGGCCGGAACGCCCACGGCGGCGGCCCGCACAGGAGCAAGGCGACGGCCCCTCCCCACCCCCGGCCGAAGGTGAGGCACCGGCCCCGCCGGGCTCCCCGTAGCGGCACCGCCGGGGCGCTAGGTGTTCTGAAAGCAGCCGGATCAGAACGGTTTGAAGCCCGGTTCGACCGGACCGATCTCGCCGCGCTCTGCCAGTTCGTTCAGGTCTTCCGGCTCAAGGAACTCCAAGGCATCTGGGTCGATCCCATAGTGCGGGTCCACGTCGCACAGGCTCTCGACGAACGCAAGCAAGAAGTCGGTGAACGATCCGTCGAAGACCTCGGGATCCGTTCCGTTGGTGTTCGTGACGATCTTCCAGAGGTCCGGGTCCGCGTCGCATGGCCAGAAGAAGTGCTCGTCACCGGAGTGGTCGTATCCCCAGGAGATAAGGCCGCCCGAGGCGGGGTGGAACCGGAATGGGTACTCGTCCGAGTCATGTCGCCACGACTGGCCGAACAATTCGTGGATCCTCCGCATCCGATCCAGCAGCGGGCTGGACCCTCGAGGATGGAAGACCACGAGCTCTCCGCAGATCGCGCCCGTGCCATAGGCGTCAAGGAACGCCTTGAAGTCGCCCGGCAGCGCCGAGCCGACATAGTCCTCGACCTCGGCCCAGTCGTCGGGGGATGAGTCTCGGACCGGTGTCGGGCCGAACAGTTGCACCAGGTCGTCCAAACCCGCCATACGCCCCACCAGCTTGATCGTCGGTTGTCGGCGGCAAACCTAGGCAGACGCGACTGCGGGGATCAAGCGGGATCGGCAGCCACCGCCACCGAGTCATCTCACGACGTTGATCGCTCGCGGCTACGGCCAAGAAGGTACGCGTCGCGTATTCCCGCAGTGCCACCGGACGGGCCTCCTCCCCGGGCTTGAACGCAACCGCGGCCAGTCCCCCGGGACTTGAGTGCACTGGTGCAACATAACCAAAAGTTTGTTCGGTGAGATGCGCGGGCGGCGGTACAGTGAGGCGCCCTCTTCGAGCCGGTGAGCAAGTCGAAGGTGCGGCCACCACACGCACCGCTTCGCCAGGGGAGTTCTCCGCAGGCCGACGCCCGCCACGGCTTCCGAAAGGCTTTTCCGGCCGACCCGAGCAGAGGGGATTCATGAGGAAAACGGGGCGATCCGTGGCTCGGCGGGCATTATGCGCGGTGGGGTTATTGGCGGGGTTCTATATGGTGGCGCTGGGAGCGCTGGCCGGGCTGGCTGCGGTGGACGTGCTGCTGGTGCTGCACACACACAGCGGCACACCGGTGTTCGCCGAGGGCAAGGTGATCGGCTGCACGGTGGTGGTGGCCGCTCCCCTGATGCGCGGCCTGGCCGCCAGCCGGGTCCCGCGTGACGGAGCGCCGCGCGGTGTGGCGGTGACGCCGGATCAGCAGCCCGAACTATGGGCCCGGGTGCGGGAGATCGCCGCGCAGGTCGGCACCCGGCCGCCCGCCGAGGTAAGGCTGGTCGCCGCCGTGAACGCGGCCGTCGGCGAGGACACCCGCCTGCTGGGCCTGATCCCCGGCCGACGTCGGCTGCACCTCGGAGTCCCCTTGCTGCTGGGACTGACCGGCCGTCAACTCGATTCCGTCCTCGCGCACGAGCTGGGCCACTTCAGCAACCACGACGTCCGGTTCGCGGCCGTCACGGTCCGCGGCCGGACCGGCGTCCTCGCCGTGGCCCGCTCCTACCAGAACCGCCAGGCCGGGATCCACAAGCCCCTGCGCGCCTTTTTCGCCTGGTACGCGGAGCTGTACCTGCGCCTGTCCCAGTCGGTCAGCCGGCGCCAGGAACTCGCCGCCGACCGCACCGCCGCGCACATCGCCGGCCGGGACGCCGCCATCGCCGCACTGCGCCGCGTGCCCGAGCTGGACGCCGCATACGACTTCTACCTCGACCGCTACGTGACCATAGGCTGGGACGCCGGGCTGCTGCCGCCGGCCGAGGAGTTGTTCGCAGGCTTCCATGGCCTGCTCGCCGATCCGTCCCGGCAGGCCGAGCTGGTCGCCCTGGGAGATTCGCCCGGAGCCGAGCCCATGACGGCCGACCCGTACGACTCCCACCCCCCGGTCCGCGAACGGATCGCAGCGCTGGCGGCCCTGCCCGACGAGTGGCCGCCCCCGATCCCGGCCGGGCCGGAACCGTCCGCGATGGTGCTGCTCCGCGACGCCCGGCGGCTCTGCGCCGCGGTCGCCGAGGAAGCGCTGCCCCCGGAGGCCGCCGACAAACGGCGGGTGGACTGGGCGGAACTGACCCGCGAGACCGGCCGCGCCACACTGACCCGGCCGTCAGCCGCGCTGCTGGACACCGCGACCACCGTGGTCGGCGCTCCGGTACACACCCTGACCGGCCTGCTGGACGCGATCGACGCCGGATGGCTGGACCCGATCGCCGACGCCCTGCCCAAGTCCGAGGAGGCCGCTCGTGCCACCGGCCGGGCAGCCCGCGAGTTCGCGCGCAGCGCCCTCCGCCGTGCGGTCCGGTCGCTCCTCTGCTTGGCACTGGTGGAGGCAGGCGCCGCGCGCTGGAGTCTGACCTGGGGGCGGGCCCTGCACCTGGAGTTCTGCCCCTGCTGGCAGGAGGCCGCGGACGCGGCGCTGGCCGCGCTGGTCGGGGACCGGCCCGACACCGCACCACTGCGCGCACTGCTACCCGGCGGCTACAGCTCCTCTTCCGCGGACCATAACGAATATAATCCCTCAAACCTGCATTCAGGACTGTGAGATGTCCCGGCTCTTCCTCTTTCTCCCCTTGGCCGTCGCCGCCGTTTGGTTCGTCCGGCGCTACCGCGACGGCTCCTTCCGCCGCTTCCGCGACCAGGGCCGGGCAGCCGCGCAGCCCTCACCGGCGGAGCAGCCCGCCCCGGCCTGGGTGTACACCCCGGAGGAGTACGGCATGCTCCCCGACGCCGAACTCGACACTCAGCTTCCCGGCCCCGACCCTCAGTTGACGCAGGCCCTGAGCGCCGCCGACACCGGCGACTGGCGGCCGGCCGCCGCCCTGCTCGCCGGGTCCGACCCGGAGTGGCGCTGGCGTCGGCTGGTCACCCTGGCCAGAAAGGCGGCCGAGGAGGACGGCTGGCTGCGCTCCTGGTCCGCTGCACTCCCAGGAGACCCCACCGCCGCGCTGGTGACCGCGGAGAGCACGGTCCAACTGGCCTGGCTGCTGCGCGGCGGCAAGAAGGCGCATTCCACCACTCAGGAGCAATTCGTCAACTTCCACCAGGTCCTCGGCCGCGCCCCGGCGGCCTTCGCCGAGGCGGCCCGGCTCGCCCCCGCGGACCCAGCCCCCTACATCGGCCTGATCTCAGTAGCGAAGGCCGAGGGCTGGCCGCACGACCGTATGCGGGCACTGTGGGCCGAGATCACCGCCCGCGCTCCCTACCATGTCCGCGCACACACGGATGCGCTGCAGTACTGGTGCGCCAAGTGGCAGGGCTCCCACGAGCTGATGCACAGCTTCGCTGAGACCGCCGCAGCCAACGCTCCGGCCGGCAGCCTGCTGCCGATGCTCCGCCTGATCGCCTGGTACGAGGAGATGATCGAGCAGAACGCCGAGCAACATGATTACCGGTCCCCGCAACTCACCGCGGCGATCGACGCCCTCCTCGCGGACACCGCCCTCGCCTCGCCCCACCACGCCGCCCTGCCCGCTGCCCGCCACCTACTGGTCTACTTCCTCCGCGGCCAGCGCCGCTTCCTCGAAGCACGCGAGCAGCTCCGCCTGGTCGACGGCTGGATCGGCGCCCTCCCCTGGGGCTACGCCACCGACCGCACGGCGTTCTACGCCTCCGTCCGCAAGCAGATCGTCCTGGCCGCCTCCCACCAGGAACGCGAGGCGCAGCAGCAGGCCACCTGACGGGCCCTCCTGCCGCACCGCCCGCTCCCTACGGCCCCGCGCAGAGTGCCGGGCACGCCACCAGGCCCTTGGTGAGTGTTTTTGATCCTGAGCTCGGATGACCGCATCGTCGGCCGTGCGACGCAAAGGGCCAGGTTGCGACTGTCGGGTATCGCTGTCACCAGTGACCAGTTGAAGATGGTGGCATGGACGCGCAGAAGGTGACCTTGCGGAAAATGACGCCGTCGGAGTACGACGTGGCGACTGAGCATCGTGAAGCCGAGACGGCTCGTGAACTCGGCAAGTTCATGCCCCAAGAGCTGGCGCGAGAGCGGGCTCATCAGGGAACGGTTCGGTTCCTCCCGGACGGGCTCGAATCGTCTGGTCATCATCTCGTGGTGGCGGAGAACGGTGAAGGCGAGGTTGTGGGGAACGCGTGGATTGGTCCGGACCCGCGCCAAGCCTCTTCGGGCACCACCAGCTCAGCCTGGCTGTACGACATCAACGTCTTCGCGCCGTTCCGGCGCCGCGGATATGGATCCGCCATCCTCGCCGCCGCGGAGGAGCTCATTGCCCGCGAGGGCAAGACGTCGCTCAATTTGAACGTCGTTGGGGACAATGAGGGAGCCATTGCCATGTATCAACGCAATGGCTATGGCGTGTCATCGATGTACCTGTCCAAGGACTTGCAGCGATAGATCAGCCGGTGGGTGACTGGCGGGTGACGTTCCCGATCTGGTCGGTCATGATGACAACCGTCCCCTTGCCCCGGGCCCGGCCCGGCCACGATGTGACCGGCAGGGGCCTCCGCCGCCATCGTCGACGGCAACAGATCACCACACTCCCGGCAGTAGCGCCGGGCCGTCCCGCCAGCCCCCACCCTCCAGATCATCCAGCCGTACACACCTCACGGCCAGCGTTCAAGAACACTCACTTAGAACAGGCTCAGCAGAGCCTCCGCCGGGTCCAGGATCCTGTGCTCGCCGTCCGGGAGCGGGAGTTCGAACCAGACCGTCTTGCCGCGCGGCGTACGCCGCGACCCCCAGGCCGCGGAGAGCAGGCCGACCAGTTGCAGACCGCGGCCCCCCTCGTCCGTGTCCCGGGCGCGCCGGCGGCGCGGCTGGACCAGGCCCGCGTCCCACACCTCGCACACCAGCGTCCGGTCGAGCAGCAGCCGCAGTCTGATCTCGCCCTCCCCGTACCGCAGGGCATTCGTCACCAGCTCGCTGACCAGCAGCTCCGTGGTGTCCACCAGCGGCTCCAGGTCCCAGGCGAGCAACTGGCCGCGGGCGTACTCCCGGGCCCGGCCCACGCTGCGCGGCTCCCGTGGCAGCGTCCAGTCCCCGACGCACTCGGCCGGCAGCCCCTGGACGCGTGCCATCAGCAACGCGATGTCGTCCTCGCCGTGATGCGTGTCCAGGGTGTTGAGGACGTGGTCGCAGACGTCCTCCAAGGGCTGGGAGGGGTCCGTGAGTGCGCCCACGAACGCCTGGAGGCCCTCGTCCAGCGGATGGTCCCGGGACTCCACGAGGCCGTCCGTGTAGAGCGCGAGCAGGGCGCCCTCCGGCAGTTCGACCTCCACCTCCTCGAACGGCTCGCCGCCCACGCCGAGCGGCATCCCGGGCGGCACGTCCAGCATCTCCGCGGGCCGGCCCGGCTCCACGAGCACCGGCGGGAGATGGCCCGCGTTGGCGAAGGTGCACCGGCGCGTGACCGAGTCGTAGACCGCGTAGACACAGGTCGCGAGGTACACCTCGGACAGGTCGGCCTCGCGCGGCCGGCGGGCGGCGCGGGTGGCCTGCTGGACGCCTCCGGGGGCGCCGAGGCCGCGAGCGATCTCGTCGAGCTGGGAGAGGACTTCGGCCGGTTCGAGGTCGAGCTGCGCCAAGGTGCGGACGGCCGTGCGCAGTTCGCCCATGGCGACGGCGGCGCGCAGGCCGCGGCCCATGACGTCGCCGACGACCAGCGCCGTGCGGTGGCCGGGGAGTTCGATGACGTCGAACCAGTCGCCGCCGACCTCGCTCGGCCTCCCGGTGGCCGCGTTGCCCGGCAGATAGCGGCAGGCGATGTCCAGGCCGGAGGCCTCCGGGTCGCCGGGCGGCAGCAGGGACCGCTGCAGTATCAGCGCCCGTTCGTGCTCGCGGCGGTACAGGCGCGCGTTGTCGATACAGACCGCGGTGCGCGCGGCCAGTTCGACGGCGAGCGCGCGGTCGCGTTCGCCGAACGGCTCGCTGCCCTTCGTACGGGAGAACTTCGCGAGGCCGACCACCGTGTCGTGCGCGACCATCGGGACGGCGAGCGTGGACTGGATCAGGCCGCCGTCCTCGGCGGGGATGTGCCGGGGGTGGGCGGCGCGCAGGGCGTCCGCGCACGGGGAGTTGAAGGCGTAGTGGTGGACGGCGCCGACGGCGACGGGCTCGGTCCCGCCGACGAAGGGCACGTCCGCCACGGCGCTGGAGATCGCGACGCGGCGCAGCTCGGCGCTGCCGTCGGCCAGGCCCGGCGGGGTCTCGTCGCCGGCCACGAGCCCTTGGTAGAGGTCGACGGTGGCGAGGTCGCAGAAGCCGGGCACGACCACGTCGAGGAGTTCCCGGGCGGTGGTCTCCAGGTCGAGGGAGTTTCCTATGCGGGCGCCGGCCTCGTTCAGGAGGGCGAGGTTGCGGCGGGCGGCGGCGGCCTCGCGGGCGGCGGCGCGACGGGCGGTGATGTCGATGCCGAGCCAGGCGATGCCGATGGGGTGACCGTTGCCGCTGTGCACGCGGTAGAGGTTGACGGACCAGTGCTTGCGCTCCTCGGAGCCCGGGGCGAAGCCCGTGACGTGCATGTCCGTGATCGACTCGCCGGTCTTCAGGACGCGTCGCAGGACCGCCGTGACGCGCTCGGCCTCCGGGGACTGCAGATAGTCGTAGACCGAGCGGCCGCGGTGCTGGTCGGGGGTGCCGCCGAAGGTCGAGGCGATCCGCTCGTTGGCGCGCCGTACCCGCAGGTCCGGGTCGATCAGCAGGAAACCGAAGGGAGATTGACCGAAAATCGCCTGCGAGGCGGCGAGATCGGTCTCGATGCTCCGGAGCGTGCGTACGTCGACGACGATACACACGGCGGCCCGGTCACCTTCCTCCGTCACGGTGGGCATCACATACACCTCGGCGAGCCCCTCGGTCCGCTGCGCGTCGGACAGCCGGAAGGGGATGACGCCGGTCCACTCCCGGCCGTCGAGGATCTCGGCCATCTTGCGCTGGCCGAGCTCACGCAGCTCCGGCGCGACGAACGCCTCGATGGGGTCCATGCCGACGGCCCGTTCGCGGGGGATGCCGAAGAGCCGCTCGGCCCGCAGGCTCCACTGGTCGACGTGGCCGTCGGGGCCGATGGAGAACGAGGCGGCCTTGATGTAGTCGTAGATGGAGCCGGGCGGGTTGCTCTGCCACAGGGTGCCGCGCATCGCCTCGTGCGGTTCGACGGCCACGGCGGAATCCACCGCGGCCCTGCCCCTCGCGCGGCCAGACGAGCCCTTGGACTCCGTGGCCTTCGCTGGTATCTCGCTCACGCGAACCGTCCCCTCCAGCTCACCGCGTCCGGCATCGGTCACCAAAGGCGGCTGACCGCAGTATCCAGCACTACGATGCCGCAGAACACGGTGTTCACGATCACAGCACGGTCCCGATGCTTTTCGGACCGGCCGGGCCATCCTCCCAGTCTTCTCACCGGGCGACGCCCGGTCGAACCCCGCTTCGGCGGCCTGCGGTCAGCCGGGAACCGCCAGCTCGAACCAGACCGTCTTGCCGGTGTCCGCCGGGCGGGTCCCCCAGCGCCGCGAGGAGTGGGCGACCAGTTGGAGGCCCCGGCCGTTCTCGGCATCGGAGTCGGCGGTGCGCTCGCGGGGCGGGTCGGGAAGGGTGTCGGAGACCTCGACGAGCAGGCAGGGGGTGGCGCCGCCGGAGCGGACGAGGCGGACCCCGATGGGGCCCGTGGCATGCCGCAGCGCATTGGTCACCAGCTCGCTGACCAGCAGCGCGGTGACGTCGCCGATCTCGTCGAGGCCCCAGGAGCGCAGCCGGCCCCGGACAGCGGCGCGCGCGCTCCGTACCGCACCGGGGTCTGTGTGGAACGTCCACTCGGCGCTGGCGCCTTCGCTGTCGAGCACGCCGATCACTTCCCGGGCCAGATGCTCATCGTGTCCGGTTTCGGGGGGCCAATGGGCCCATACCCGGTATCAGGAGCGCCTTACCGCATACCGGGGCGCACTATGACACAAACGGCGCAGGGAACACCGGCCTCTGGAGCACCACGCACCCCCCGACCGTCCCGGCCCGGCACGCCGTCATCCGAGCCCGCGCCCGGGTCTTCCCGCACGCCGGGAGGCGGGAATCCGGAGCCGGACGCCCCCCAGGAGAGATGCACAACAATGGGGCAGGTTTTACCGATTCCATAGGGCCAGCACGGCCTTGACCGCCGCCACGTCCTGGTCGAGCCAGTCCACGTCCCCGATCTCATCGGGGGTCAGCCAGCGCAGCTCGTCGTGGTCCTCCAGCGGCTCGGGGCGGCCGGCGAGCAGCCGCGCCGTCCAGACCCGCAGGACGTACCCCGGTTTCAGCGGCCACTCCCCCGGCACGCGCTCGACCGGCTCCGCGGTCACACCGAGTTCCTCACGCAGTTCGCGCACGAGGGCGCACTCGGAAGTCTCACCCGGCTCGATCTTGCCGCCGGTTCTCTAGGCTACTCCCAGTTGTCGCTTCGTTACTCATTCAGCTCGGAGCTGCGCACGTGAACGTCCTGGAACGCTGGACCGTCGACTTCTACGACTTCAATTCCCCGCCTCCCTATACAGCGGCTCTGGGGCTTTCCGCTTTCGGAGACCTGCACACCCGCGCCATCCGTAACGGAGCCCGTCACGGCACCCCCGTCGTCCTGCCGCCGTCGGGCCGCCCCGACTCCCGGATCAACCTCTTCTTCCGGGAGGGCCGCATGGCAACGTCCCAGCCCGGGACCTGGCGGCGCTACGCGTACACGCTCGTGGTGTGGCTCGACTTCCTGGACGCCATCGGCACCGACTGGGACAGGGCCACGGTCCAGCATGTCGAGGCGTTCAAGGACTGGCGTATCACCGACACCCGGAACGCGGAACGGGTGCGGGCCACCTCGTTCGACACCGACCGGGCGGGGCTCAACAGCTTCTACACCTGGGCAAGCTCCCGCTTCGGCATCACGAACCCGGTCGCCACTGTGCGCGCCGACGACGAGGCGACAATTCGGCAGGCGTACGGCCGAGGGCGCCGTGATCCGCTGCGTCCGGCTGGTTCCACGAGCCGCCAGGTGAAGTGGCTGCTCCGGGACGCCCTGGAGCAGTGGCGCGACATCGGGCTGCGCGGGTACGGCTTCGACGGGCTGCGACGCGCAGGGCGGCAGACTGGCGGGTTCAACGAGGACCGCGACACGGCCTTTGTCGACGGCCTGTACGGGACCGGGCTGCGGCTGAGTGAGTGGGCGAGCATCCTCGACGTCGAGCTCCCCGGATCGGGCGGCGAGCGGATGGGGACGGCGCGGCTCGCGGCCAAGTGTGTCAAAGGCGGGCGTGAGGGCCGGACGTACTGGATTCCCCGGCAGGTGCTGCGGTCGGTCGAGGGATATCTGGACCCGCTGGAGGGCTCCCGGGCCGAGCTGATCAGCAGGGCGCAGCGGGAGGGGCGATACGACCGGCTCAGCGGCGTACGCATCGTCACCGGCCACGACGCCCGCGCCCGCAAGCTGCGCGTGGCCACCGTGGACGGTCCGCAAACGGTGGCCCTGGACGAGCTGGCGCCGGACGACCGTCGCCTGCTGTTCCGCCGGACGCCGCAGGGCCTGGAGCCGCTGTGGGTGTGGCTGTCGGTGAACGGCCTCCCGAAGAAGCCGCACAGCTGGGAGGACACCTTCGACGCCGCGAACCGGCGAGTGGCCGAGGCGTGGCTGCGCAAGACCGATCCCGGCGGACGGCTGGGCGAGGAGCAGCGGGAGCAGGTGCGGCGCGAGTGTCCCCTGTGGGTGACGCCCCACATGTGTCGGCATTCCTTCGCCCTGAAGTGGTTCTCGATCCTCTCGCTCCTGGAGGAGCGCCGTTTGGAGGGCTTCTCCCCCGACGAGATCGAGGACTTCCGTGACCAGCTCGGCGACATCTGGCTGCAGTTGGCCGTGCTGCTCGGGCACCGGCATCCCGACACCACCCGGGAGTACTACGACCCTCGGGAGTTGCATCAGATGGGCGAAAAGTCGCAGGTCGCCTGCTCACGGAGAGAGCCTGACGGACTCCGACACTACTACGACCTGACGTCCTGACCAGGCATGTTGCCAACATCATCCCGTCTAATGCATGATCTGCCCTCCAGAAGGGATGGCCTGGAGTGGTGCATCAGCAGAAGGTGGCCCTCGCTGGGTCGGCTCGCATGGAGCTTGTCTCCGGTGTGGTCCAGCGTCCGGAGGACGCGATGTTCGACGCGATGCTGCGGGGTTGGCGGGCTCAGCAGAAGTCGCGAGGGCTGAAGGACGAAACGATCGATCCGAGGGAACGGCTGATCCGCCGGTTCCTCGATTTCGCGAACGAGTACCCGTGGCAGTGGACGCCGGCCCACATGGACGAGTGGTCGGCCTCGCTGACGAGCGAGAAGCACCTGGCGCTCTCCACGATCCGCAGCTACCAGGGCACGGTTCGGCTGTTCACCGAGCTCCTCATCGACGCCCGCTACGGCTGGGGCCCGGCATGCGAAGAAGCCTTCGGTGCCTATCCGGTAGCCATCGCTCACGAGTGGAACACCCTCCCTCACCTGCAGGATTACGAGGGAGATCCGGAAGCGAGGCCGTTCACCCGCGAAGAACTGCAGCGGTTCCTCGACTACGCCGACGACCAGGTCGCACGCGCCGTGAAGTCCAAACGCAAGGGAGCCCTCGCCGCCTACCGTGACGCCACCCTCTTCAAGGTCATCTACGGCTGGGGACTTCGCCGGACCGAGACGTCCAAGCTGGACGTCGTCGACTTCGGGCGGAACCCGAAGGCTCGCCAGTTCGGCCGGTACGGCACGCTCAACGTCCGTTACGGCAAGGCGAAGAAGGGCCAGCCGCCACGGCGTCGGAACGTGCTGTCGGTGATGGACTGGGCCGTCGAGGCGGTCGCGGACTACGTCGAGAACGTCCGGCCGCGCTTCGGGTTCCCCGACCACCCGGCTCTCTGGATCACCGAACGCGGCGGACGCCTCCAGCCCGGCTCCATCAACGACCGGTTCGAGGCATACCGTGACGCCCTAAAACTCCCAAAAGACCTAGTTCCGCACTCAATCCGCCATTCATATGTCACACATTTGACCGAAGACGGAGTAGATAGGCGATTTATTCAACAGCAAGTCGGTCACGAGTGCGACAGCTCCACGGCCATCTACACGCACGTCAGCGACGACTTCATGAACACTGCCTTGAGCAAGGCCCTGGCCCCGGCGTTCGCCGGCGTCTGACGAGGAAGGACCCGATGATGGCCGCCAAGCTCGACTACCACTGGCACCTGCGCAAGATCATGGCGGACCGCGGGATGTTCTCCACCACCGACCTCATCCCGCCGCTGAAAGAACGCGGCATCAGCCTGTCGTCGAGCCAGGTCTACCGGCTCGTCGTCGAGCGGCCCGAACGCCTCAGCCTGAAGATCCTCATGGCCCTGCTCGACATCCTCGACTGCACCATGGACGACCTCATCGAGCCCATCGCCGTGGCCGGCTCCGCGACGAAGCCGAAGAAGGCCGCCGCAGGCGGGGCTTCGGTCTCCGAAGGAGTCGGTGACCTGCGGCCCCGGCGGGCCCGGATCAGCGGAGTTGACCGGTGACCGGTCTTGCCGAGGAGGTCATCGCGGATCCGGTCGGCCTGGTCGTGCGGCTGATCGGGAACGTCGAAAAGCACCTGCCCGCCGATCGCGTCCGCGACATTGTCCTCAAGGTCGTACGCGCACGGGCCCGGCCGCCGCAGCCTCGCCCAGGCCCTGCACGACGACCCGTCGCTGCTGCGGACCGGACAGCCACCGGCGCCCTACTGCGTCGCGAAACTGCTTATGGCCCTGCACGAGGCCGGCGCCCAGAACGTCGCGCTGCCCCGCTGCGGCGAGTGCGGCCGCGCATGCGGCTACGTCGGCAGCAGCAAAGGTGGGCACTGGGGCTGTTCGCGCTGCTTCGACAAGCCCGCCGTCTGCGCGGGATGCCATGAAGAGCGACGCGTCGTCAGCCGGGACCGTCACGGCGAGCCCCGCTGCGCGAACTGCCCCGATACCGAGGGCGATCCGCTCCAGGAGCTCACCGAACTCGTCACGAGTCTCGATCTTGCCCTCGACGACGACAAGGTCCTGGCCGCGCTCGGGCGGGCCACCGTCCGGCCCGCCGGCCAGCGCCGACTGGCCTGGGCCGTCGTCGCCCGTCCCGAGCTGCTGACCGGCGCCGGTTACGAAGCTCCCACCCCGGCCGCCCTGCGGTTCATCAACGAGCTCGTCGAGGCTGGGGCGACCAAGGTCGTCCGACCGGCCTGCCCGCGCTGCCACGGAGTGAAGGCGCTGTCCAAGCTGCTGGACGGCAAGAGGATCTGCCGGGCCTGCTTCGCCCACCACGCGGCCGTTCCCTGCTTCGGCTGCGGCGCCGTGCGTGAGCCAGCCACCCGCGATGCCGAGGGCCGACCGCTGTGTCCGAACTGCATGATCAGACAGCCCGCGAACCTGGAGGAGTGCGTCGGCTGCGGCCGACGCAAACCCGTCGCGAACCGGCTGCCCGATGGCCCACGCTGCCAGAACTGCCGGCCGAGGATCACCGCGGAGTGCGGCATCTGCGGGCGGACGGCGCTCTGTGACATGTCCCGGGCCACCGGCCAGCCCTGGTGCGACCGCTGCCAGCAGCGATGGGTGGCCTGCAGCGGCTGTGGCACCGTCGCCCAGGCCCGCAGCGGCACCTGGGAGGCGCCGTTGTGCGCGAAGTGCACCAACCCCGACCCGGAATTCTGGGGCCGCTGCCCGGCCTGCACCACCACCTGGCAGCTCAGCACCCGCCCCTGCCAGCGATGCGTCCTCGACCAGCAAGTACGTGACCTCCTCGGTGACGCCACCGGGGCCATCCGTCCCGAACTCGCCCAGTTCCACGAGGCGTTGACGAGCGCCGAGCGCCCAGATGTCGCCTTCGCCTGGGTCTCCCGCTCCAAGGCCCGTGACCCCCTGGAACGCATAGGCCGCGACGAGCGGCCCGTCACTCACGAGGTCCTCGACGAACTACCCTCGGGCAAGGTGCTGGCCCACCTGCGCAGTGTCCTGGTCGCGACCGGCGCCCTGCCGCCCCGCGACGAACGGCTGGTCGCCCTGGAGAAATGGATCACCGCGACGGTCCAGGCCCGCACCGATCTCGCCGAGCGCCGGATCCTGCACGGCTACGCGGTCTGGCACCACATGCGCCGGCTCCGGCGCCGCCTCGGCGATGACCACACCACCCGGCTCCGGGACCTGAACGTGCGCTGCCACGTCACCGCGGCGAACAACTTCCTCGACTGGATCGGCGGCGAAGGGCTCACGCTGGGGACCTGCACCCAGACGGACCTGGAACGCTGGATGGCCGACCCCACGGTCAGCTACCGCGACGAGACGGGCCACTTCGTCCGCTGGTCGGTACAGCACCGGCATGCCCGTGACCTGACCTACGGCACCGTCCGCTGGACAGGACCGCTCAGCACCATCGACAGCGAGAAACGCTGGGCGGACGCCCGACGCCTCCTCAACGACGACACGCTGCCGACCCCGGACCGCGTCGCGGGACTGCTGCTGATCCTCTACGCACAGAAGATCGCCACCATCAGCCAACTCACCGTCGATGACGTCGACTTCGACGGCGACACCGTCTCCATCACGTTCGGCACCTCGCCGGTCGTCCTCCCCGCGCCGCTGGCCACCCTCGTCCGCGAGCTCGTCGCGACCCGCCGCGGCAAGGCCAAGATCGGCACCCCGGACGACGCTCCCTGGCTTTTCCCGGGAGGACACCCTGGGCGCCCTCTCGGCGGCGACCGGATCGGCCAGCGCCTCCACAAGATCGGGATCCGGCCCAAACAGGACCGCTCCACCGCGCTGTTCACCCTCGCCACCGAAGTCCCCGCCGCGGTCCTGGCACGGATGCTCGGTGTCCACATCAAAGTCGCCGTCCAGTGGCAACAGGCATCCGCTGGGGACTGGGCCGCCTACGCAGCCGACGTCAGTCGACGGACGAGGTCGACATGACGCTCGTGGAGGGCCAGTCCATAACGGTCAGCTCGGGCCATTGCTCTTGCCACCTCGCTGCCTTGGTCTCATAAACCGTTCGTGGAGCGAGCACCGGGTTCGGCCGGACAACGAGGTTGAACACGTCCGACAGGCCATGCGGCGCATACACGCGCCACTGGCCGTCCGCCTCCACTCGTACTCCGAGGCAGCACGTCGTCGCGGCGAAACTGTCGATCGCCGCCTCAGTGGAGTCATGCGGCGGGCACGAGACGCCGAACTTGTCCTGATACCAGAGGTGAACTCGCGCTTCGTTGCGGATCTCTATCTCCGCGGGCAGGCCGGCGAAGACTTCCCGTCCGGCCTTGATCACCGTGTCTTCGGCCTCCCAGGACAGGTCGTCGCTGTCGAAGTAGAAGAGGTCGTAGTCCTTGATGCCGTTGGTCGGTGGCCTGCCCGTGACGACATTCCACACGGTCTGGAACAAGCAGCCGGCCGTCACATACCACCCGGGCAGCTCCAGCGTCGCGGCCCGCGCCAGCACCTCCGTCAACACGTCGTTACGAGACAGGACCCCACGAAGGGACTCAAGTTGCTGGTCGAGAGGGAGTCGGCTGATCATCAGCCCTGCCTACCACAGCTCGCCCGCCGGACGGGCCAGCTCTGCCTCAAGGACCCCTCGGTGGAGGGCGGGCGTCGCCCGCCCTCCACCGACTCCGAAACATCGCCAGGACTCCGGAGACGTGTACTTCGGGCTTGATTTCCGGGCCGGAGCCTCAGCTCTTGGTCAGGGTGCTGCCGAGAAGGGACAGCAGGCGGTCCCAGTGCAGCTGCAGTGCAGCGGGGTTGAAGGCATCGGTGTCGGACATGGTGAAGCCGTGGACGGTGCCGGGGTAGATCTCGGAGGTGTAGCCGACACCCGCCGCGTCCAGGGCCTGGTTGAGCTCGCCGAGGGCCTCGGGCGTCAAGTCGCTCTCGGCGTGGCCGAAGTGGACCTCGGCGGTGACCTTGGAGAGGCTGTCGGGTCCGTCGACTCCCACCGGGCCGTGGAATGCGGCGAGGGCGGCTACCTGGCCGGGGTGGGCCGCGGCGGTACGCGTCGCCAGGAGACCGCCGATGCAGTAGCCGGTCACCGCGACCGGTCCGGCGCTGACCTCGGGCTGAGCGGTGAGAAACTTGAGATAGGCGTCGGCGTCGCTCAGGACACGTTCTGTGGTGTGCGCCTCGATCATGGGCATCAGCTGGGCGAAGACCGCGGGCCGGACCTCTTCTCCAATGTGCTCGGGAAGCTCGATCACCGGTGCCGGGCCGTGCCGGTAGAAGAGGTTGGGGACGACCACGTAGTACCCGTGCCCGGCCAGTTCGCGGGCCATCTCCCGCAGCACGGGCCGGATCCCGAAGCCGTCCGCGTACATCAACACCCCTGGGTGCCGCCCGCCACCGTCGGGGAAAGCGGCGAACGCGTCGGCTTGGCCGTCCGCGGTGGGAATCTGCAGCATCTTGGTGGCCATGAATTCTCCTGTCGTGGTTGACGTATCGAGCCTGTGATCAACACGACGGAGGCGGAGCCCGCGCAGCAGCGCAAGATCCTCGATCCAACAGCGGGCCAGCACCGGCCCCAGTGGCGCTCAGAGGAGCACCGGGTCACCAATCCGTGTGTGGCGCAATGCCATCCCGGTAGTCATGGCTACACAACGTAGCCCACCGGATGAAGCCGATGCCAGCCCATCAGGTCACAGTGAATGTCGCGAGAATGATCTCGGTCGACACCTTGGGGTCCTGAACCCGGTCGACACGCTGCCCGTGACAGGGATACCCATCTCGCGGCTGCACGGTCATCACCACACTTCAAAATACTCCCTTGCCGAACACTCCGAACGTGGCCGAACCGGAGCCACTCTTCCGGTCCGGTTTGACCCTGTTCGCGGGCTTCCACTGTGAAGGCATTCCAGCAGTTCCAATACCCGACTCCACCATTAGGCGCGCCGGACACCGAGTGGCTGCAGGACATCGCGGTCGAGAAGCTCGAACTCGTCCTGGAGCAGATCAGCGACGACGCCCAGCGGCTCGCTGCGGGTGAGCATGTCAGCGGACCGTCCGCCGACGAATACCGCCGCCGGGTCGCCGGCTCGGCCGACTTCCCCGGCCGTACAGTCATCAGCCCCCGCAGCGCCGCGCGACTCCTCGCCGGCGCGGATCCCCGGGTGCACCACGGAGAGGGCATGACCTGCGTCTGGCGCCCCGCAACAGCCGCCTGCCGCGCCGCCCGTCTCGCCCAGGGCCTGCCCGAACCGGCCGGCCCCGACGAGAGCGAGTGCCGGTCCACCTGCACCAATCTGGCCTTCACCGACCGGGACATCGCCCACCGCAAACAGGACCTCCGCGACTGGGAGGCGGCAGCATCCGACCTGCTGGCACCCCAGCCCCTGCGGGACTGGGCCACGGCACAGGCCGAACTCATCACCTCGCTCATCCACCGTCACGAGCGGAGCCACACCGAAGGAGCTCCGGCATGACCACCCGCCGCCCCCGCGACCTCGGCGCCGAGCGCTCAGCACTCCGAGCCGCGGCCGACCGCCTCCTGGAAGGCACCCCCTGCGCTCGGAGTCCGGCCGTCTCACCGTCACCGAGCTGCTGCGTGAGTCCGGCCTGCGCCGAGACGTCGTCTACAGCACCCACAAGGACCTTGTCGAGGAGTTCCAGGCCAGGGCATGCGCACAGCAGCACACGCCGGCCCTCGCCCAGTCTCTGGCCGACGAGAACACGCAGTTGAAGCAGAGGCTGACAGATGCCATGTCCGCGCTGGCCAAGGAACGGGAGGCCACCGCGACCCTTCGCCGGCTCGTCGCCGAGCTCGACCTGGAGCTGCATGCCGCCCGCGAGGGCAGCGGGCCCGCCCGAGTCACCAGCCTGCCGACGCACCGCCGCCATCCTCCCCGCAAGTGAACACAAGCACCGCGAGCGCCTCGGATCCGGACACGATCTGCCCACCAGGAGGTCCTGGCTCAGCGCCGTCTCAGCTCAATTCGCCGGCGGCGTTGAGGTCGTCGAAGAGCAGCTGGTCGACCGGCGGCACCAACGGACGGTCCGCGTACGAGAACCAGGCCATCTCCTCGATCTCACTGCTCGCCGCCAAGCTCCCCTGGTAGTCCGCGGTGTAGCAGCTCATACGCACCACAGCGCCTCCCGGCAGATCGGGCACCTCAGCCTCGTACGTGCCCACGTGCAGCGCACTGTCCGGGTCGAGGAGCACGGTCAGCTCTTCCTTGATCTCACGGAGCAGGGTCTCCAGGTCGCTCTCCGCGCCTTCCCGCTTGCCACCGGGGATGTAGAAGACGTCCTTCCCTCGGGGCCTGGCGCAGAGAATCCTGCCGTTCTCCACACGCACCCACGCCACCGTGTCGATCAGGACCGTCATCACTCCGCCTTCGCCATCCGGAACCCGCGTCAGGCAGGACCTTAACGAGACCGGCACGCGTCCGCCGGGCCGGTGTCAGCCCTCAAGGGTCGCGATCGCCTCGGCCAGCCACTGCTTCTCCTCGGCACCCGTCGCGCGGGCGATGCGCAGCATGCCCTGCCGAAAGAGATCCGGCGCTTCCTCGGCGCGCACCGGCTCGCCGTCGCGGTAGAAGAAGCTCGCCGGAGTGTCGAGAAAGGCCTGCCGGCGGCGGAGGACGGCGGCCTGCTCTGCCCGGTCGGGGAGATGCCGCAGGAACGAGAGCAGCGTGAAGAAGCGCTGCCCATCGGTGATTTCGACCTCCTTGGGGTCCCGAAGCCGGGCCTGCAGGTCAACGCGGCCCGCCTCGGTGAGGGAAAGGATCCGCCGGGGTGCCGCACCGTTTCCGGGCTCGGTGCGCTGCTCGACCAGACCCGCCTTCACCAGCCGGGTGATGGCCGGGTAGAGCGCGCCGTCACTGACGGGGCGAATGTGGCCGCTGAGGCCCTGGATGCGGGCCTTCAACTCGTATCCGTGCAAGGGCTCCTCGCAGAGGAAACCCAGAATCGACAGCTCCAGCACGCGACCGAACCCCTTCCTGCGTCTGTCCGGACACTTGCCCGTCCCGCGTGGCCATGTTACCTCTATTCGCTGTACCTCTATTCGAGGTACAGCGAATAGAGGGGGCGCGGTCATGAGGGCAACGGAGCACCGGCGCAAGCTGGTGTCGCTGGCATATCCGGTCTACTTCGAACTGCTCGCGGGCGTCACCGCCGGGATCATCAACATGGTCTGGGTGGCGAGGCTCGGCGGAGAAGCTGTCGCCGCGGTGGCCGTCGCCACCAACCTGGAGAACCTGCTGCTCGGCGTCATCCTCGTCGCCGGGTCGGGCATGACCGTGCTGGTCGCACGGGCCAGAGGCGCGGAGGATCCGGCAGCGATGCGCTCCGCCGTGCGCGGCGGCTGGGCACTGTGGGCGATCGTCACGCCCGTCGTCGCCGTAGGCGGGTTCCTGTGCCGCGAGCCACTCGCCCGACTCGTGCTCGGGGGCGACGAAGACAGCTCACTTCCCCTCGCCACCGACTACTTCTCGATCGCGTTGCCGGCAATCGCGGTGTTCTTCGCGACCAACGTCATCGACGGCATCCTCAAAGGTACGGGCGACACCCGTACCCCGATGAGACTCGCCATGCTCGCCAACGGACTGATCCTCGCGCTGGATCCCCTGCTCATCCTCGGGTTCGGGCTCGGGGTCCGTGGGGCCGCGATCGCCACTGTGCTGGGCCGGACGGTTGCGCTTGCCTGCGGATTCATCGCGCTGCGCCGCAACGCCGTCCTACGGCAGGCAGCCAGGGCGCCCTTGGACCGGACCAGGTCACTCGGTTCCGATGCCCGTAGGGCCGCCGCAACAGGGTTGCCCATGTCAGCCGATTTCGTCGTGCGGATGACGGGTGCGCTCGCCCTCGTAGCCATCGTCGCCCGGATCGGTGTCACCGAAGTCGCCGCCTACGGAATCGCGACCAAAGCCATGTACGTCGCGACCATGGCCTTCTACTCGGTACGTCAAGCCGCTGCCATCCTCTCCTCCCACCTGCTCGGCACCGGACACGACGGGCGACGCGCCATCGGGCGGCAGGCGCTGCTTCTCGCCGGGGCGCTGGGGCTCGGGGCCACGCTGGTGCTGCTCACTGCCGCGCCGTGGATCATGCGGGCGTTCGGCAGCGAAGGCGCGGTAGCCGAGGCCGGCACGCTCTACCTGCGGTGCCTGGGGCCGTACCTGGTACTGCTCGCCTGTTTCATCGCGCTGGGCGGGGTGTTCGAAGGCAGCGGGGGCAGCCCCGCCCTTGCGCGGATCACCACGTGCGGGGTGATGCTTCAACTGGCGCTTGCGTACGGCCTGTCGGGTTCAGGGCTGCCCGGCATCTGCTTGGCCATGGCAGCGTCCATGGCCCTGCAGTGTGCGGCCGTTGCCAGGATGTACCGGCGCACGGCACTCCCGACGATCGCCGACCACGACAGCAGTCGACCGAAAATCTCCGCCGCCACATCCGACGACTCCGCACCCGACAACCGACTTGCTTAATGAACGCCGGGGAGCTCCCAGCGTCCGGCCAGCTCCGGGGGCGCACTACGGCGCGCGGCCAGGAGACGGTCGCCGTCCAGCAGGGCGGCGGCCACCACCACGATCGGTTGCGTCATGCGCCGGAGCCTACGGGAGCGTGCGACGGGTCACACTCCGGGCCGCGCTCCCCGCCGGACGTCGCCCTGGCCGATGCGCTCGACCCAGTAGAGCTGCTTGTGTCCGCGGTCCTCGAGACTGTCCACGATCTTCTGAGCCTCGGCGCGGGTGGCGTACCTGCCCACGCGGTAGCGGTTGCCGGTGTCGTCCTGCCGTATGACGAGCCAGGGAAGAGTGACCGTGCTGTCGTTCATCGCGCGCCTCCACTTCCCGCACCCGGCTCCCGCCGCACCCCGCCCACCAAGGAAACCGCACTGCGCATATGCCCGAGCCTACGCCCAACCTTCACGGAGCGAATACGGCTTTTCACAAAGAGGTACGCAACCAGCCACGGTGGAGGGGGCGCACGCCGTCGTGCGCACCGTCACGCGCGCCCCGCGCGCATGCAGAACAACCTGAAGGGCGGACGGATCGCAGCACGAAGGGCATGGAGAAACGACCGGATTGCGACCGCGTCGGGAGCCGGCGTCTCCTCTCGGCAGATCGAGTCAACTGCCCCTGAGAACACGCGACCTGAGCGGACCCTCGCGTCCGCCCGCGCCCGGGGCGAGCGGCGGGGAAGCGCGGCGGGTGTGCGAAGCGGACGCGGAGGGCGCCCGAGCCCCGCGCGCAGGGCGTGCCGCCGGGTGGCCGCGCGCGTCGTTCCCTCACCGGCAGGGGGAACGCCGCTCCCTCACCGACAGGGGCGACGCCGCTACTTCACCGGCAGGTGGTACGCCACCCGGTAGCGATCCGCCGGCACCACCACGTCCGCGGTTTCCACCGGGCGGCCCGAGGCGTAGTAGGTCCGCTGGATGACCAGCACGACATGACCGGGGACGCCGCCGAGCGCGAGCAGTTCCTCCGCGAGGCCGGGACGGGCGCCGACCTCCTCGGTGACGTTGTCCACGATCACGTCGATGGCCGCCATGCGCTCGACGACGCCCATGCCGCCGAGCGGTCCCTCCTCGGGGAGCATCACGGGGGTGCGGCCGGTCAGCGCGAGGGGCTCCCAGGACGTGGAGAGCATCATCGCCTCGCCCGCCTCCCGGAAGACGTACTGCGTGCGCATCACACGGTCGCCCGGCTGGATGCCGAGCCGCTCGGCGATGGCGCCGCTCGCCTCCTGCTGCTCACTGCGCGACTCCCAGGTGCCGCGCACGGAGGCGTCCGTCTGCTCCTGACGGAACGGGGTGGCACCGCTCTGCGGCCGGAACCCCGAGCGGGCCACCCGGCGCGGCACCGGCCGCTCCCGGACGTAGGTGCCCGATCCGGAGCGGCCCTCGACGAGCCCCTCGGCCATCAGGACCTTGCGCGCCTCCAGGGCGACCGTGTCCGATACGCCGTACTCCTCGCGGATGCGGGCCTGGGAGGGGAGGCGTGTGTGCGGCGGCAGCAGCCCGTCGGCGATCTTCTTACGGAGATCACCCGCGACACGCAGATACGCCGGCTGCTCACCGAAAGTCACTGGCTGCTCCCATCAGCTTGTACAGACAGCAACAGCGTGGCAACCGTCGGTTGTGCCACGCAAGCGGAGGCCAGAGAATCACTCGATGTGATGACTCGGTTCGTCCGACGGCTTTACGCAGGCGCTTTCTGCCCCGGTGTGGCCGCCGTCACACTTGTTTTCCGCCGGCCGAGGCCCCTTCTGAACCTGCGCTGTCCCCCGCGTCACGCGACGGAGGAGTCGTGGCCAGCCCCAGAGCCTTGCGTGCGGTGACCGCCGCCCGGCCCTCCAGGAGCGCGCTGCCCCGGTCGTAGTGGACGTAGAAGGTGTCGGCGTCGGCGGCGCCGGCCGCCCTGCCCCACTCCTCGCGGGCCCGGTCCAGGGCCGCCGTCTGGCCGGCGACCGGCCCCTGGGCACCGTCCGGCCAGGAGTGGGCGCGCAGCCGCTGGGTCTGGCCGGCGAGCGCGGTGGCGACCCGCGCCGCCCACTTCCGGTGGCCCGGCAGGTCGTCCTCGACGTATGCGGCGTCGGGAGCGGTGTCCAGGGCCCCGTACAGGACCGCGTCCGCGCGCAGATAGGCGAGCTGGTCGTCGGTGAGGGTGGTGGCGTCGCGGCGCAGCGTGCCGGTGAGGGTGCCCTTCTCGTCGGTGTTGCCGAACATGCAGGTGACCTCGCGGTCGCCGAGGCCCCAGCTCTCCCGGGTGGGGGTGAAGTAGTAGACGTCGACGTCGGCGGGGACCGCCCAGGAGTCCATGGCGTACGCGCTGCGGAGCGCGTAGCACCGGTTGTCGGCGGTCTCGTTGACCGTGTCGTCGCCGGGGAAACGGCCGCCCGGGAGCGTGAAGTTCGCGAAGACCTCGGCCTGGTGCCGCCCGGAGCAGGGCACCTTGTTCACGTCGTACGCCTCGCCCGCGAGCGAACCGCCCGGCGCGTTGAAGCACTCGCCCTTCCGCACGGAGAACGTCACGCCGTTGCCGCGCACCCCGTCCTTGAAGCTCTCCCAGAGATCCTGCGGGCCGCCGGTCGCGAAGGCGGTCACGAACAGGGCGAGTCCGATCGAGGACATCACGATGCCGCCGATCGCGAGCCCCCGGCCGCGTTCGCCGCGCCGCCGGATCTGCACGAGCGCGATCAGTCCCAGGACCAGCCCGATGGCCGGCAGGAAGCAGAGGATGCCGAGGACGAGCGCGGCGATCGCGAGCCCGTTGACGGACGCCGGGCGCTGGTACGGGGAGTACCCCTGCCCCCAGGGCTGGTACGGCAGCCCTGATCCGTACGGCGGCTGGTAGGGACCCTGCGGGTACGGGCCCCCGGGCTGCTGGGGCCCGGGGGGCGGGGGTATGGCCACGGGTACCGCTCCTCGTCCGACACGCGTGCAGAACAGATGTACGACGCGCATCGTAGGTGCGGAAGAAGCGTGGACGGAACGCGGGGCACGCGTACGCCTGCCGGGACGGGGACCGGGACGGGGACCGGGACGGGCCGATGACGGCGCGGGACCGCCCGCGCGGGCGGTCCCGCGGCATCAGCGAGGTCTCTTCGGCCGGAGACAGAAAACGTGGAGGCGCGATCAGAACTGCAGCGCCCAGGAGTCGATCGTCCCGGTGCCGGACGTCGCGTAGTCGCCGACCCTCAGCCGCCAGGTGCCGTTCGCCGTCCGGGACGAGGCGTTCACGGTGTACGTGGTGTTGATGTCGCGCGTGCCGCCACCGGTTCCGAAGGGCTTGAGGAGGTACGCGATGCCGTCCGGCGCGATCAACTGGACCTGGAGGTCACCGATGGCGGTGTGCCGGATGTGCACCTCGACGCCGAGGGACGCGGGGGCCTTGCCGGGGACCCCGGTGACCGTAACCGGCGACTCGACGGTGGAGAAGCCGCGGATCGGGTAGTCCGCGCTGTTCACGAAACGGGGCCGGGGCGGGGGCGGGGCCGGTGTGCCCCCGACGACGTCGAGCAGCCGGGACGGCGATCCGCTTCCCGGGGAGGAGACGACACCGGTGGTCGCGGCGGCCGTCAGTGCGGCGGCGACCTGCGCGGGGGCGGCCCTCGGGTGGTCCGCCAGATAGAGGGCCGCCGCCCCCGTCACATGCGGCGCCGCCATCGACGTACCGGACAGGGTGGCCGTGGCCGTGTCGCTGGAGTTCCAGGTGGACTTGATCGAGGAGCCCGGCGCGAACAGGTCGAGTGCCGGGCCGTAGTTGGAGTAACTCGCGCGCGCGTCGCCCTGCGCGGTGGCACCGACGGTGATCGCCTCGCTCACCCGGGCGGGCGAGGTGCCGGAGGCGTCGTCGTTGCTGTTGCCCGCGGCGACCGCGAAGGTGACGCCCGAGGCGATGGTGTTGCGGACGGCGGTGTCGAGCACGCTGTCGGCGGGGCCGCCGAGGGACATGTTGGCCACGGACGGGCCGCTGTGGTGCTGGGCCACCCAGTCGAGGCCCGCGACGACCTTGTCGGTGGTGCCATAGCCCGAGTCGTCGAGGACGCGGACCGCGACGATCTTCGCCTTCTTGGCGACGCCGTACGCGGCGCCGGCGACCGTGCCCGCGACATGGGTGCCGTGGCCGTTGCCGTCCTGGGCGACGTTGTCGTTGTCGACGGCGTCGTAGCCGTAGGAGGCGCGTCCGCCGAAGTCGCCGTGGGTGACGCGGACCCCGGTGTCGACGATGTAGGCGGTCACGCCCTGGCCCGCCGAGTCGGGGTAGGTGTACCTGCCGTCGAGGGGCAGGTTCTTCTGGTCGATGCGGTCCAGGCCCCAGGAGGGCGGACCGCTCTGGGTGGACGCGATGTGGAAGACGCGGCTCTGGGCGACGGAGGCGACCGCCGGGTCGGCGGCGAACCGCCTCGCGGCGGACGCCGTGCCGTGGATCGCGTAGCCGTTGAGCGCCTTGACATAGGTGTGCCCGATGGTGCAGCCGTACTTCCGGGCAAGGGCCCTGCCACCGTCGGAGTCGGCCCGTGCGACGTCCTTGAGGACGACGATGTAGCTGCCCGGGACGGTGTCCGCCGCGCCCGCGTACCGGACCGTGCCCTCATCGACGGGCGCCGCGTGCGGGGGAGCCGCGGAGACGAGTCCGACGAGCAGGGCCGCCGTGCCGATCCCGGCCAGTCGCCGCCGGGCCTGCCGCATCACTGGCATCCGAGAGTCCTCCTCAACGCGGTGGAACGCTGATGACGCCTCGATGGGTGGTACGGGTGCGCGAGGCGTACGACGGTGCGGGCGCGACGATGGCGAACCCAACACGGGCACCGAGCGGCGATCATGACATACCATTACGAAACAGACAATTACCCTGGCCGCATGACACTGTTGCTGCCGGACTGTTTCTGCCCGGCGGACGGCACCCGCGTGACCGCGGAGTCGCTCGCCTGGTGCTGCCCCGTCTGCCGGGGGCCGCTGGACCTGGACTTCGCGCCGACCCCCGCACCGCTCACGTCCCTCAAAGGACGGGTGAACTCCCTGTGGCGGTACGCGGAGACCCTGCCGCTGGCCGCCCCCACGATCACCCTCGGCGAGGGCCGCACACCGCTCGTGGAGCTGCGGGACGGCATCTGCGGCAAGCTCGACCACCTGATGCCGACCCTGTCCTTCAAGGACCGCGGCGCCGTCCTGCTCGCCGCACTGGCGCAGCGGCTGGGCCCCCGGCGGGTGGTCGCCGACAGCAGCGGCAACGCGGGCGCGTCGATCGCCGCGTACTGCGCCCGGGCCGGTCTGCCGTGCACGGTGTACGTGCCGGAGGGAACCTCCGCCAGGAAACGGGAGCAGATCGACGCGCACGGGGCACGGGTGCGGACGGTCGAGGGCGACCGGGAGGCGGCGGCGCTGGCGGCCCGTCAAGCGGCGGACGAGCCAGGGGTGTTCTACGCCTCCCACGCCTACAACCCGTACTTCCTGCACGGCACCAAGACCTGTGTGCACGAGCTGTGGGAGGACTTCGGGGGCCGGCTCCCGGACGTGCTGGTGCTGCCCGTCGGCAACGGCACCCTGCTGCTGGGCGCGGCCCTGGCCGTCGCCGAGCTGTTCGCGGCGGGCCTGATCGACCGCCGTCCGGCGCTGTACGCGGTGCAGGCGGCGGCCGTCGCACCGCTGGCGCACGCCTGGGAGGAGGGCGCCGAGGACCTGACGGGCGTCGCCCCCACGGCCCCCACGTTCGCCGAGGGCATCGCGATCCCCCGCCCGCCGCGCGCCCGCCAGATCCTGCGCGCGGTCCGCGCCTCGGGCGGCCGGTTCCTGACCGTGACGGAGGATCAGATCCGGCACGCCCAGCGGGACCTGGCGTCCCAGGGCCTGTACGTCGAACCGACGGCGGCGGCCGGCTGGGCGGCGGCACGGGAGGGACTGCTCGAGTCGATCCCGCCGTCCCGGCTCCGCCCGAACGGGGGGATCGCCCCGGTGGTGGTGCCGCTGTGCGGGGCCGGGCTGAAGTCGGGGCCGGCGCAGACCTCGGCGAGCAGGCCGTAGTACTCCGCGGACCGCATCTCGGCGTCGCCCCGGGCCCCCGGCTCGGAGCCGGGGCCGCGCGGCGGCGGCGTCCACGGCCCGGTGCAGTGCGGGCCCGGCCTCGGCGAGCGGGGGCTGGGCGACCAGCAGGGCGGCGGTGCGCGGGTCGGGGCGGTTCCATATCGAGGCGGACGGCGACCGTCTCCTCGGCGGCCACCGCGAGTCGCCGGGCGGCGGTGAGCGCGCTACGGGCGGTCCGCTGCCCCCACGCCGGGCACCTGCCACAGCTCGTGGCGGCCGGCCCCGTGCCCGGACCGCACGATCGCGAACCCGGCGCCCTCGATCGCCGCGCCCCGCAACCGGCCCCCCGGTGACGTCCTTCAGCCTGGCGAGCGGGATGCCCTCTGCCTGCGCAGGCGCGGGAGAGCCACCGTCACCCAGCGCCGGAAACGGGCGAAGGGCGCTTCTGTTGTTAATCCTGGACTTCAGAGGCAGGGTGGGTGACAGTGCCGCACAGTCGACTTTGTCCGGAATGACAGGTGAGAGTCGCGCCTGGAGGGATCATGCCACACGCTCGAACAGGTGGCCGGATCCCGTACGAGGCCGTGCGTACCGCGCAGACCATGCGGACCGCCGGACGAACGACGGACGGGCCCCGCTCCCGGCTGCTCCCGGCGGCCGGCCCGCGCCGCCTGCCCCGGGCCCGGAGCGGGAACCGGCGTTGAGGCTCCTCGGTGGTACCGCGTCCGCCGGCCGCCCCGCTCCCGGCTCGGGGGCGGGGCGCAAGGGGCTGAAGAGCGGTGCGCTGGGTCTGCTCTCCACGGTCATCGTCGGCCTGGCCTCCGCCGGCCCCGCGTACAGCCTCGCGGCCACCCTGGGCCTGATCGTGGCCGGGGTCGGGCTCCAGGCCCCGATCGTCACCGTCCTGGCGTTCGTGCCGATGCTGCTGATCGCGTACGCCTACCGGGAACTGAACGCGAGCAACGCCGACTGCGGCACCGCCTTCACCTGGGCGACCCGCGCCTTCGGGCCGCGCGTCGGCTGGATGGGCGGCTGGGGAATCATCGTCGCCGACCTCCTCTTCATGACCAATGTCGCCGAGATCGCCGGGATCTACGGCTTCCGGCTGCTGGGCCACGAGACCCTGGCGCACAACCGGATGTGGACGACCCTGGCGGGCATCGTCTGGATCGTCGTGATGACCGCGATCTGCTACATCGGCATCGAGCTCTCGGCCGCCGTACAGCGCTGGCTGCTGTGCCTGGAGATCGCGGTGCTCATCCTCTTCGCGGTCACCGCGCTGGTCAGGGTCTACACCAGCGCTCCCCCGACGGCCCTGCACGTGTCCGCCTCCTGGTTCAACCCCTTCGAGGTGCCCTCGGCGAAGGCGCTGACCTCGGGTGTCCTCGCGGCGGTCTTCATCTACTGGGGCTGGGACACCGCCGCCTCCGTCAACGAGGAGACCAAGGACAGCGAGCGCATCCCCGGGCGCGCCATGCTCGTCTCCATTGTGCTGCTCCTGGTCATCTACGGGCTGGTGTCCACGGCGGCGCAGGCGTTCGCCGGAGTCGGGACCTCGGGCATCGGGCTGGGCAACCGTGGCAACGCGGGCGACGTGCTGTCCGGGCTGGGCGACGCCGTCTTCGGCGGCCACGGCGCGGGGCTGTTCCTGTCGCGGCTGCTGATCCTGATGGTGCTGACCTCGGCGCTGGCCTCCACCCAGACCAGCATCCTGCCCCTGGCCCGCACCGTCTTCTCCATGGCGGCCCACAAGGCCGTCCCCTCCCAGCTCGCCCGGATCCACCGCAGGTTCCTCACGCCGACCTGGTCGACCGTCGGCATGGGAGCGCTGTCGATCGCCGTCCTGGTCCTGCTGACCTCGTTCAGCCGGAACATCCTCGCCGACTCGGTCGGCGCGGTCGGTCTCGCGATCACGTTCTACTACGGTCTGACCGGCTTCGCCTGCGTCTGGTACCACCGCAGGGTCTTCACCCGCAGCGCCCGGGACCTCGTCTTCAAGGGCGTGCTGCCGGCACTGGGCGGGCTGATCATGCTCTTCCTGTTCCTCTACGCCGCCTTCGGCGTCTACGCGAACACCCGGTTCGACGGAACCGTCCTCGACCTGCCGCTGATCGGGCGCACGGCCGGGGCCACGGTGGTGGGCCTGGGCGCCCTGCTGCTCGGCTTCCTGCTGATGCTGGTGGTCACCCGGGACCACTCCGCGACCCTGAAACTCCAGCGGAGCCTGCTACCGCGCCGTCTGCCGTCGGTGACCGCCCTGGCCGCGGAGAGCCGCTATCTGCCCGCGGACAGCGGGTCCGGGGTGGGCGGCGACTGGTTCGACGTCATCCCCTTGTCCGGCACCCGGGTCGGCCTGGTCGTCGGGAACGTGCGCGGCGGCGGCCTGCGGGCCGCCGGCTCGATGGGGCGCCTGCGCACGGGCGTACGGGTCCTGGCCCGGCTGGACCTGGCTCCGGACGAACTGCTCACCCATCTCGGCGACCTGGTCAAGCTGACCGCGCGCGAACCGGGACCGGGCCACGAGCGCGGCCACGCCAAGGCGCACACCGACGAGGCCAGGGGCGTGACCTGCCTGTACGCGGTGTACGACCCGGTCTCGGGCCGGTGCAGCCTGGCGCACGCGGGCCAGCCGCTGCTGATGGTGGTCGCGCCGCACACCGGCGTCGCCCACTGTCCACGGCTGCCGCCCGGCCCGCCGCTCGGCATGGCCGGGCCGCCCTACGAGTGCACCGAACTCCAGCTCGGGCCGGGCAGTCTCATCGCCCTGTTCTCGAGCGGGCTCCTCCAGACCGCGGAGAGCCTCGACGCCGGGCTCGCACAGCTCGCCCGGATCCTCACCGAACCCCCTCAACCCCTGCGCGAGCAGAGCGACCGGGTGGTGTCCGCGCTGCTGCCGGGGCCGGTGGACGAGGACGCGACGCTGCTCCTCGTCCGCACCCGGACGCTCGACCAGCGGCAGTTCGCCCAGTGGGAACTGCCCCCCGACCCGGCGGCGGTCGGCGTCATCCGCACCACCGTCGGCAAGCAGCTCGACGAGTGGGGACTCAAGGACCTGGCCTTCACCACCGAACTGGTCCTCAGCGAACTGGTCACCAACGCCATCCGCTACGTCGGAGGACCCATCCTGGTGCGCCTGATCCGCGACCGGACCCTGATCTGCGAGGTCTCCGACACCGGGCACAGCGCCCCCAACCTGCACCACGCCGCCAGCGACGACGAAGGCGGCCGGGGCCTGTTCATCATCGCCCAGATGACCCATCGGTGGGGGACGCGCTACACGCCCACCGGCAAGACCATCTGGGCCGAGCAGCCTCTGCCCCCGGGCCGCTGAGGCCGGGGGCCGGCGCCCGCCTGCCGTACCGGTCCCGGGAGGAGCGGGCACCACGCGCGGAGGGGCCAGGGCGCCATCGCGCCACGGCCCCTCCGAAGGGATCACCGGATCAGGCGGCGGCACCCGTCCCGGCGGCCCGGCGGCGGCGCACCACGAACACGGTTCCGGCGCCGACGGCGACCGCGGCACCGCCCACCAGGGCGACGGTCGGGAGCACCGAGCTGGAGCCGGTCTCCGCGAGCCGGCCCGCGGGGTCGATCGGCTTGTCCCCGGCCGGCTTGACCGGCAGCGGCTTGCTGCCGCCCTGCGGCTTGGATTCGTTGATGCCGCCGGAGGAGGAACCGGCCTTCAGGATCTCGAACTCGTAGTAGCTGTCGTCACTGGAGGTGACGCAGTTGCCCTCGTCGTCGGCGTACATGCCGACGCTGATGGCGAACCCGAGACCGGCCGGGGCCTTCGCGTCCACGGCGAGGCGCAGGTCGATGGAGAAGGACTCCTTGGCCTTGATGCCGGTGTAGCCGAGGTAGCCGGCGCCCTCGTCGTTCTCGTCCAGGGAGATACCGGTCCACTTGCCGGTGTCCGGGTCCTTGTACTGCAGGGTGAGGTGGCTGGTGTCGACGAAGAAGTCCTCCTCGTCGACCTGGGCGGCGAACACACCGAGGTCGACACGCTGATAGGCGTGGCTGCCGGTGTTCTTCACGTTCAGCTTGAATCCGTGGAAGCCGCTGCCCGCGACGATCTTCGACGGCAGGCCGGAGAGGCTGGTCTTGAGGCTGTCGTCGAACTTCAGGTCCTCGCCGTTGCACTCCACCGGGCCCTTCGACGGCGAAGCGGACGTGGTGGTGGACGCCGCCGGGGAGGAAGGGGTACCGGACGGGCTCTGGCTCGCCGGGGTCGTCTCACCGGCGGCGGGGGTCGTCTCACCGGCCGCCGGGGTCGTCTCGCCGGCCGCGGGCGTGGTCTCGCCCGCTGCCGGGGTCGTCTCGCCGGCCGCGGGCGTGGTCTCGGTGGCCCCGGGGTCCGGCGTCTCGTTCGCCGGGGTCGTCTCACCGGCCGTCGGCGTCGGGCTGTCGTCCAAGGCGTAGGCGACGGGGGCCGCGAGCAGAACGGCCGGGGCGAGGGCGGCGGTCGCGGCGGCAAGGGCCAGGGAACGGCGAAGTCTCATGCGAACCTCGAGAACAGAAGGGGCTGCTGGGTACGCAAAGATGACTGCCGGATCGCATAAAGAGTTGCCCAAGGATGCATACTTTTCCCGAGTGTTCTACGTCACATCGCGGCGCCGGTGCGGCCGTAGGACCGGCGTGCGGGCGCGCGGCCGTGCGCTCCGCACCGCACGGTCCACGATCCGGGCACGACACCGATCGCCCGCATGGGCTATAGTCGATCTTGTCGCCGACACCGGAACTCCCGGAAACCGGCCACGCGTTGGTGGTCCAAGGAAAGACGCCCCGCTTCCTGCGGGGAAATGCAGGTGCAAGGCCTGCCCGGCGCTCGCACACGATCCCCACCCGCTCAGGTGGGTGGGGATCGTCGCGTTGTACCTGCTGTTCGGCACGCGGACCGGTCAGCCGGCATCCCGAGACAGAACATCTAGGACGTCATGAGGGAGACCCTGGCGCACAGCGAGCGAGTAGCGCACCGTCTTCCGGCCCGAGGCCGGTGGGCGTGGACGGCAGGCGATCCCAGGGTCTGTCCGGCGGATCACGTGCCCCATGGCAGGTGAGCCCCGGGCAATGATCCGCGGGACGGCCGGGAACGGGTCGTCAGGCCATCGCGAACTCGGCGACGTACTCGTCGAAGGGCTCGATGCCGACTTCGGCGCGGAGTTCGTCCATGCGCTCGGGCTCTTCACAGGGCCACGGAACCGGTGATCCGTCCTTCACGCCGGCGATCCGAGTGCCGTAGACCTGCTTGCGGCCCTCATTGAGCACAGCGACGGATACGCGCTCTCAGGGTGACGGATAGTCGATTTCCCAGTGCCGGTACATCCCGTGGATCCGGTCCTCCTTGTAGCTCTCGTCCTTGTTCGGCGGCGGGCAGAAGCCTGAGATCAGCAGAGTCCTGGTGTTCGGGGAGAAGGACGTGGTGAACTGCGCGGGGGACTTGAACTGCCACGTCGACGGGCAGACGGCGGGAAAGGGCAGGGGGACGACGGCCAGGATCCGGCGGGCGGCGGGCTCCCAGAAGAGGAGCCGCGCGTCCTGCAGGACCGCCGCGACCCGGCCGTCGTCGGCCACCGGCTGGATCGGGCTGCGCCGGGTGCTGACGGTCTTGTCGGCGATGACGGCGCTGAGCACCGGGTGCGGTTGCCCGGGAGCGGCGGCGGCGCTGGGCAGCGGGCTGGTGCGACGGTAGTCCAGCAGCAACGCGTGGCTGAACGAGCCGTAGAGGATACGGTCGTGGCCGACCAGGGCGTTGCCCGTGCCGGGGAAGTACACCTGCCGTTCCATGCGCAGCGTGGCGGCGTTCCAGATGCTCGCACAGGAGTCGAACGCGGCGATCAGTTCGCTGCCGGCGAAGGCCAGGTCGCGGGCGCCGGAGCACTCGTGGGTGCCCTCCAGCCAGTGCGGCGAGAGGCTGCCGCGCAGGTCGTAGACGCCGATCGAGTCCGTCTGCACGGCAAGCAGGCGGCCGGTGCGGTCGATGGCGAGCTGGTCCGGCACGATCAGTCCGGCGGCCAGTGAGACGACGGTCCGGACAGCGCGCCGGACGACCGGGGCGGACGGGTGGGCCGTGTCCACGACGGCGAGTTCACCGCCGGTACTGGCAGCCGCGAGCCACCGCCCGCCGGGGTCGAAGGCGAGCTTGACCACGAGGCCGGTGAGGCCGGTGAGCCGCCGCGGGTCGGAGTGCGCGGACGAGAGGTAGACGTCGCCGTTCTCCGTCCCGTACGCCACGCTGCCGATGCCGGCCGCCACCGAGGTGACCCGTCGCCCTGCCACCGTCCGAGGCAGCGCGTGCAGACGGGGAGCGGCCGTCTGCCGGGCCGGCTCGGCGGGAACGGAGCCGCTGTGGGAGCCGTCCCGGCCGAGCAGGACCACGACCAGAGAGAGGAGTACTCCCGCCGCCACCGCCGAGGCCAGGACGGCGACGAGTGCCCGTCCGCTCACGGCACGCCGAGGGGTCCGCGCCCTCATGACGTCCCGCTCGGCTGTCCTGTCGGGGCACCGCCGCCGACGGGCCTGGTCCAGGCCCCGCTCTGGGGGTTCAGCTCCCAGACGGTCGGGTCGGTGGGCCGGGTCACCGTGGTGAACGGCCGTGTGCCGTCCTGCACGACGACCGTGCGTTTCTCGCCGTCCTCCACCAGGTCGACGGCGAGCTTCCACTGCGCCGCACCGTGCGTGATCCGGGCCGTGACCAGGAAGGTCTCCAGGTCCCCCGCGGTCACGGTGAAGTCGGGCGGCACGCTCTTGCCCGCCTTGTCGTACAGGCCGTGGGGCTGTGGTTTGTCGAGGTCGATGTCCACCGAGTACACCTTCGCCTCGCCCTGGGTACGGCACGCGGTCTCCACGACGTGGGAGACGGGATCACGGGAGACCACCTCGGCCCGCATGCCGGTGATCAGCACCGTGTTCGAACCGCTGTTGGTCACTGTCAGCTGCATGGCCGTCCGGCCCTCGTCCACTCCGCCCCGGGCTCGGGCCCAGCTCCAGAAGCCCGCGCACCCGTCCCGTGGTTCACTGCCGTCGAACCGTGCGGCGGGCACGAGCTGGATGAGATCCTCTTCGGCGTCGAGGCGCATGGGGTCGGTCTCCACGGACAGGGAGACCTTCGACGAGGCGGGCCAAAGGTGCCCCGCTCCCGTGAACACGGCCGTGGCGGCCGCTGCCGCCAGGGTGGTGACGACGGCGGACGCGGCCAGTCCCGGGACGGTGCGCAGCCAGCCCGCCATGCGTGCGCCGGCTCCCGCGGGCGGTGCCGCGCCGTCGTCCGGTGCGGGGGCCGGGGGATCACCGACCGTCGGGGGAGCGTCGCCTGTACTGCCGCCGCCGCTGCCGTTCGACGCAGGCGACTCGCCGTCGCCCCTGGGCTCCGGCTCGGTGTCCGGACCGCCGGCACCGTTGTCTCCCGTGGTGCCGTCCTCTCCCGCGATAGGCGGTAACCCTGCCGACACTCGACCACCCCCCAGAGCCGTTTCTCCGATCCGGACTCAGATGATGCCCGGCTCCCCGTCCTTCACGCCTCGGCCGGCCGGCCGCCGGCCCGGCGCCGGGCCCGGCTTCGTCGCCATGTCGACGAGCGGGCGTCGGAGGCGTGCGCGGCCCGAGTCCGCCGAGGCGGGGCACGGACTCAACGAGGCGCCGAAAGCCACTGGTTCAACCAGCCGAAGGCCGCCGGGTACTCCGCCGACCAGGTGTTGTAGTTGTGACCGCCGCTCGGCAGCGTCAGGGTCCGCACCCGCACGGGCGACGCTGCGGACGCCGATACGAACTCCTCGATGGCCGACACGGGGCTGAACCGGTCCTGACGAGAGGTCGCAAGGAACAGACTGACCCGTGCACGGGCGTGCCGGACCAGGTACGTCGGGCTGTTCACCCGCCGCTCGGCCGAATCCGGGATGACGGATCGGTCGCCGGTGAGCGGGTCGGGGTCGAGGGCCGCGCCCGCGCCGAAGACCTCCGGGTACTGCAGCGGCAGCTTCGCGGAGCAGAAGCCGCCCGTCGAGTACCCCATCACGCCCCAGCCGTGGGGACCGGACAGCGTGCGGAACTTCTGCCGGATGAGGTCCGGCACGTCGGAAGAGAGCCAGGTCGCCACCTTGCGCTGGGGCAGGTCGCTGCAGTCGGTGTCCACGCTGCCGGGGTTGACCACCGGCATGACGAGGATGAACGGGTGCACCTTCCGCTGGTTCAGCAGGTCCAGGAACGCCCCCGGCATTCCGCCGTGCTCCAGCCAGGACTGTGGCGAACCGGGCACCCCGTGCAGGAGCATCAGCACGGGGAAACGCTTCGTGCGGTAGGCGGCCTGGTCGTACTGCGGCGGCGTCCACACCAGCACCTGACCCGAAAGCGCCGAACGCCGCCCGTGGAAGTAGGTGTCGAGGACCCCCTCCTGGGTGGCGTGGTTGAACCTGGCGCGGGATATCGGCGGTCCGGGCATCGCGACCGCGTTGCCGTTGTTCGTGTTTCCGAGGAGATCGGACCATGAGGCGTACAGGCCGTAGCTGTTGTTGATCCACGTCGCCACGACACAGATGGCCGTCAGCTGGCACACGCCGATCATCACACCGTGCATCAGCCAGCGCACGACCTTCGGTCCGCGCACCCGGGACCACAGGGCGATCGTGCCGATCACCGCGACCACGACCGCGACCACGAGCACCGCGAAGAAGGACGTTCCGGTCAGAGCCACACGGCCACCCCCTGCAACCAGGTTGAGAACAAAGCGGGCGATCCCGTCCACTCTTTCAAGATCGCACCCTCTGTGCAGCGTACTGGGACATCACAAGGCCCGGATCAGCGCCGCGTTGCGCACCGGCGGTCACACCGTCGGCTTCCTCGGCGACGGGGTCGACGGCGTGTCCGCGCCGTGGGCGGCCGACGTCGGCATCGCCCCGCGCGGCGCCACCGACGTGGCCCGGGAGCGTGCCGACGTGGTGCTCGCCGAGAAGGACCTCACCGCCATCGACCACGCCATCTGGGCAGGCCGGCACAGCGGCGGCAACATCGCCGCGTATCTGCGCATCACCCTGTCGTCCAACGTCGGCAACGTCATCGCGATGCTCGCCGCCGGTCTTCTGCCGCCCTTCATGCCGACGCTCCCGGCGCAGGTGCCGGCGCAGAACCTGTGCTTCGCCACGGCGCGGCTCGCCTTCGCCTACGACGCCCCCCACCCGGCCCTGCTGCGCCGCCCGGCCGCGCTCGACCCGCGTGCCCTGCTCGTCGGTCCGGTGCTGCCGGCCTCCCCGCTCGGCCCGCTGCTCGGCCTCACCGCGCTCCCGTTGGACTATTACCTGCTTCTCACCCTCGTGCTCGCGCTGCACGCCGCCGGGCTCGCCCTCGCCCGCACACGCCACGAACGGAATCCGCTCGACGGGAACAATCCACAACAAGCCGGGTGATTCCTGGCACTGATCCGGCTGCCGGCGCCGCAAGAACGACCAGCACGAGCAGGGCGCTTCGGGTGGCCTGTCCGGTTTCTTGCCCGCCTGTAGTACCTTCCGCGGCCGGAGCCGTCCCGCCGCGCGGGGTCCTCGGCTCCACCCCTCGCGCACCTGGAAACGAAGGCCGGCCGATGTCCGTTCTGACCTATCCCGAAGCCGTGGGCGTCGGGCTGCTGCAAGGCGTCACCGAGCTGTTCCCCGTCTCCAGCCTGGGGCACAGCATCCTGATACCCGCACTGCTCGGCGGGCACTGGAAACACGACCTGGACGTCTCCGCCGACGGGTCCCTCTACCTCAACGAGCTGGTCGGCCTCCACCTGGCCACCGCGCTCGCGCTCGTCGTCTACTTCCGGCGGGACTGGGTGCGCATCGTCCGTGGACTGTTCACGTCGATCACCCAGCGCCGCGTCGAGACCGTGGACCAGCGGCTCGCCTGGCTGATCGTCACCGCCTGCGTCCCGGTCGCGGTCGCCGGCGTCGCGCTCGACAAGGTGTTCCGCACCACGCTCGGCAAGCCCGTCCCCACCGCGATCTTCCTGGCGCTCAACGGCATCGTGCTCTTCGTCACCGAGCAGCTGCGGCGCGGCGGGTCCGGCCGCAGGCGGGCCGGGGCCGCCGTCGCCCCCGGGGAGGAACATCTGTCGGCGGACGAGCAGTCGGACCTGCGGATCACCCGGATGACCATCCGCCAGGCCGTGACGATCGGCGCCGCCCAGATCCTCGCCCTCTTCCCCGGCATCAGCCGCTCCGGCTCCACCATCAGCGCCGGCATCTTCAAGGGCCTCAACCACGAGGACTCCGCCCGCTTCGCGTTCCTGCTCGCCACGCCGGTCATCGGCGGCGCCGCGCTGCTCAAGCTGCCGCCGCTGCTCGGGCCGCAGGGCAACGGCCTGCGCGGTCCGCTGCTGGCGGGCAGCGTGGCCGCGTTCGTGGCGGCCTACCTCGCCACGCGCTTCCTCGTCCGCTACTTCGAGAACCGCACCCTCATCCCGTTCGCCGTCTACTGCTCGGTGGCGGGCCTGGGCAGCCTCGCGTACTTCACGCTGGCGTGACGGAATCCCTGGCCTGAAGTCCAGGGATTCCGGCCTCACGTCGTCTGCCCCTTCCGGGTGCTTCCTGCTTCGACGCGCTGCGCCGGGACTTTCGTCCCGGTCTTACCGGCGCTCCGCAGGCGTTTGGCGTCTTTGCCCGTCAGGCGGCGACGATACGGCGTCCTTCGAAGAGGACGTCACGGGCTGCGTTGTGGTCGCGGTCGTGCACCGTACCGCACCGGCCGCACGTCCACTCCCGGACGTGCAGGGGTTTGGGGCCGTCGCCAAATCCACAGGCCGAGCAGACCTGGGAGGACGGAAAGGCGCGGTCCGCCTTGGCGAAGGTGCGGCCGCCGTGCCTGACCGCCTTGTCCTCCAGCATGCCGACGAACGCTCTGTCCCCGAAGGGGATGCCGGGCTCACGGTCGTACGAACTGCGTCTCGGCGGCGCTGACGTCGGCGGCCGGGACGGGCGCCGGCCGGCGGGCGGTGTCGCTGACCTTGATCAGGACGGCGACCAGCAGCCAGTTGGCGACCATGGACGAGCCGCCCTGGGCGAGGAACGGCAGGGCCTTGCCGGTGAGCGGGATCAGCCCGGTGACACCGCCGCACACGACGAAGACCTGCAGCATGAGCGCCGCGGCCAGACCGCCGGCGAGCAGTTTGCCGAACGGGTCGGTGACCGTGAGGGCCGTCCGCAGGCCGCGCTCGGCGAGCAGCGCGTAGAGCAGGATGACGACCGTGACGCCGGTCAGGCCCAGTTCCTCGCCGACCGTGGTGAGGATGAAGTCGCTGCGCCCGGCGAAGCCGATGAGCTCCGGGTGGCCCTGGCCGAGGCCGGTGCCGAGGATGCCGCCCGAGCCGAAGCTGAACAGGGCCTGGGCGGCCTGGTCCGAGATCAGTCCCGCCGGGCGCTTGTCGGGCGGCAGAAAGATGTCCATGGGATGCAGCCAGGCGACGACACGGCCGTGCACGTGCGGTTCGAAGGAACCGACGACGAAGGCGCCGACGGCGAACATCGCGACGCCGAACACCACCCAACCGGTGCGCTCGGTCGCGATGTACAGCATGATCACGAACAGGCCGAAGAAGATCAGCGAGGTGCCGAGGTCCCGTTCGAAGATCAGGACGAGCAGGCTGAGGATCCACACGGCCGCGACCGGACCGAGCTGTCGCCCACGCGGCAGGTACATACCCATCAGGCGCCGGCCGGCGAGCGCGAGGGCGTCCCTGCGGAGCGTCAGGTATCCGGCGAAGAAGACCACGATGATGATCTTCACGAACTCGCCGGGCTGGAAGGACAGCGGCCCGATGAAGATCCACCGCTTGGCGCCGTAGACGTCGCCGGGATAGAAGGCCGGCGCCATCAGCAGGACGAGTCCCACGGTGATCGTGACGTACGGATAGCGCTGCAGCCTGCGGTGGTCCCTGAGCAGGGCCACCGCCCCGGCGAACACCACCACGGCGATGCCGCACCACATCAACTGCCCGGACGCCGCGGCCGTCGCGTGACGGTAGTGGGTCGTGTAGGCGAGGTCGAGCCGGTGTATGAGGACGAGCCCCAGACCGCTGAGCAGGGTGGCAGGCGGCAGGATCAGCGGATCGGCGTGGGGCGCGAACCGGCGTACGGTGACATGGCACACCAGGGGCAGCACGACCGCCGCCAGGCACGTCAGCGCCATACTCGGCGGCAGCTTGCCGCTGACGGCGAGGGCCGTCTCGGCATAGCCGTAGCAGCAGATGAGGACCGCGCCGAGCAGGAGGACCAGCTCCAGGTTCCGGTCGCTCAGGCGTCCTGACCGGCTCGGCCGCACGGCCGGTTGCGCCGGTCCACGCCGACCCATCATGCCTTCCCCCTCGATCGGGTCCACCCCCTTCGAATCCCGGTACGGGACCCGGCCAACATAGTTATATGGTTGCGCAACAAAGCAACTGAACTGTAACCGGAGCCAGGTAAGAGGAAGGTCGACGTGGCGGCACACAGGAAGGGGCGCCACAAGGCGTGGACGGTGGCGATCGGGGTGAGCGTGGTCCTGGCGCTCGTAAGCTATCTCGCCGTCCGGTTCATCCGCCCGGCGCCTTCCGATGAGTGCACGGCGCACGGCCCGGACGGCACGACGGTCACGCTCGACCTGGACCAGGCGTTCCACGCCGCGACCATCGCGGCCGTGGCCCACGCGCGCGGCCTGCCGGAACGGGCCGTCACCATCGCCCTGGCGACCGCGATCCAGGAATCCAAACTCCACAATCTCACCTACGGGGACCGGGATTCCCTCGGTCTGTTCCAGCAGCGTCCGTCCGAGGGCTGGGGCAGCCCCGCACAGATCCGCGACCCCGTCTACGCGTCGGGCAGGTTCTTCGGCGCGCTGGTCAAGGTGCCGGACTACCTCGGCCTGCCGGTCACCGTCGCCGCGCAGCGGGTCCAGCACAGCGGCTACCCGCAGGCGTACGCCCAGCACGAGGACATGGCGACGACACTGGCCGACGTACTGACGGGGCGGCAGGGACCGGCACTGAGCTGCACGGTGAGCGGGGCCGATCCGACCCCCTCCGACGCAGGGAGCGGTGCGACGGGCGCCGTGAGCGAGGCCGGCGACGGCGCCGGCGTAGCGGCAGCCGTCCGGCGGGAGTTCGGCGACGCGCCGGCCGCCCTGCCTGCGATCGGCGGCAGCGGCGTCAGTTACCCGATTGCGACCGATCAGGCTTCCACGGGCTGGTCCCTCGCCCTGTGGCTGGTCTGCCACGCCACCGAACTGCACGCCACGTCCGTGACGTTCGAGGGCCGGCGCTGGAGCAGCACCGCCTCGGACCGGGGCTGGACGCACACCGCACCCGGTCCCGGGCGGACCGGGATGTTGGCGGTGGCACTGGGTTAGGCCCGCACGGGCCGCTGGACCTTTATCGACTGAAGGAGCCCCACTGCCATCCACACGGCGAACATGGAGGAGCCGCCGTAGGAGACGAACGGCAGCGGAATGCCCGCCACCGGCATGATGCCGAGGGACATGCCGATGTTCTCGAAGGACTGGAAGGAGAACCAGGCGACGATCCCGGCGGCGACGATCGTGCTGTACAGCTCGGTCGACTCGCGCGCGATCCGGCAGGCCCGCCACAGGATGACCCCGATCAGCGCGATGATCAGCCCGCCGCCGACGAAGCCCAGCTCCTCCCCCGCGACCGTGAAGACGAAGTCCGTCTGTTGCTCCGGCACGAACTGCCCCGTGGTCTGCGCCCCGTGGAAGAGCCCCTGCCCGGTCAGGCCGCCGGAGCCGATGGCGATGCGGGCCTGGTTGGTGTTGTAACCGACACCGGACGGGTCCAGGCCCGGGTCGGCGAAGGCGGCGAAGCGATTGATCTGGTACTGGTCCAGCACATGCAGCTGCCACACCGCGACCGCGCCGACGGCCCCCACGGTGAGCAGCCCGAAGATCCACCAGTTGGACGCGCCTGAGGCGAGCAGGACGCCGAGGATCGTGACGGCCATCACCATCGTGGAACCGAGGTCCGGCATCATCAACACGACCGTGATCGGTACGGCGGCCAGCCCCAGCGCCTGGATCACGGTGCGGCTGTCGGGATACGTCCGGTCGCCCGCGTCGACCCGGGCCGACAGCAGCATCGCCATGCCCAGGACGATCGAGACCTTCACGAACTCCGAGGGCTGGAGCGAGAATCCGCCGCCCAGCACAATCCAGTTGCGGTTGCCGTTGATGGTGGCACCGAGCGGGGTGAGCACCAGCAGCACACCGAGGACAAAGACGCCGTAGAGGACCGGCACGGCGTTGCGCAGGGCGCGATGGCCCACCCACAGGATGCCGATCATCAGCACGAACCCGATACCGAGGTTCGTCAGGTGCCGGACCAGGAAGTAGTACGGGTCCCCCTGGTTGATCGTGGTGCGGTTGCGCGTCGCGGAGTAGACGAGCAGCGAGCCGATGAACGACAGCGCGAGCGCCGACAGCAGTATCGGCCAGTCCAGCCGGCGCACCGGCGAGTCCCGCGCAAGAAGCCGCGTCCACCGGGACCGCTCGGGCCCGTACCCCGAGACGGAGAAGCTCTTCACGCTGGTCACCTCAGCTGCCTCCGGCAGTCCGGCTGTCCGTGCCGGACATCATAGCTGCGCACTTGCGTAAGACAGCAAATGAAACGGCCGACGTGTCGGTCCTACGAGACCGGGACGGCGAGGAGCAGCTCGGTGCTGTGCCGGCGGCGATGCCGCGGCCTCCGTGGCGGCCCGGGAAAAGAGCCTCTGTGATTCTCTGAAGTTGGAGAACACCACCACTTTCAGCCCATTCTCGGCGGCGTCCTCGACGATCTCGCGCAGCCGGTCCAGCTTGGCCGACTTCTCGGGGCGCGCGTACGCCGCTCTGCGCATCGCCATGAAATTGCCGGCGCTCACGGCCTCGCGGTAGGCATCTTCGTCCGACGCGCTCAGCTCCTCCCACTCGTCCGTCTGCTGGAGCGCGAGCAGTTCGGTCAGGACATCCTGCGGGTTGCGGCGTAGTTCCTCGCAGGTCAGGCCGTTTGTCCACGTCCAATCAGACGTTGAAGCGGAACATCGACGCCTCGGCTGTGACCTGCGGTGACCGTCCCATCCGGGACACGATCCAGCAGCGATCAAGCATGCGGTCGAGTCGGCGCCAGCGCCCATCCGGAACCCGCCCTTCACCATCCCTGTCCGGCCATGGCACGGGCGAATCGAGGCGCCCAGCCATGACGGCAGCCGCAGATGCACCCGCATGCCTGCACGCTTCCGCCGGTACCACCGGCAGTCCGGAACCCGCAAGGCGGGACGGGGTCGGGAGGACGCCGTACGCTGCCACTGCACGGCCCACGGGACCCGGCGTCGGCCGGTGACCGAGCGCATCGGAGGCGATTGCCCTGCTCACGTTGGATCTGCACCCGATCTTCCGCAACAACCGCGACATCGACCTCGCGCTGCGCCAGACCCTCTTCAAGGCCGCCGCCACCGGGGTCGACGTCGTACAGATCATCCCAGGCAAGGGGACGGGCCAGCTGAAGAAGCGGGTGCTGGCCTTGCTGGCGCAGAAGCACATCAAGAAGCTCTACGTCCGCGTGGAGACCGACGCGACCAACGCCGGCCGGGTCCTGGTCCACCTTCGATGACTCCGCCGGCGGACGCGACGGGCACCAGCCTGGCCGTGGCCACCTCACACGCGAACATCTGCAACCGGCACGTGCGCATGGCGTCGGCAGATGCCGTCGTTATTTCAGGTGACGCCATATGAACCAGCCCAACGGTCATGTCATGCGGGGAACTTGACCGTCTTGTCGGCGGACTCGGCCGGCTCCTCCCGGCGGCGCTTGAGGGACGGCAGCGCGGGCGGGGTGAGGAAGCCCTCGGCACGGGCGCTGGCGATGCCGATGCGCGGGAGGTCGCGGCTTTTGGCGAACAGCAGGAAGCGGGGCTCCCAGACCGGCCGGTACTTGGCGTTGGCGCGGTAGAGGGACTCGATCTGCCACCAACGTGAGAAGAAAGTGAGGATCGAACGCCACAGCCGCAGGAAGGGCCCGGCACCGAGGCGGGTGCCGCGCTCGAAGACCGAGCGGAACATCGCGAAGTTCAGCGACACCCGCTCGACGCCGAGCTCTTGGGCTCGCAGGAGCAGCTCGACGACCATGAACTCCATCAGGCCGTTCTCGGAGTCGCGGTCCCGGCGCATCAGGTCCAGGGACAGGCCCTGCTCGCCCCACGGCACGAAGCTGAGCAGCGCCCGTGGCCGGTCGTCGCCGTCCCGGCACTCCAGCATTGCGCAGCGCCCGTCGCCCGGGTCGCCGAGGCGGCCCAGCGCCATGGAGAAACCGCGCTCGGTCGCGCCGTCGCGCCACTGGTCGGCCAGCTCGATCAGGGTGGCCATCTCGTTGTCCGGGATGTCCTCGTGGCGGCGGATGCGCACGGTGTAACCGGCTCGGCGGACCCGGTTGTGAGCCTGCCGTACGACGCGCATCGCGCGGCCTTCGAGAGTGAAGTCGGCGACGTCGACGATGGCCTCGTCGCCCAGCTCCAGGGCGTCCAGGCCGTGCCGGGCGTAGATCGTGCCGGCCTCCTCGCTGGCGCCCATCACGGCCGGTGTCCAGGCGTGCCGGCGGGCCTCAGCGAGCCACGCATCGATGGCGCCGGGCCAGGCCTCGGGGTCGCCGATCGGGTCGCCGGAGGCGAGGCTGACCGCGCCGACGGCGCGGTAGGTGATGGCGGCCTTGCCGGTCGGGGACCAGATGACGGCTTTGTCGCGGCGCAGCGCGAAGTAGCCGAGGGAGTCACGGGCGCCGTACTTGTCCAGCAGGGCGCGCAGCCGCTGCTCGTCCTCGGCGGTCTGCAGCTCGCGGCCGCGCGGGGAGCGGAAGCAGGCGTACAGGACGAGCAGGAAGGTCGCGGCGATCAGGACGTTGATGACGATGTCCACCCAGCGCGGGGCGTGCACGGCGTCGACGCGGTCGGCGAGGGGGCCGACGCTGACGCCGCGCAGCAGCGTGTAGGCAATCTTGTCGAACAGCGTGGCGTCGTGCAGCTTGTTGGTGGCGCTGACCAGCAGGGTGCCGATCGTGCCGCTCACCAGGATGCCGCCCGCGAAGACCGCCACCGCCAGCTTCGGGTTGGTCCGGTCGCCGACGGCGATGAACTCCTGGCGCCCGATCAGCAGCGCGGCCACGAACAGGCCGGTGAGCAGGGCGGAGACCCAGTTGAAGACGTGCTTGTTGTACGGGTCCTGGGTGAGCGCGAGGACGTACAGCGCGAACAGCGGGCCCGCGAGAAGCACGTTGAGAACCCACGCGGCCCGTTTCCTGCGCCGCATCACCAGGGCGAGGAAAATGGCGAGCACGGCTGACACGAGACCCGCGGTGGTCAGGTACGGCGTGAAGAACGCCCCCGCGTGGTGCAGGTGGTGCCGTTGGCCTGCGTAGATCCGGCCGGTGTTGTGCTCGTTCACCTCCCGCCGGAACGGCACCGACAGTACCGCGACTATGTTGAGCACGGCGACCAGCCGCAGGTACCACACAGTGGTGGCGGCGGCGCGGGCGCGCAGCTTCGGCCCAGGTGTGGGGAGCGGCGACTTACGGCGCGGGCCGCGCTGCGAGGGGATGAGGACGGACTGCTGAGCGGGCATGGTGACACGTCACCTTGAGGTCTGCCGGCGGGACCGGCGCGGTCGGGAACGGGCAGCCGGACGTGCGGTACGTCGCGGGCCCACGTCGCTGACCCTATGACCTGTAGGGTAACTGAGAATCCGGAGACGTACTGGAATGCGTGTGCGGCGGCTTACTCCGGTCTTACTCGGGCGCGGAGGGCGCACGGCCCGGATTGAAGCCCCCTGGACTTGTCCCAGGAACCTGGTCTCACCCTGGTTTCGACGCCATGGGAATTTCTTACGACACGTCAACAGCGGTCCGCTCACGCTCGCCTTACCTGACCCACACCTGACGCGGTCAACGTCACGCCTTTTGTAGAGCGAGAACGGTGCCACCGTTCCGCAATACGCCTACATCACCGATCTGCACGACGGCTGTGGCTATACGGCGGGGTGGATCGGGTTCTGCAGCCAGAGCGGCGACATGCTCGCGTTGGTCAAGTCGTACAACGCCGCCGCACCCCACAATGTGCTCGCGAAGTACACCACCGTCCTTCAGCGACTGGCCGACTCGGGAAGCGAAGAAACCGGCGCGCTGGGCGAGGCGTTCGTGCGCGACTGGAAGAAGGCCGCCCTGGACCCGGTCTTCCGGAGGCTACAGATCCGGGTGGGACACGACACGTACCTCACTCCAGCCATGAAGCTGAGCGCGCAGGAGGGGGTGAAGAGCGAACTGGGTCTGGAAAACCTCTTCGACACCGCCCTGATGATGGGCCCGGCTTCCGACGACTGCGACGGCATGGTGAAGATCGCCCATGAGACCGACAAGGTGCTCGGGGGCAACCCGGCCTCCGGTGCGAACGAGGCGAAGTGGCTGGCCCGGTTCAACACCGTCCGCCAGAAGCACATGAAGCACCCCTGTACTCCCGGCCGCGAGAACGACTGGCCGCAGGCCGTCGACCGGTTGCAGGCTCTGCAGGAGCTCGCGAACCGCGGCGAGTGGGAGCTGAACGCTCCACTGACCGTGAGCGCCGACTTCAAAATGACCATCAGCAGGCCGCAGGACTGACACACTCCGCGTTCCCACCACGCCGAAGAGCGCGACCTCCACCGGATCGGTGTCAGGTTCGGGGGCGTCGACAGGGTAGCGGTAGGTCTCGTCCTCCTCGGCCGTGCTTGCTGAGCCGGAGAACAGCAACCGCTGAAAGAGTAACCAGTTCTCGCGGAGTCCGACCGGCGGCCGCGCGTCGACCACCGCGACGCCTGAGTCGCGGAGACCACTCCGCCCGGCCGAACCACCGATGCGGGGCAACCCAACGACCGCCTCCGCAAACACACTTCAGGTACCCCCAGCCCACGGCCGTCGGCTACGGACCACTCCGCAGCACGCAGCCGCAGGCCAGGATCATCTGCGCCTTGACACCATTGGCCCTCATGGGTGCATGTTTGCCAGATCGCTACATCGATGCCACAGCCGCTATTAAACGTTGAAGCGGAACTCCACCACGTCGCCGTCCCGCATCACATAGTCCTTGCCCTCCATGCGGGCCTTGCCCGCGGCGCGGGCCTCGGCCACCGAGCCGGTCGCGACCAGGTCGTCGAAGGAGATGACCTCCGCCTTGATGAAGCCCTTCTGGAAGTCGGTGTGGATGACTCCGGCCGCCTCGGGGGCCGTGGCGCCCTTCTTGATCGTCCAGGCGCGAGACTCCTTCGGGCCCGCGGTGAGGTAGGTCTGCAGACCCAGGGTGGCGAAGCCGACGCGCGCCAGGGTCGCGAGGCCCGGCTCGTCCTGGCCGACCGACTGGAGGAGTTCCAGGGCCTCGTCCTCGTCCAGCTCGGCAAGGTCCGCCTCCAGCTTGGCGTTCAGGAAGATCGCCTCGGCGGGGGCGACCAGGGCGCGCTGCTCGTCCTTGAAGGCGTCGTCCATCAGCTCGTCCTCGTCGACGTTGAAGACGTAGAGGAAGGGCTTGGTGGTGAGGAGGTGCAGGTCGTGCAGCGGCTCCGCGCGCTCGCTGCCCTGGACGATGCCGTGCGCGAAGAGGGTGTCGCCCTTCTCCAGGATCTCCTTCGCCTCCTCGACGGCCTTCACCTTCGGGGCGACGTCCTTCTTGATCCGCGACTCCTTCTGCAGGCGCGGCAGGACCTTCTCGATCGTCTGGAGGTCGGCGAGGATCAGCTCGGTGTTGATCGTCTCGATGTCGTCCTTCGGCGAGACCTTGCCGTCCACGTGCACGACGTTCTCGTCCTTGAAGGCGCGGATGACCTGGCAGATCGCGTCCGACTCACGGATGTTCGCGAGGAACTTGTTGCCGAGGCCCTCGCCCTCGCTCGCGCCGCGTACGATGCCCGCGATGTCGACGAAGTCCACGGTGGCGGGGAGGATCCGCTCCGACTTGAAGATCTCGGCGAGCTTGGCGAGACGAGCGTCCGGGACGCCCACGACGCCGACGTTCGGCTCGATCGTGGCGAACGGGTAGTTGGCCGCCAGCACGTCGTTCTTGGTCAGGGCGTTGAACAGGGTCGACTTGCCGACATTGGGCAGACCGACGATTCCGATCGTGAGCGACACGTTGCGACTTCCCGTACGTGAGAGTGGAACTGGACTGGACTGGGCGGTGGGGGCCCGAGGTCCGTCAGGAGTATGTGCGGGCCGATCCACCAGTCTACGGCGTGCCAGGCCCTGCCCCGGCGGCGTATCGAACGCTTGGCCAAGCTCGTGACTACGGCGTGTCTCAGGGGTCATTCCGCACATAAACCGACCTAAGTTGGTCCAGTGGAGCAACACAGGACGCGACCCCCACAGCACGGACCGCGACGCGGCGCACCCCTTCCCCCGCAGGGCAGACGGGGCGGAGCCCCGGCGGTGCGGCCCTCCCCTTCCGACTCTCCCGTCCGGCCCGAGAAGGCCGATGGGCCCGCTCGGCTGGACGGACGGGGCCGGGTCGCCGGAGCCCGGCCTTCCGGTCGGAGCGACGGCGGGCCCCAGCGGCATCCCGCGGCGGGGCGACGGACCGCGCCGCCGGCCGACCAGGCGGTACGGCCGCTGCCCGGACCCCGGCTCACCGGCCTGGGCGGGGGGCTGTTCTGCGGGGCCGTGATGCTTGCGCTCGGGTGTCTGGACCAGTTGCTGTTCGACTCGTCCCTCACGGTCTACGGCGTGCTGTTCCTGCCGGTGTGCGCGCTGACCGCGCTGTGGGTGCGGGGCGGGGACCTGGTGATCGCGCCGGTCGTCGTGCCGATCGCCTTCGCCCTCGGCCTGCTGACCGTGCTCGACGGCTCCGGGGGCCTCGTCGGGCGCCTGGGGGCGTTGGTCACCGCGCTCGCCACCCAGGCGGGCTGGCTCTACGGCGGCACGCTCATCGCGGGTGTCATCGCGACCGTGCGCCGGGTGCGCAGGATGCGCCGACGGGTCGCGCAGCGCCGCCGCACGACCTGAACGGCGCCGTACGGGGGGCAAGGGCGGCCACGGGAAAAGACGGGGCAGGGAGAGGCGTGGAAGGACAGGAACGGCGCGGAAGGACGGGGACGGGAGTAGTGGGGAGGGACAAGAGAAAGACGGGGAGACGCGGGCGGCCACGGCTGATCGCTCCGCCGCGGCCGCCCGGTTTTCTGTCCGGTGTCCAGTTCCCCGTGCTTCTGTCCGGTGTCTAACCGGAGTGCGCCGCCCGCATGGCCGCGCCCACGATCCCCGCGTTGTTCTGCAGCTGCGCCGGGACGATCTCCGCCCTGATGCCCTCGATCAGCGGCAGGAACTTCTGGGACTTGCGGCTGACGCCGCCGCCTATGACGAACAGCTCCGGGGAGAACAGCATCTCCACGTGGGCGAGGTACTTCTGCACCCGGTGCGCCCACTGCTCCCACGTCAGCTCGAGGTCGTCCTTGACCTTCGAGGAGGCGTGCTTCTCCGCGTCATGGCCGCTCAGTTCGAGATGGCCCAGCTCGGTGTTCGGGACGAGCACACCGTCGATGAACAGGGCGCTGCCGATGCCGGTACCGAGCGTGAGCACGATGACCGTGCCCTTGCGGTCGCGGCCCGCGCCGAACCGCATCTCGGCCACGCCGGCCGCGTCCGCGTCGTTCAGTACGGTCACGGGCAGGCCGCCCAGCCGCTCGCCGAACAGGGCGCGCGCGTCCAGGTCGACCCAGCTCTTGTCCACGTTGGCCGCCGTGCGGATGGTGGAGCCCCCGGTGACCACGCCGGGGAAGGTGACGCCCACCGGGCCGGTCCAGCCGAAGTGGCCGACGACCTCCTTCACCCCGTCGGCCACCCCGTCGGGCGTCGCCGGATGCGGGGTGAGCACCTTGAAGCGCTCCTCCACGAGTTCGCCCCGGTCCAGGTCCACAGGAGCGCCCTTGATTCCGGATCCGCCGATGTCCACGCCGAAGATCTGCATGGGCACAACGGTACGTCCTGCCGCCGACGCTCTCTTCCCGGCCCGTGCCTTTGCCCCGCCCGCGCGGTGCCCGCACGGCGCCGCGCGAACGGGGCGCCGTCACTTCTCTCCGGTGCGCTCCGCCACCAGGGCCTCCGCCTCCGTGCGCAGGTCGCGGCGGAGCTCCTTGGGCAGCGAGAAGGTGATGGACTCCTCGGCCGCCTTGACGATCTCGACGTCCTCGAAGCCGCGCTGCGCGAGCCACTCGAGGACCTGCTCGACCAGGACCTCGGGAACGGAGGCGCCCGAGGTCACACCGACCGTCGACACACCCTCCACCCAGGCCTCGTCGATCTCGTCGGCGAAGTCCACGAGGTACGCCGCACGCGCGCCCGCGAGCTTGGCGACCTCGACCAGCCGCTTGGAGTTCGAGGAGTTCCGGGAGCCGACCACGATCACCAGGTCCGCCTCGGTGCCCATCTGTTTCACCGCGAGCTGGCGGTTCTGGGTGGCGTAGCAGATGTCGTCGCTGGGCGGGGAGATCAGCTGCGGGAACTTCTCCTTGAGCGCGTCGACCGTCTCCATGGTCTCGTCGACGGAGAGCGTGGTCTGCGACAGCCAGACGACCCTGGAGGGGTCGCGCACCTCGACCTTCGCGACGTCCTCGGGGCCGTCCACGAGCTGGATGTGGTCCGGGGCCTCGCCGGACGTGCCGATGACCTCTTCGTGGCCCTCGTGCCCGATGAGGAGGATGTCGAAGTCCTCCTTGGCGAAGCGGACCGCCTCCTTGTGGACCTTGGTGACCAGGGGGCAGGTCGCGTCGATGGTGGCGAGCCGGCCCTGCTCGGCCTCCTCGTGGACCGTGGGGGCGACACCGTGCGCGGAGAACATGACGATGTTGCCCGGCGGCACCTCCTCCGTCTGCTCGACGAAGATCGCGCCCTTCTTCTCCAGGGTCTGCACGACGTACTTGTTGTGGACGATCTCGTGGCGGACGTAGATCGGGGCCCCGTACTGCTCCAGGGCCTTCTCGACGGCGATCACTGCGCGGTCGACGCCCGCGCAGTAGCCACGGGGGGCGGCGAGCAGGACACGGCGGCCAGACGAAGCGGTCATGCGCACCATCGTAAGGCCGTACCCGGCCGCTGTAGATCGCTTCCTCGAGGAGAGGTTGTGCCTGGGGCGTTGTCGGACCCGGCCGTTACCCTCGGCGCATGGCTGTGAACACGTCCGCGGAGTCACCGCTGCCGGTCGGCGAGGTCTCGCGGCTCATCGGGAGGTGGATCGACCGGCTCGGGGCCGTCTGGGTCGAGGGGCAGATCACCCAGCTGTCGCGGCGCCCCGGCGCCGGGGTCGTCTTCCTCACGCTGCGCGATCCGTCGCACGACATCTCCGTCGCCGTCACCTGCTACCGCCAGGTGTTCGACGCGGTCGCCGACGTCGTGAGCGAGGGCGCCCGGGTGGTCGTCCACGCCAAACCGGAGTGGTATGCGCCGAGGGGGCAGCTGTCGCTGCGTGCCGTCGAGATACGGCCCGTGGGCGTCGGCGAGCTGCTCGCCCGGCTCGAACGGCTGAAGAAGTCCCTCGCCGCCGAGGGTCTCTTCGCGCCCGAGCGCAAGAAGCCGCTGCCGTTTCTGCCGCAGCTCATCGGGCTCGTCTGCGGCCGGGCGTCGGCGGCCGAGCGCGATGTGCTGGAGAACGCGCGGCACCGCTGGCCCGCCGTCCGCTTCGCGGTGCGCAACGTCGCCGTGCAGGGGGTGCACGCCGTGCCCCAGGTCGTCCAGGCCGTGAAGGAGCTGGACGCGCTCGACGAGGTCGATGTGATCATCGTGGCGCGTGGCGGCGGCAGCGTGGAGGACCTGCTGCCGTTCTCCGACGAGCAGCTCGTCCGGGCGGTGGCGGCCTGTCGTACGCCCGTGGTGTCGGCCATCGGTCACGAGCCGGACAATCCGCTGCTCGACCACGTCGCCGACCTGCGGGCCTCCACCCCGACCGACGCGGCCAAGAGGGTCGTGCCGGACGTCGGCGAGGAGCTCCAGCGCGTGCAGGCGCTGCGGGACCGGGCGCGGCGGTGTGTCCAGGTGTTCGTCGAGCGCGAGGAGCGCGGGCTCGCCCACGCGCTGGCGCGGCCCAGCATGGAGGACCCGCACCGCATGGTGGACGAGCGGGGGGAGCAGATCGCCTCGCTGGCCGACCGCGGCCGGCGCACGCTGCGGCATCTGCTCGACCGCGCCGATTCGGAGCTGGCGCACACCCGCGCGCGCGTGGTGGCCCTGTCACCGGCCGCGACGCTCCAGCGGGGGTACGCGGTGCTGCAGAAGACCGACGGGCACGTGGTCCGGTCGCCGGACGACGTGGGGGCGGGCGAGGAGCTGCGGGCGCGGGTCGCCGGGGGCGAGTTCACGGTACGGGCCGACAGCCGGGGATCTCAGGGAGAGCCCCTGACCAGCAAGGAGGGCGCATGACCAGCAAGACGGACGAGGTGCTCGGGTACGAGCAGGCGCGGGACGAGCTGATCGAGGTCGTACGGCGTCTGGAGGCCGGAGGGACGACGCTCGAGGAGTCCCTGGCGCTGTGGGAGCGGGGCGAGGAGCTGGCCAGGGTGTGCCGCACCTGGCTGGAGGGCGCCCGCAGGCGGCTGGATGCCGCGCTGGCCGAGGAGCAGGAGGACGCGGAGACTGGCGAGGTCACGGACGGCGGCGAGTGAACCGGCCGAGTGCCGGCCGGACGCTCCCCGCTCACCGGTGCTCCGGGGGTCTCGCCCCTTCCGCTCCGGGGGTCCGGCCGCCCCCGGGCCCTGTGAGGCCGGTCACCCACACCCTCGCTTGGTTGAATCTTGAACCTCTTGGGGCCTACTGTCATAGCCGCAAGGCGATCCCCCCGGGATCCAGCGCCATCTTGAGGAAGTTCTCTCCCTATGTCCCTCGTTCTCGACCCCGCCGCCCAGGACCTGCTGTTCCGTGAGGCCCGCACCGCCAACACCTTCGCCGACGAGCCGGTGACCGACGAACAGGTCCAGGCGATCTACGACCTGGTCAAGTACGGCCCGACCTCCATGAACCAGTCGCCGCTGCGCGTCACCCTGGTCCGCTCCCCCGAGGCCCGCGAGCGCCTCGTCCAGCACATGGCGGAGGGCAACCAGGCCAAGACGGCCGCCGCCCCGCTGGTCGCGATCCTCTCGGCGGACAACGAGTTCCACGAGGAGCTCCCGCAGCTCTTCCCGCACTTCCCCCAGGCCAAGGACGCCTTCTTCGGCGACCGCTCGGTGCGCGAGAACAGCGCCCTGCTCAACGCCACCCTCCAGGCCGCGTACTTCATCGTCGGCGTCCGCGCCGCCGGTCTCGCCGCCGGCCCGATGACCGGGCTGAACGCCGAGGGCCTGCGCAAGGAGTTCCTGGACGACGACCACACCCCGCTGATGGTCCTCAACATCGGCAAGCCGGGCGAGGACGCCTGGTACCCGCGCTCCCCGCGCCTGGGCTTCGAGCAGGTCGTCACCACGGTCTGACCCGTCCGGCACGCGCGAAGAGGGCCCCCGTCCATGGCGCCGGGGGCCCTGTCTCATGGCCGGGAACGCATGACCCCGCCCGCTTCACCCGCCGGAGCCCCTGCGGGGCCTCACCCCGTCTTCAGCGCCTCCGCCATCTTCGTCAGCTGCGCGAACGACGCCGTGCCGGTCACCACGGTCGTGGAGTCCTTGCCCTTCAGGACCAGCGCGTCGTAGCGGCCGCCCGTGTAGCGCTGCCAGGTCTGCCCGCCGATGCTCTGCGTGACCTTCGTCTCGTGCGCGCCCTGGCTGGCGTCGTCGACGAACGCGGCGGCCTTCTGAGTCGACTGCTCGACCGCCACGTACTGCCCCCCGGGGTCCTGGAAGCCGAGGTGCCAGGCGCTGTAGGGCTCGCCCTGGTAGCGCACCGAGGTGGGCTTCCAGGCGTCGGACAGGCCCTCGGGCGCCGCCACCGGATACGCCGCCGCGCGGCGCGCCGTGAGCAGTTCGACGCGGTAGTCCACCCGCTTGAGGTCGGGAGCCTGGTCGTCATGGGGGACGAAGAAGAGATAGACGACGCCCGCGACCAGCCCGATGACGCCCAGGGAGAGGACCATGCCCCGGACCGTCTGCTGCTTGCCTTTCGTACCTGCCACGCCCCTATCGTCGCAGGTACAACGGTCTGCTCATCCGTGGGGCCCCCTGCTCATTTTGTCTGCTCAACGATAGAGTCGGGGGGCACTACCCTCAGCCGGCCGTCGTCGTATCAGAAAGGTGCGCTCCGATGACCGAGAATCATCATCTGCCGTCCGAGCTCGAAGTTCCCTCCGAGGCCCCGGACCGCAACCTCGCCCTGGAACTCGTCCGGGTCACCGAGGCCGCCGCCATGGCGGCCGGCCGCTGGGTCGGCCGCGGCGACAAGAACGGCGCCGACGGAGCCGCGGTACGCGCCATGCGGACCCTCGTCCACACCGTGTCGATGAACGGCGTCGTCGTCATCGGCGAGGGCGAGAAGGACGAGGCCCCGATGCTCTTCAACGGAGAGCGGATCGGCGACGGGACCGGCCCCGAGTGCGACATCGCCGTGGACCCGATCGACGGCACCACGCTCACCGCCAAGGGCATGCCGAACGCGATCGCGGTGCTGGCCGCCGCCGACCGCGGCACGATGTTCGACCCGTCCGCCGTCTTCTACATGGACAAGCTGGTCACCGGCCCCGAGGCGGCGGACTTCGTCGACATCGACGCCCCCGTCGCGGTGAACATCCGCCGGGTCGCCAAGGCCAAACGCTCCACGCCCGAGGACGTCACCGTCGTCATCCTCGACCGGCCGCGCCACGAGGGCCTCATCAAGGAGGTCCGGGAGACCGGCGCGCGCATCAAGCTCATCTCCGACGGCGATGTCGCCGGCTCGATCCTGGCGCTGCGCGAGGGCACCGGCATCGACCTGCTGCTCGGCGTCGGCGGCACGCCGGAGGGCATCATCTCCGCGTGCGCCGTGAAGTGCCTGGGCGGCACCATCCAGGGCAAGCTGTGGCCCAAGGACGACGCGGAGCGGCAGCGGGCCCTGGACGCGGGGCACGACCTCGGCCGGGTACTGACCACGGACGACCTGGTCTCCGGCGAGAACGTCTTCTTCGTCGCCACCGGCATCACGGACGGCGAGCTGATGCGCGGCGTGCGCTACCGCTCCGAGACGGCCACCACCGACTCGATCGTCATGCGCTCCAAGTCCGGCACGGTCCGCCGGATCGAATCGGTGCACCGGCTGAGCAAGCTGCGCGCGTACAGCGCGATCGACTTCGACCGCGCCAAGTAGCACGGGCTCACCAGGGGCGCGCTCTGTGCGGAGAGCGCGCCCCTACGCGTAGACCCCGCCCGGCCGCCTGTACCTCGCCCGGACCCTTTGGGCCCCTTTGGGCCCACCCGGTCACTTGGGCGCCGCCGGACCCCACCGGGCCTCCCGGCCCCGCCCGATCCCCGAGAGCTCCGCCGGGCCTCCCCGGCCCCGCTCAGCCCGCGGCCGCTATCGTCCCCCGCGCGGCCTTCTTCCGCTCCATCTCGCGTCGGCGCCGCCGGGCCAGCACCACACGGCGCTCCGCGGCCGTGAGGCCGCCCCACACCCCGTACGGCTCGGGCTGCACCAGCGCGTGCTCCCGGCACTCCACCATCACCGGACACCGCGCGCAGACACGCTTGGCCGCCTCTTCGCGGGACAGCCGGGCCGCGGTGGGCTCCTTGGAGGGGGCGAAGAACAGGCCGGCCTCGTCGCGCCGGCACACCGCCTCCGTGTGCCACGGGGCGTCCTGATCCCTGTCGCGTACTGGGACCCGCTGGTGCGGAACGTCAGCGACCTGCAGGGACGAATGCGGCGGTTGCAGCACGGCCTACTCCTGACGACGGCTTCGCGAGCGAGAGACGATGCAGCAAGGCCTACCCGCTGTGCGCGCGCCTATGCACTGAGTTCCTAACCGCTGGCATTCCAGGGGTGGTTGAGGCCGCCGATGCGGGAGAGCGGCTCCGCATCGACGGGGCGGAATTCACCATTGTCAACGGTCCAGGTGTTTGCGCAAAGTCCGGTCCACCCGGTCCGAGACCCGGTCGAGGATGTCCGCGACCAGCTTGCCCCGCTTGGGCCGCGCCTCGACATTGCCCAGAACGGCCCAGCCGTCGACGTGGAGGACCGGCGCCTGCGCGTCCTGCGCGTCCAGCGTCCGCACCTCGAAGTTGCCGAGGACCCCGCCGCCGGCGCCGCGCAGCGACACGTTCTCCGGGACGCGGATCTGGACGTCGCCGAAGACCGAGACGGCCTTGATCACGACCTGCTGGTACTCGAAGACCGCCTCACTGAGGTCGATCTCCACACTGCCGAAGATCGCGTACGCATGCAGCCGGCGCCCGGCGCGCCAGCGACCCTTGCGCGTGGCCGAGCTGAAGACCGCCACCACGTTCTGGTCGGCCTCGGACGCAAGGGCGCCGGCCGGCGGGCGGTTCGGCGCATAGGTGTGCGCGGGGCCCGGACGCCCCTGATGGGCGGCGGGCAGGTCCTGGATGAAGACCTCCAGCTCGCCGACCGTCTTGGCGCTCAGCACCCCCTCGACGCGCTCGGCGTGCTCCTCCGCGGTCAGGCGGCCCTCGGCGAGGGCGTCGCGCAGCATGTCGGCGATGCGGTCACGGTCGGCGTCCGAGGCGCGCAGCTCGGCGACGCGCGGTCCGGTCTGCTTCTGAAGGTCCACGGCAGCAGCGTACCCAAACGCGATAGATCGCGACTACCCCCGGTCGTCGGCCTGGGGAAAACCGTGACGCACCGGCGCGCCCGGACTGAGCCTTACCTCACAGGTCCGCGGCCGGCGGCAGGTTCTACGCTGGTGAGCGCCCGCCAACGGAGGCGGGCGCCGTCTGTCGAGTGAGGAATGGGCTGAGATGCCTGAGTTCGCGTACACCGATCTGCTCCCCCAGGGAGAGGACACCACCCCCTACCGGCTGGTGACCTCCGAGGGTGTCTCCACTGTCGAGGCCGACGGGCGTACGTTCCTCAAGGTCGAGCCGGAGGCGCTGCGCAGGCTCGCCGAAGAGGCGATCCACGACATCCAGCACTACCTGCGCCCCGCGCACCTGGCCCAGCTCCGCCGCATCATCGACGACCCGGAGGCCTCGGCGAACGACAAGTTCGTGGCGCTGGACCTGCTGAAGAACGCGAACATCGCGGCGGCCGGCGTGCTCCCCATGTGCCAGGACACCGGCACGGCGATCGTGATGGGCAAGCGCGGACAGCACGTCCTGACCGAGGGCGAGGACGAGAAGGCCCTCTCCCGCGGCATCTACGACGCCTACACCAGGCTGAACCTGCGCTACTCGCAGATGGCCCCGCTGACCATGTGGGAGGAGAAGAACACCGGCTCCAACCTCCCCGCCCAGATCGAGCTGTACGCGACGGACGGCGGCGCCTACAAGTTCCTGTTCATGGCGAAGGGCGGCGGCAGCGCCAACAAGTCCTTCCTCTACCAGGAGACGAAGGCCGTCCTGAACGAGGCCTCCATGATGGCGTTCCTCCAGGAGAAGATCCGTTCGCTGGGCACGGCCGCCTGCCCGCCGTACCACCTGGCGATCGTCGTGGGCGGCACGAGCGCGGAGTACGCGCTCAAGACCGCGAAGTACGCCTCCGCGCACTACCTGGACGGGCTGCCCACCGAGGGCTCCGCACTGGGACACGGCTTCCGTGACAAGGAGCTGGAGCAGAAGGTCTTCGAGCTGACGCAGAAGATCGGGATCGGCGCGCAGTTCGGCGGCAAGTACTTCTGCCACGACGTGCGCGTGGTGCGCCTCCCGCGCCACGGCGCGTCCTGCCCGGTGGCCATCGCCGTCTCCTGCTCGGCCGACCGGCAGGCGGTCGCGAAGATCACGGCCGAGGGCGTGTTCCTGGAGCAGCTGGAGACGGACCCGGCGCGGTTCCTGCCGGAGACCACGGACGAGCATCTGGAGCAGGACGGCGACGTCGTGCGCGTCGACCTGAACCAGCCCATGGACCACATCCTCGCGGAGCTGACCAAGTACCCGGTGAAGACGCGGCTCTCGCTGTCCGGCCCGCTGGTCGTGGCGCGCGACATCGCGCACGCCAAGATCAAGGAGCGGCTGGACCGCGGCGAGGAGATGCCGCAGTACCTGAAGGACCACCCGGTGTACTACGCGGGCCCGGCCAAGACCCCGGAGGGCTACGCGTCCGGCTCGTTCGGCCCGACGACGGCCGGCCGCATGGACTCCTACGTCGAGCAGTTCCAGGCGGCGGGCGGCTCCAGGGTGATGCTCGCGAAGGGCAACCGCAGCAAGCAGGTCACGGACGCGTGCGCGGCGCACGGCGGCTTCTACCTCGGCTCGATCGGCGGCCCGGCCGCCCGCCTCGCCCAGGACTGCATCAAGAAGGTCGAGGTCGTCGAGTACGAGGAACTCGGCATGGAGGCCGTCTGGCGGATCGAGGTCGAGGACTTCCCGGCGTTCGTCGTGGTGGACGACAAGGGCAACGACTTCTTCAAGGAGCCCGCGCCCCAGCCGACGTTCACGTCGATCCCGGTCCGGGGGCCCGGGCTGGCGTGACCGCGGGCGGCGGGGACGGGTTCCCCTCCCCGCCGCCGCTGTGCCGCCGGCGCCTTGCGCGTCGTTTCGTTCGGCCCGCCCCGGAACAACCGCCTCCTCTCCCGCGCTGTACCGGGTATGAGCGAATACCGCATCGAGCACGACTCCATGGGTGAGGTACGGGTCCCGGTCGACGCCAAGTGGCGCGCCCAGACCCAGCGGGCCGTGGAGAACTTCCCCGTCTCCGGACAGCGCATCGAGCGCGCGCACATCGAGGCACTGGCCCGGATCAAGGGCGCCGCCGCCAAGGTCAACGCCGAGCTGGGCGTGCTCGACAAGGATCTCGCCGAGGCCGTCCAGGAGGCCGCCGCCGAGGTCGCCGAGGGCCGGTGGGACGACCAGTTCCCGGTCGACGTCTTCCAGACCGGGTCCGGGACCTCGTCCAACATGAACACCAACGAGGTCATCGCCACCCTCGCGAGCGAGCGGCTCGGCCGGGACGTGCACCCCAACGACCATGTGAACGCGTCCCAGTCGTCCAACGACGTCTTCCCCTCCTCCGTGCACATCGCCGCCACCGCCGCCGTCAGCCGCGACCTCGTCCCCGCCCTCGACCACCTCGCGACCTCCCTCGAACGCAAGGCCGAAGAGTTCTCCGACGTCGTGAAGTCGGGGCGGACCCATCTCATGGACGCCACCCCCGTGACCCTGGGTCAGGAGTTCGGCGGTTACGCCGCGCAGATCCGGTACGGCATCGAGCGGCTGAACGCCTCACTGCCGCGCCTCGCCGAACTGCCGCTGGGCGGCACCGCGGTGGGCACCGGGATCAACACCCCGCCCGGTTTCTCCGCCGCCGTCATCGCCGAGGTCGCCCGGTCCACCGGTCTGCCGCTCACCGAGGCCCGCGACCACTTCGAGGCCCAGGGCGCGCGGGACGGGATCGTCGAGACCAGCGGGCAGCTGCGGACCATCGCCGTCGGCCTGACCAAGATCGCCAATGACCTCCGGTGGATGGCCTCCGGGCCGCGGACCGGTCTGGCCGAGATCAGCCTGCCCGATCTGCAGCCGGGGTCCTCGATCATGCCCGGCAAGGTCAACCCGGTCATCCCCGAGGCCGTCCTCATGGTCGCCGCCCAGGTCATCGGCAACGACGCGACCATCGCCACCGCCGGCGCCTCCGGAAACTTCGAGCTGAACGTCATGCTGCCGGTCCTCGCGAAGAACGTGCTGGAGTCGGTCCGGCTACTCGCCAACGTCTCGCGGCTGCTGGCCGACCGGACCGTCGACGGCATCGTCGCCCACCGGGAACGCGCCCGCGAGTACGCCGAGTCGTCGCCCTCCGTCGTCACCCCGCTCAACAAGTACATCGGTTACGAGGAGGCCGCGAAGGTCGCCAAGAAGGCGCTCGCCGAACGCAAGACGATCCGTCAGGTCGTCCTGGAGTCGGGCTATGTGGAGCGCGGCGACCTCACGCTCGAACAGCTCGACACGGCCCTCGACGTCCTGCGGATGACGCGCCCGTAACCTCGCGCGCCGGCTCACCCGTCCGTGGCGCGAACCGTGACGACCGCAGCGGCGTCGTATGCCTGGGGCACCTAATATCTGTGCATGGCAGAGGGTGGAGCGGTGAGACGGGTGGAAGCGCGCGGTTCGACGACGTACTGGGCTCCGGGGGACCAGATCCTCTGGCGCTACCGCGAGAACGGCGGCCCGCGCTTCCATATCGCGCGGCCGGTCACCGTGGTCAGGGACGACGAGGAGCTGCTCGCCGTATGGCTGGCCCCCGGTACCCAGTGCGTCAGACCGGTCCTCGCCGACGGCACGCCGCTGCACGCCGAGCCGCTCCAGTCCCGCTACACCAAGCCGCGGACCGTGCGACTGGACCGCTGGTTCGGCACGGGCGTGCTCAAGCTGGCTCGGCCGGGCGAGCCCTGGTCGGTGTGGCTGTTCTGGGAGCCGGGCTGGCGGTTCAAGAACTGGTACGTGAACCTGGAGGAGCCGCTGGCGCGCTGGGCCGGCGGCGTCGACTCCGAGGACCACTTCCTCGACCTGTGCGTCTACCCCGACCGCAGATGGGACTGGCGCGACGAGGACGAGTTCGCCCAGGCGCAGCGGGACGGCCTGATGGACGCATCGCTCGCCGAACGGGTACGGGAGGCGGGACGGTCCGCGGTGGAGGTGGTCCAGGCCTGGGGGGTGCCCTTCTCGGACGGCTGGCAGCACTGGCGTCCCGATCCCTCCTGGTCGGTTCCGCCGCTGCCGGAGGACTGGGACCGCATGCCCGCGTACACCGCCTCATGAGACCCTTGTTGCGTCCCCGCGGTACAACCGTAGGATCGTCCTCCGCGAGGGCACGGCACAGGAACTCCCGCAAGATGAGCTGGGCTTGACCGAACGTCACCGAGGGGCGGCAGGACGTGAGCGAGGGGTACGAGGGCTACACCGGGACGGCTCGGCCGTCGGGTGGATCAGCGACGGCCCGTGACGGTGCGGGAATTCCGTTCCTGGGGCACGTATTCCGGGTATCGGCTTCTCGGCGGGACGAACTGCACGCACGGCGCGCAGCCCCGGACGGATGGATTCGACACGCGTGACGGAGCACCCGACCTCCCACGAACGCCCCCAGCCGGGCGTCGGCCCCGCGGACCCCCGCGGGGCACTCCTGCGTACCCCGGAGCCGCTGCCCACCGTGCCCGGCGCCCCGCCGGCCCCGGTGTTACCCACACAGTCACGGGTGGGTGATCCGCCCGCCGCTGCCGGGGTGCCGTTGCCCTGCGCCCGCCAAGGGGCGTCGGGCAACCAGGGCGGTACGCCCACCCCGCTGCCCGCGGCGGACGGCACCGAGCACTCCCAGCCGGCCGCCGACGAGCCGGACGTGCACCGGCCGCGGCCCGTTCCCGAGGGCGGCATCCCCGTCCAGCCGGGTGCCGGGCAGGACCGGGCCTCCGCGCTGCCCGGGGGCAAGGAGCGACGCACCGGCCAGACGCCGCCGCACGGCCCCATGCCCATGCGGCGCGACGGGGACCGGCTGCGGTTCGTGGGCGCCGCGACCCGGCGGATCGCCCGCGGCATAGACCTCGACGAGATCGTGATGGGCCTGTGCCGGGCCACCGTGCCGACCTTCTCGGACGCGATCCTCGTCTATCTGCGCGACCCGCTGCCCGTGGGCGACGAGCGGCCCACCGGGCCCCTGGTGCTGCGGCTGCGGCGTACCGACCGGATCCCGCAGGAGCGGGATCTGGAGGAGGGCATCCTGCCGGTGCCGGTACCGGAGAACTCCGGGTTCGCGGATCTGAGCAACGAGCTGTGCGAGGTGCGGCCCGGCGGTGCGCTCGCCGAGGTGCTGCGCGGGGTGCGGCCGGTGTTCGCGGACGCCCCCGCCGCCCGTGCCGCGCTCCCGGAGCTGCTCGGTGAGGGCATCGCGATTCCCCCCGGCCAGCGCGCGATCCTCGCGCCGCTGCGCGGACGGCGGCGGGTCATCGGCGCCGCCCTGTTCCTGCGCCGGCCCGAGCGGCTCGCGTTCGAGGCGGACGACCTGCTGGTGGCCGCGCAGCTCGCCACGCACAGCGCGCTCGGCATCGACAAGGCGGTGCTGTACGGCCGCGAGGCGTACATCGCCGACGAGTTGCAGCGCACGATGCTGCCGGAGACCCTGCCGAACCCGACGGGCGTACGGCTCGCGTCCCGCTATCTGCCGGCCGCGGAGACCGCGCGGGTGGGCGGCGACTGGTACGACGCCATCCCGCTGCCCGGCAGCCGGGTGGCCCTGGTCGTGGGTGACGTCATGGGCCACTCCATGACGTCCGCGGCGATCATGGGTCAGCTGCGGACCACGGCCCAGACGCTCGCCGGGCTCGACCTGCCGCCGCAGGAGGTGCTGCACCACCTCGACGAGCAGGCCCAGCGGCTCGGCACCGACCGCATGGCGACCTGTCTGTACGCGGTGTACGACCCGGTCGCGCACCGGATCACCATCGCCAACGCCGGCCACCCGCCGCCGATCCTGCTGCACCTGGGCGGCCGGGCGGAGGTGCTGCGGGTACCGGCGGGCGCCCCCATCGGCGTGGGCGGGGTGGACTTCGAGGCGGTGGAGCTGGACGCCCCGGCGGGCGCGACCCTGCTGCTGTACACCGACGGGCTGGTCGAGTCCCGGCTGCGGGACGTGTGGACCGGTATCGAACAGTTGCGGGAGAAACTCGCCGCGACCGCCCGGATCACCGGCGCGGACCATCCGCCGCCGCTGGAGGCGCTGTGCGACGAGGTGCTCGACATGCTCGGCCCCGGCGACCGGGACGACGACATCGCGCTCCTCGCCGCCCGCTTCGACGGGATCGCGCCGAGCGATGTCGCGTACTGGTTCCTGGAACCCGAGGACGCGGCGCCGAGCCGGGCCCGGCGCCTGGCCCGGGAGGCGCTCGCCCGCTGGGGCCTGGAGGAGCTGACCGACCCGGTGGAGCTGCTGGTCAGCGAGGTCGTGACCAACGCCGTGCGCTATGCGTCACGGCCGGTGACGCTACGGCTGCTGCGTACCGACGTGCTGCGCTGCGAGGTCGGTGACGATGTGCCGCAGCTTCCGCGGCTGCGGCAGGCCCGGGCCACGGACGAGGGCGGGCGAGGGCTCTATCTGGTGAACCGGATGGCCCGGCGCTGGGGCGCGACCCGGCTGAGCACCGGAAAGGTGGTCTGGTTCGAGCTGAACCAGGGGTGAGGTCCGGCCGACGGGGCCGGACCACCGCCCGGAAGGGAACCGGAATTGGACCTTGTCCAGAAGTTGCCGACATCCCGTCGGCGGAGTTGACTGCTGAGGTGACCGAAGCGACCCGGCCGCCCCTTTAGCACGACGGGAGGACGCTCGTGACCCAGGCACCGCAGTCGGTTCCCTACACCACCTCCAATTCAGGCATCCCGGTAGAGAGCGACGAGCACTCGCTCACCGTCGGCTCGACCGGCCCGATCCTGCTCCAGGACCACTACCTGATCGAGAAGATGGCCCAGTTCAACCGCGAACGGGTCCCCGAGCGGGTGGTGCACGCCAAGGGCAGTGGCGCGTACGGAACCTTCGACGTCACCAATGACGTCAGTCAGTTCACCAAGGCCGACCTCTTCCAGCCCGGCAAGCGCACCGAGATGCTCGCGCGCTTCTCCACCGTGGCCGGCGAGCTCGGCTCCCCGGACACCTGGCGCGACCCCCGTGGTTTCGCGCTCAAGTTCTACACCGAACACGGCAACTACGACCTGGTGGGGAACAACACCCCCATCTTCTTCGTCCGCGACCCGATGAAGTTCCAGGACTTCATCCGTTCCCAGAAGCGCCACCCGGTGACGGGGCTGCGCAACAACGACATGCAGTGGGACTTCTGGACCCTCTCCCCCGAGTCCGCGCACATGGTGACGTGGCTCATGGGCGACCGGGGCATCCCGAAGACGTACCGCAACATGAACGGGTACTCCTCCCACACCTACATGTGGATCAACGGCGGCGGCGAGAAGTTCTGGGTCAAGTACCACATCAAGACCGACCAGGGCATCGACTTCCTCACTCAGGCGCAGGCCGACGACCTGGCCGGCCGGGACGCCGATGTGCACCGCCGTGACCTGTACGAGGCCATCGAGCGCGGCGACCACCCGTCCTGGACGATGTATGTGCAGGTGATGCCGTTCGAGGACGCGCCGGACTACCGGTTCAACCCGTTCGACCTGACCAAGGTGTGGCCGCACGGCGACTACCCGCTGATCGAGGTCGGCCGGATGACCCTGGACAAGAACCCGGAGGACTACTTCATCCACATCGAGCAGGCCGCGTTCGAGCCGTCCAACCTGGTGCCGGGCGTCGGCCCGTCGCCGGACAAGATGCTGCTCGGCCGGCTCTTCTCGTATCCGGACACGCACCGCTACCGCATCGGCCCGAACTACGCCCAACTGCCGCCCAACCGGCCGCGGGTGGACGTGCGCTCGTACGCCAAGGACGGCCCGATGCGCTACGAGCCCGCGCACACCGCGCGGACGTACGCGCCGAACTCCTACGGCGGACCGGCCGCGGGCGTGGAGCAGTACGGCGATCCGGCCGGCTGGCAGACGGCGGGCGAGATGGTCCGGGAGGCCTACCGGCTGCACCGCGAGGACGACGACTACGGCCAGGCCCACACCATGGTCCGCCAGGTCCTGGACGAGGCGGCCCGCGACCGCCTGGTCTCCAACGTCACCGGGCACCTGCTGCAGGGCGTGTCCCGGCCGGTCCTCGACCGGGCGGTGCAGTACTGGCGCAACATCGACAAGGAGATCGGCGACCGCATCGCCCACAACGTCAACGGCGGCTGACGTACACCGCGAGGAGGGCGCCCGGTGAACCTGCCACCGGGCGCCCTCCTCGCGCCTACTGCCCCTGCGGCCCCTTCGGCCCCTGCGGCCCCAGCGGGTTCTCCGGGGTCGTCGGTGGCGTGGTGGCCGGAGTGCTCGGTGCGCCCGTCGTCGGCGCCTGAGTGGGGGTCCGGGTCGGGGTCGACGGAGCCGAGCTCGTCGGCGGCTGTGACGTCGGCTTCTGCGTGGTCGGCGTCGACGACGGCGTGCTGCTGGTGGTGGGCGACTGCGTGAGGGTCGGCGGCGCACTCGGCTGGACCGCCGCGCCCTGCGTGGTGTTCAGGTCGAACTTGGTGACCGCGCCCATCGCCTCGAAGGTGTACGCGGCCCAGATCTGCGCCGGGTAGCCACCGCCGTTGATCCGGCCGCTGCCCGGGATGAGGCCCGTGGCGCCCGTCAGGCCGACCTGGGCGCCGTTCTTGGCGCTCTCGCCGAACAGGCCGACGGAGGTGACGAGGTCCGGCGTGTAGCCGGTGAACCAGGCCGACTTGTTGTTGTCGGACGTGCCGGTCTTGCCCGCGACCTGCTGTCCGCGGCGCGCCGGATTCGCCTGGACCGACGCCTGGGCCGTACCGTCGTCGACCACGCCGGTGAGCACCGAGGTGACCGTGTCGGCGGCCGTACGGCTGATGACCTGGCTGCCGACCGGATCGGGCAGGTTGACCGTGCGGTCCTTGTGCTCGGCCGACTTGATGATCGCCGGGGTGACCTTCCGGCCGTGGTTGTCGAGGGTCGCGTAGACGCCGGCCATCTCCAGCGGGCTCGCGCCCATGCTGCCGAGGGTCTGCGCGGGCACGGCCGGCAGCCCCTTGGTGTCCATCCCGAGCGAGTTCGCGACCTTCAGCACCTCCGGCATGCCGACGTCGACGCCCATCTGCGCGAAGACCGAGTTCACGGACTTGTTCATCGCCGTCTGGACGGTGATGTTGCCGTAGTCGTGGCCGTCCTCGTTCGGCGGGGAGAAGGCGATCGCGCTGCCCTTGACCGGGCGGCCGCTCGTGCCGTCGTAGATCGTATTCGCGTTGATCGCCCGGCCGTCCTGCGTCGTGGCCTGCTCCTCCAGGGCGGCCGCGAGGATCAGCGGCTTGAAGGTGGAGGCGGGCTGGTAGTCGCCGCGGGTCGCGTTGTTGCGGAAGTGCTTGAAGTAGTCGATGCCGCCGTACATGGCGACCACCCGGCCCGTCTTCGGGTCGACCGACACGGCCCCGGGCTGGACATCACCGTCGACGGAACGCTTCTTCGGGTCCAGCTTGCCGGTGAGCTGCTGCTTGACCGCTTGCTCCAGCTCCTTCTGCCGCGTCCTGTCGATGTTCACCGTGATGGTCCAGCCGCCCCCCTTCACCATCGCCTCCGCGTCACCGAGGGAGGCGGCGGTGCCCTGGGCGACGAGCTGCTTCTCCAGCTCCGCGTTGGCCGCGTCCACCAGATAGCCGGTCTGCCCCTGCATGCCGGGCGCCCCCTTGGGCGCCTTCGGCACCGGGAACTTCATGGCCTGACGCCGGCCCGCGTCCAGCCAGTGCATCTGGACCATGTTGTTCAGGACGTAGTTCCACCGCTCCTGCACCAGCCTCTTGCCGGTGTCGCTGGCGATCGCCCAGTCGTACTGGTTCGGTGCCTGGAGCAGGGAGGCCAGATACGCGCCCTCCTCGACCGAGAGGTCCTTGGCGTCCTTGCCGTAGTACGCCTGCGCGGCGGCCTGGATGCCGTAGGCGCCCCGGCCGTAGTAGCTGGTGTTGATGTAGCCCGCGAGGATGTAGTCCTTGGTCTTCTTGCGGTCCAGCTTCAGCGAGATGACCAGTTCCTTCAGCTTGCGCGTGACGGTCTGGTTCTGGTTCAGGTAGTAGTTCTTGACGTACTGCTGGGTGATCGTCGAACCGCCCTGGGCGCCCTTGCCGGAGAGGGTGTTGAGCAGACCGCGGGCCGTGCCCCTCAGGTCGACCCCGGAGTCGCTGTAGAAGGTCTTGTTCTCGGCGGCGACGAAGGTGTGCTGGACGGCCTTGGGCACCTGGGCGAGGTCGACGTTCTCCCGGTTGATCTCGCCGGTGCGGGCGAGGATGGTGCCGTCGCCGTACTTGTAGACGTTGCTCTGCAGCTTGGCGGTGGCGTTGCCGGCCGGGATGGGCGTCATCACGTACAGCAGCGCGAACGCGCCCATGAGCAGCAGCACGAGGCCGAACAGCGAGCCGACGACCTTCTTCCAGGTGAAGAGCCTGCGTATGCCGCTCTTCCCGGTCTTCCCGGTCTTCCCGCTCTTCCCGGCCGTGGCGCCCCTGCCGCGCGCGGCGGCCCGGCCGCCTGCCGGCGGAGCAGAACCCGTGGTCCCGGCCGTCCCGGACGAGCGCCTGGGCGCCGCGCGGCGGCCACCGCCCTGCCGCGCTCGTCTCTCATCCGCTCGTCCCATGAGTCGATCCGCTCCGCTTCCTTCTCTGCTGTCGCACAGGTACGTGGCTCAGGTCAGCTCAGAAAGCTAACACCGCGCGGTATGACAAAGGGGCGGCGATCCCCCCTTTTACGGACGTGACAATCAGCACCCGTCCCATCAGAACCGACGAACAAGGGGACTGGAAGGTTGTCAGAACGGGTAATGTGATATCACTTGGATAAGTCAGAGCTAGCGTCAGAGCTGGCCGAGGGAACGGGGGACACCGCCCATGTCGACACACGACGCTTCCGCCGCCGACATACCCGAGATGCCGAGTCCGCGCGTACGGGAGTTCCCCGCGCACAGCGTCGGCGGCGGCACCGCGCTGCTGCTCGGACTGGCCGGGCTGGCGCTGGGGGTGGGCCTGGCGGTCTGGGGCGCGACGGTCACCGCGTCCGGCGCCCAGGCCGCGCTGACCACCGTCGGCGTCCTGGCCGCCGTCGCGGCGCTCACCGCGATGGGCGGCCTGAACATGGTGGCGCCGGGCGAGGCCCGGGTCGTGCAGCTCTTCGGGCGCTACCGCGGCACCATCCGGCAGGACGGACTGCGCTGGGTGAACCCCTTCACCTCCCGCACCAAGATCTCCACCCGGGTCCGCAACCACGAGACCGCCGTCCTCAAGGTCAACGACGCCTACGGCAACCCGATCGAGCTGGCCGCGGTGGTGGTCTGGAGGGTCGAGGACACCGCGCAGGCCACCTTCGAGGTGGACGACTTCCTGGAGTTCGTCGCCACCCAGACCGAGGCGGCCGTGCGGCACATCGCCATCGAGTACCCCTACGACGCCCACGAGGACGGCGGGCTCTCGCTGCGCGGCAACGCCGAGGAGATCACCGAGAAGCTCGCCGCCGAGCTGCACGCGCGCGTGGACGCGGCCGGAGTGCAGATCGTCGAGTCCCGCTTCACCCATCTCGCGTACGCTCCGGAGATCGCCTCCGCGATGCTCCAGCGGCAGCAGGCCGGTGCGGTGGTCGCCGCCCGGCGGGAGATCGTCGACGGCGCGGTCGGGATGGTCGAGGCCGCGCTCGCCCGGATCGCCGAGCAGGACATCGTGGAGCTGGACGAGGAACGGAAGGCGGCGATGGTGTCGAACCTGATGGTGGTGCTGTGCGGGGACCGGGCACCGCAGCCCGTACTCAACACGGGGTCCCTCTACCAGTGACGGCCTCCTCCGGGGGCCCGGCCCCCCAGCGCCGGCCGCAGCAGCGCAAGCAGGTGCTGCTGCGGCTGGATCCGTCGGTGTACGAGGCGCTCGCCCGCTGGGCCTCGGACGAACTGCGCTCCGCCAACGCGCAGATCGAGTTCCTGCTGCGCCGCGCCCTCGGGGACGCCGGACGCCTGCCCGGCGGCGCCGGACCGATCCCGCGCCGGGGGCGCCCCCCGGCCTCGGGCGAGCCGGAGGCGTAGGGCGGCGCCCGGCGTCCGGCGGGCTCGCGACGCGGGGCAGCGCCGGCCGCGTGGCAGAACCGTGACAAAAGGCCGCCACCAGCGCGGACGCCCCTCCGATCGCGATCTATACGCACGATGTATACGCCAGGTGTATACGCGCTGTGTACAGTGCTTCCCATGTCCATCGGTCACACCCTCCTAGGACTCCTGGAGTCCGGGCCCCGTCATGGTTACGACCTCAAGCGGGCCTTCGACGACACGTTCGGTCATGACCGGCCGCTGCACTACGGCCAGGTCTACTCGACGATGTCCCGTCTGCTGAAGAACGGACTCGTCGAAGTCGACGGGATCGAGACGGGCGGCGGCCCCGAGCGCAAGCGGTACGCCATCACCGAGGCCGGGATCACCGACGTACAGCGGTGGCTCGCGACCCCGGAGAAGCCCGAGCCGTATCTGCAGTCGACCCTCTACACCAAGGTCGTCCTCGCCCTGCTCACCCACCGGGACGCGGCCGACGTCCTCGACACCCAGCGCGCCGAGCATCTGCGCATGATGCGGATCCTGACCGACCGCAAGCGCAAGGGCGATCTGGCCGACCAGCTCATCTGCGACCACGCGCTGTTCCACCTGGAGGCCGATCTGCGCTGGCTCGAACTGACCGCCGCCCGCCTCGACAAGCTCGCCGAGGCGGTGACCCGGTGACCGCTCCTCACGGTTCCCTGCTCGCCGCCGAGAACCTGCGCAAGGCGTACGGGCCGACCGCCGCCCTCGACGGCGCCGCGTTCTCCATCCACCCGGGCGAGATCGTCGCCGTGATGGGCCCGTCCGGGTCCGGCAAGTCGACGCTGCTGCACTGCCTCGCCGGGATCGTGCCGCCCGACTCGGGCTCGATCACCTACGACGGCCGTGAGATGTCCGGCCTGAGCGACGCGCAGCGCAGCCTGCTCCGGCGTTCCCAGTTCGGGTTCGTCTTCCAGTTCGGACAGCTCGTACCCGAGCTGACCTGTGTGGAGAACGTGGCCCTTCCGCTGCGGCTGAACGGCACCTCCCGCAAGGAGGCCGAGCGGACCGCCCTGTCCTGGATGGCGCGCCTGGAGGTCGACGACCTCGCCGGAAAACGGCCCGGTGAGATCTCCGGCGGCCAGGGCCAGCGCGTCGCCGTCGCCCGCGCCCTGGTCACGAGCCCGCGCGTCCTGTTCGCCGACGAGCCCACGGGCGCGCTCGACTCGCTCAACGGCGAGCGCGTGATGGAACTGCTCACCGAGGCCGCCCGGTCCACCCACGCGGCCGTCGTGCTGGTCACGCACGAGGCGCGGGTCGCCGCGTACTCCGACCGCGAGATCGTCGTACGCGACGGCAAGTCCCGGGACATGGAGCGCATCGTATGAGGGTGCGCCAGGCGTCCAGGGATCTGGCCATGGGAGCCAGGTTCGCGTTCACGGGCGGGCGCGAGGGGTGGGTGCGGCTGCTGCTCACCGCCGTCGGCGTCGGCCTCGGCGTGTCGCTGCTGCTGCTCACCACCGCCCTGCCCGGTGCGCTCGCGACGCGGCACGACCGGGAGTACGCGCGTGCCGACCACACGTACGGCCGTCCGATACCCAGGGCCGACAACACCCTGGTGATCGCGGACGTCGACACCACGTTCCGCTCCAAGGACATCCGCGGACGGGTGATGGAGCCCGAGGGGGCCCGGGCACCGCTGCCGCCCGGACTGGAGCGCTTCCCGCGGCCCGGCGAGATGGTGGTCTCCCCCGCGCTGAAGACGCAGCTCGCCTCCCCCGAGGGGCGGCTGCTGCGGGAGCGGCTGCCGTACCGGATCGTCGGCACCATCGCGGAGCAGGGACTCGTCGGCTCGCACGAACTCGCCTACTACGCGGGCGCCAAGGGGCTCGCGGCGCGGATCGCCCCGCCGGACGTGGCGCGGATCGACCGGTTCGGGGATCCCGGGCACAGCCCCGAGAAGTCGGACCCGGTCCTGGTCCTGCTGATGCTCGTCGTCTTCGTGGTGCTGCTCATGCCCGTCGGCGTCTTCATCGCGGCAGCCGTGCGGTTCGGCGGCGAGCGCCGCGACCGGCGGCTCGCGGCACTGCGCCTCGTCGGCTCCGACAGCGGGATGACCCGGCGGATCGCCGCCGGCGAGGCGCTCGCGGGAGCGGTGCTCGGACTGGTCTTCGGCACCGTCTTCTTCCTGCTCGGGCGGCAGGCCGCGGGGTCCGCCGAGGTCTTCGGCATCAGCGTCTTCCCCAGCTATCTGAACCCCACCCCGGCGCTGGCCCTGCTGGTGGCGGTCGCCGTACCGACGGCCGCGGTGCTGGTCACCCTGTTCGCACTGCGCGGTGTCGTCATCGAGCCGCTCGGCGTGGTGCGCACGGCGAAGCCGGCACGGCGCCGGCTGTGGTGGCGGCTGCTGCTGCCGCTCGGCGGGCTCGCGATGCTGTACCCGATGGTCGGCAAGGGCCATGAGGGCGGGGACTTCAACGCGTACCTGGTCGTCGGCGGGGTGCTGCTGCTCCTCGTCGGTGTCACCGCGCTGCTGCCGTGGGTGGTGGAGTCGGTCGTGGCCCGGCTGGGCTCGGGACCGGTGGCCTGGCAACTGGCGGTACGCCGACTGCAGTTGAGCAGCGGCACCGCGGCCCGCATGGTCAACGGGATCGCGGTGGCGGTCGCCGGGGCCATCGCCCTGCAGATGCTGTTCTCCGGTGTCGAGAGCGACTACACCAAGCAGTCGCGCCACGATCTGACGCGGGCGCAGATGCAGGTCGTCCTGCCCAAGGCGAGTCCGGTCGACACCGTCGCCGAGGCGCTGCGGACCACCAAGGGAGTGCGCCGGGTCACGCCCGTCGCCGAGTCGTACGCCGGGGATCGGCGCACGGACCCGCAGCGGTCCGCCGAGCTGACCGTGGGCGACTGCGCGACCCTGCGCGAGCTGGGGCGGCTGCCCTCGTGCCGGGACGGCGACGTGTTCGTGGTGACGGGCGCCGAGGGCGACACCGACACCCCGAAGCTGGCCGGGCCCGGCCGGACCCTGTACATCGACCCGGGCTACGGCGACGAGAGGCGCGCGGAGATCCCCTGGACGGTGCCGCACGGGCTGAAGCAGGCGGGTCCGCGCAAGAGCCCGGCCGGAATGGAGACCGGCGGTTTTCTGATCACCCGGGGCGCACTGCCCGCGAAGGCGGCTCCCGTCTTCCAGGGCAATGTGTATGTCACGCTCGACCCCTCGGTGCCCGACGCACGGGACTACGTCCGCACCGCGTCGGCGCGGGTGGCCCCGCTCTCCAGCCCGCAGACCTGGGCGGCCACCGAGCAGTCCGTGCGCTTCACCTCCATCCGCACGGGACTGTTCGTCGGCGCCACCTGTGTGCTGGCGCTGATCGGCGCGAGCCTGCTGGTCTCCCAGCTGGAGCAGTTGCGCGAGCGGCGGAAGCTGCTGTCGTCGCTGGTCGCCTTCGGTACCCGGCGCCGCACCCTGAGCCTGTCGGTGCTGTGGCAGACGGCGGTCCCGGTCGCGCTGGGCCTGCTGCTGGCATCGGCGGTCGGACTGGCGCTGGGCGCGATCCTGCTGAGGATGTCCGCCGCGTCCGTGACCGTGGACTGGGCGAGCGTGCTGACGATGACGGGTCTGGGCGCGGGAGTGGTGCTGCTGGTGACGGTGCTCAGCCTGCCGCCGCTGCTGCGGCTGATGCGGCCGGACGGGCTGCGCACCGAGTGACCTCCGCCACGGCCGCGCGGGCCCTTCCCCGGCCGGGGAGGGGCCCGCACGCGTCACCGGGCGTACTCCTTCACCGCCCGGCGGACCTGGGCGAAGAGCATGCCGACGGTCACCTGTCGGCGGCTACGGAACCGAGCGTTCCCCGGCTCCGTCGCTCCCCTCAGGCATCGGCTCCGAGCACCCGCACCGGCAGCGGCCGCAGAGCGCCCCGCAGCGCCTCGGCCAGTTCCTCGTACTCGGCACCCCGGGCGGCTCCCGCGCGCATCGCGAAGGCGACGCGCCGGGTCGGGGCCGGGTCCGCGAAGTAGCCGGTGAGGAGCTGGTTGCTGCGGGTGGTCTCCACCTTGAGGGCGGTGTGCGGCAGCAGGGTCACGCCGAGGCCGCCGGCCACGAGCTGGACGAGGGTGGACAGTCCGGCGGCGGTCGTGGTCACGGGCGCGTCCTCGCGGCCGGCCTCCCGGCAGATGTCCAGGGCCTGGTCCCGCAGGCAGTGCCCCTCGTCCAGGAGCAGCAGATTCAGCTCGCGCAGCGCCTGCCGGGGTATCCCCTCGCGTCCGCCGAGCCAGTGGTCCAGCGGGGTGACGAGCACGAAGTCCTCGTCGAACAGGGGGAGTTCGGCAACCCCGGGCACCCCGAGAGGCACGGCGAGGAGCAGCAGGTCGAGGCGGCCGGTGGTGAGTCCGTCGAGCAGGCTGGCGGTCTGCTCCTCGTGGACCTGGAGGTCGAGGTGCGGATAGCGGTCGTGGACCAGGTTGAGGACGGTGGGCAGGAGGTACGGCGCGACGGTCGGGATCACCCCGAGCCGCAGCGCCCCGGTGAAGGGCGCCCGGACGGCCTCGGCCTCCTCCATCAGGGCGCCGACCTCGTTCAGCACCGCCTTGGCCCGTACGGCGAGGCGCTCGCCGGCGGGTGAGAGGAGCACCTTGCGGGTGGTGCGCTCCAGCAGGGTGACGCCGAGCACCTCCTCCAGGGCGGAGACGGCGCCCGACAGGGCGGGCTGGCTCATGCCGATCGCGGCGGCGGCGTCCCGGAAGTGAAGATGCTCGGCGACGGCCGCGAAGGCCCGTAGCTGGGCGAGACTGGGCTGGCGGCGCCCATGGGCCTTGACCCCGGCCATGACATACTCCTCACTCATGGTTACTGATAGCTCACATCGATCAACACGACCGAGTGTAGCTATTTCCCGAATCAATGCACCCTGTGCCAGGATCGTGAGCGTCCAACCCATGGGAAACGCCTTGCCTCCGAGGTGTTTCCGTGCATCAAGGAGAGCGTGTGCTCACTGTCGGTGACAAGTTCCCCGAGTTCGAACTGACCGCCTGCGTCTCGATGGAGAAGGGCAAGGAGTTCGAGCAGATCAACCACAAGACCTACGAGGGCAAGTGGAAGATCGTCTTCGCGTGGCCCAAGGACTTCACCTTCGTGTGCCCGACCGAGATCGCCGCCTTCGGCAAGCTGAACGACGAGTTCGCCGACCGTGACGCCCAGATCCTCGGCTTCTCCGGTGACTCCGAGTTCGTGCACCACGCCTGGCGCAAGGACCACCCGGACCTGCGCGAGCTGCCGTTCCCGATGATGGCCGACTCCAAGCACGAGCTGATGCGCGCCCTGGGCATCGAGGGCGAGGACGGCTTCGCGCAGCGTGCCGTCTTCATCGTGGACCAGAACAACGAGATCCAGTTCACCATGGTGACCGCGGGCTCCGTCGGCCGTAACCCGAAGGAGGTCCTGCGGGTCCTGGACGCCCTGCAGACCGACGAGCTGTGCCCCTGCAACTGGAGCAAGGGCGACGAGACCCTCGACCCGGTCAAGCTGCTGGCCGGTGAGTGACCCATGTCCCTCGACTCCCTCAAGTCCGCTCTTCCGGACTACGCCAAGGACCTGAAGCTCAACCTGGGCTCGGTCATCGGCAACTCCGACCTGCCGGCCCAGCAGCTGTGGGGCACGGTGCTGGCGACGGCGATCGCCTCGCGCTCGCCGATCGTGCTGCGCGAGCTGGAGCCCGAGGCGAAGGCGAACCTCACGCCCGAGGCGTACACCGCGGCCAAGTCCGCGGCCGCCGTCATGGCGATGAACAACGTCTTCTACCGCACCCGCCACCTGCTCTCGGACCACGAGTACGGCACCCTGCGCGCGGGTCTGCGGATGAACGTGATCGGCAACCCCGGGGTCGACAAGGTCGACTTCGAGCTGTGGTCGTTCGCCGTGTCCGCGGTCAACGGCTGCGGGATGTGCCTGGACTCCCACGAGCAGGTCCTGCGCAAGGCGGGCATGGAGCGTGAGGTCGTCCAGGAGGCCTTCAAGATCGCTTCGGTGATCCAGGCGGTCGGCGTGACGCTGGACGCGGAGGCGATCCTGGCCGAGTGACGGCCGCACCGCCGAAGGGGCCCGCTCCCAGCCACCGCTGGGGGCGGGCCCCTTCGTGTTCCTCCGCACCGGGCGGGACGGACCAGGGCCCGTACGGCCAGGGCCAGCTGGTCTAGGCGGACGGCGCCTCGTCCAGCGGCGGCTCCGCCGGGGTCCTGCCGGACGCGGTGGCGAGGTCCGGCTGCGACGGCTGGTGCGGCACGGCGTTCGCGTACGACCGCAGATAGCCCACGACAGTGTTCGTCACCGCCACCAGCGGCACCGCCACCACGGCTCCGCCGATCCCGGCGACGATCCCGCCGGCCGTCACCGACAGCACCACCGCCAGCGGATGGACCTTCACCGCCCGGCCCAGGATGAACGGCTGGAGGATGTGACCCTCGATCTGCTGGACGGCGAGCACCACGGCCAGCGTCATGATGGCGGTGAAGACACCCTGCGTCACCAGGGCCACCACCACCGCCAGCGCACCCGAGGCCACCGCTCCCACCAGGGGGATGAAGGAGAACAGGAAGATGAAGACGGCGAGCGGCACGGCCATGGGGACGTTCAGGAAGTAGATGCCCAGGCCGATGAAGATCGCGTCGATCAGGGCCACGATCACCGTGCCCCGGACGTAGGCGGTCAGGGTGCGCCACGCCCGCGGACCCGCGCCCGCGACGCCCGGCCGCGCCGCGGCCGGCACCAGTTTCAGCGTCCACTCCCAGATGCGCCGGCCGTCGTAGAGCAGGAAGAGGGTGGAGAACATCGTCAGGAGGATGCCGGTGAGCGCCTCCACGATGACCGTCACGCCTTCCAGGCCCGTCGAGGTGATCTGGTCGGTGTTGGCGCCGATCGCCTCCCGCAGACTCTTCGCGATCTCGTTGATCTGCTTGTCGGTGACATGGAAGGGGCTGTTCAGCAGCCAGTTGCGCAACTCGTCGATGCCGTCCTGGATCTGATTGGAGAGCGAGTCGATGTTCTCCATGACCTGCCAGGTCACAAACCATCCGATCAGACCCATGACGACGAAGCCGAGGACGGCGGTCATCGCGGTGGCCGGCCCCCGCGGCACCCCGTGGCGGCGCAGCCGCGCCACGGTCGGCTGCAACAGCGCCGTGATGAGCAGTGCGCACACGAAGGCGAACACCACCAGTTGGACGGCGCTGATGACCCGCATCAGCACCCAGACCGTGCCGGCGAGGACGAGCAGCCGCCAGCCCGCCTCGGCCGCGACCCGTACGCCCCACGGGACCGCCTGCGCGGGGTGCGGGCGCGACTGCTGCGCGGCGGGCGCGTACCCCGACGGCTGCACGTGGTCCACCACCGGGTGCGGCACGTGCTCGTGGTGCTCCTTCGCCACCTCGGCGCGGCGCTCGTCCAGCCGCTCACCCACCTGGGTGACCCCGGCGCCGATCCGAGCCAGCCAGCTTGGCACTTGCGACATGATCCGTCCTCTTCCCCCGTGTCTCCGGGTGCTGCCCACCACTCCCCCCTGGAGCCGTCGTCTCCGACCGTACACGGCGGGTGCCGACAGCTGTGAACGGCCGTAGCCCCTCACCTATGAGACGGTGAGGGGCTGCGCGAGGTTGAGCGGTGAGCGCGGGCGGACCCGCGGCTCTCAGAGCTCCGAAAAGCTCCTAGTACCAGTGGTTGGCCTGCCAGAACGACCAGGCGTCACACGGGCTGCCGTACCGGCTGTCCATGTAGTTGAGGCCCCACTTGATCTGTGTGGCCGGGTTGGTCTGCCAGTCGGCTCCGACGGAGGACATCTTGGAGCCGGGCAGGGCCTGGAAGAGGCCGTAGGCACCCGAGGAGGCGTTGACCGCCCGGTAGTTCCAGCTGGACTCGTGGTCCACGATGTTGCTGAAGCACTGGAACTGCCCGGCCCCTACCATCTGACGCGCCATCGCCTGGATCTGCGCGACCGAGTAGGAGCTCTGGACGGGGAAGCTGGACGAGTCACGGCTCGCGTCGCGGCTCGCCTTGGCCTCGGCGGCGGCCGCCGCCTTGCGGGCCTTGGCCTCCTCTTCGGCCTTCTGGGCGGCCTGCTGCTTGGCGATCGCGTCCGCGGCGGCCTGCTTGCGTGCCGCTTCCTCCGCGTCCTTCTTGGCGCTCACGTCCGCGGCGATGGCCTGAGCGTCGGCCTGCTGCGTCAGCGACGCGGTCTGTACCTGGGCCTGCTGACCCGCGGGTATGTCCGCGAGAAGGGTCGTCTCGCTAGCCGTCGCCTCGGCGTCGCTCGAGGGCTGTCCAGTGCTGCCCGAGGCAACACCGGTGACGGCGCCGACAGCGGTGACCGCCGTGGCCGAGGCCACTGCGAATCCCCGGACCGAAATCCGGCTCACACGGTTTCCTTCCAGCATCGCCCGCTTCGGTGACCCTGGCGGACGCAATCGTGCCCCTGACGCTGGCCTCCCAACTGCGGGGTCACGGGAGGCACGGGCCCGATGGGCAACTTCCCTGACGGAAGCGCCGCGTGGTGCTCGGGCGGCATACGACGGCTCTATGGAGTTCAGGTACTTCAGTGGTGCCGTACCTCCCCTACTGCCTTAAGGGGGTGGGAGGTACCACCAGGGGGCACAACCGTGTCGTATGCGGGGCCTGACAGGAACGAGACTCTGCCGTAACCGGACGCCGGGTGGCAATTCTGCGTTGGGTGTGAAAGCTCACACCTCGATTGGGTCAAGGGATTCACAGAAATACCCGCGCACCAAAGCGCCGCCCGGCTAAGCTCTACGCTTTTGCCGGACGGCGCCAACCGGTGGGTAACTACCTCACGTTGGGCAAGAGGTTCAGATCTGCCCCTCTTCGAGCATTTCGGTCACAAGGGCCGCGATCTGGGACCTCTCGGACCGGGTGAGCGTGACATGCGCGAAGAGCGGATGTCCCTTCAGCTTCTCCACGACGGCGACGACTCCGTCGTACCGGCCCACCCGCAGGTTGTCCCGCTGGGCCACGTCATGCGTCAGAACAACGCGTGAATTGGCGCCGATCCGGGACAGAACGGTCAGCAGAACATTCCGTTCGAGTGACTGGGCCTCATCCACGATCACAAAGGCGTCGTGCAGCGAACGGCCGCGGATATGGGTGAGCGGGAGAACCTCCAGCATCCCGCGCGCTGTCACCTCTTCGATGACGTCGCGGGTGGTGACCGCGGACAGCGTGTCGAAGACCGCCTGCGCCCAGGGGCTCATCTTCTCGGCCTCGGTGCCGGGCAGATAGCCCAGTTCCTGTCCGCCGACCGCGTACAGCGGCCGGAAGACCATCACCTTCTGGTGCTGCCTGCGCTCCAGCACCGCCTCCAGGCCCGCGCACAGCGCCAGCGCGGACTTGCCGGTGCCGGCCCGGCCGCCCATCGAGACGATCCCCACGTCCGGGTCGAGCAGCAGGTCGAGGGCGATCCGCTGCTCGGCGCTGCGGCCCTTGATGCCGAACGCCTCCCGGTCCCCGCGGACGAGACGGACGGTGCCCTCCGCCGTGACCCGGCCGAGCGCCTTGCCCCGCTCCGACTGGATCGTCAGACCGGTGTGCACAGGCAGGCCGGCGGCCTCGGGGACCTGCACGTGCCCCTCTTCGAAGAGGATGTCCACCCGTTCGGCCGACAGGGTCAGTTCGGACATTCCGGTCCAGCCGGAGGAGTCCGTGATGGCCAGCTCCGCGCGGTACTCCTCGGCGAGGAGCCCGACCGAGGACGCCTTGATCCTCAGCGGAAGGTCCTTCGACACGACGGTGACGTCGAACCCCTCCGCCTGCAGGTTGCGGGCGACCGCGAGAATGCGGGAGTCGTTGTCCCCCAGGCGGTAGCCGGTGGGCAGCACGCTGGGGTCCGAGTGGTTGAGCTCGACCCGCAGGGTTCCGCCGAGGTCCCCGGTCGGAAGGGGGGCGTCGAGACGGCCGTACCGCACCCGGTAGTCGTCGAGCAGGCGCAGGGCCTGCCGGGCGAAGTAACCGAGTTCGGGATGGTGCCGCTTGGCCTCCAGCTCGGTGACCACGACGATCGGGAGCACGACCTCGTGCTCCTCGAAGCGGGTCATGGCGTTCGGGTCGGCCAGTAGGACGCTGGTGTCGAGAACATAGGTGCGCCGGTCTGGCTTGTGGCGCTTTGTGCTGGTCACCACGGAAGGACGTACCCCCTCGGATGAGGTCGGGGAGCGACGGAGTGGGATGCCGGGTGGGGCCGGGCGGGAGAAATCCCGACCGGTCGACGGCCGCGATGCACGGGCCGGAAACCGGCCCTCCGCTGCTTCTTCCGTGCCGAGACCGCACGGTCGGGCTGGTGCAAAGGGCCTCCCGGGCGGACGGCTCCGAGCCGTCCGCTGAGATACGACACCCGTGGTTCGGGTGTCGACCTGTTTGGCTTATGCCCTCGAACACGCGCCGCCATGCCAGGGCATACGGCGGCGCCCCGGTGAACTCCTCGTAACGTCCCTCGCCCGGCCCGCACCCAGAAGAGTGACGCCGGGCCGCGAGGAAAAGGGGGGTGTCAGCCGCCGTAGCGGCGGTGGCGCGCCGCGTAGTCACGCAATGCGCGCAGGAAGTCGACCTTGCGGAAAGCCGGCCAGAAGACGTCGCAGAAGTAGTACTCCGAATGGGCCGTTTGCCACAGCATGAAACCGGACAACCGCTGCTCGCCACTCGTACGGATGACGAGGTCGGGGTCGGGCTGGTCACTGGTGTACAGGTGCCGGCCGATCAGGTCGATGTCCACGGACTCGGCGAGGTCCTCCATCGAGGTGCCCTGGTCGTGGGCGTCGAAGAGCATGGAGCGGACGGCGTCGGCGATCTCCTGGCGGCCGCCGTAGCCGACGGCGACGTTGACGAGTATCCCGTCGACGTGCGCGGTGGCCTCCTCGGCCTCCTTGAGCGCGGTCCGCACCCGTCCGGGCACCAGGTCGAGCGCGCCCACATGGTGCACACGCCAGCGGCCGTCGGCGGCGAGCGAGCGTACGGTGTCCGCGATGATCCCGAGAAGCGGGACCAGCTCGTCCTTCGGCCGGTTCAGGTTGTCCGTGGACATCAGCCAGAGGGTGACGACCTCGACGTCCGTCTCGGCGCACCAGCCGAGGAACTCCTCGATCTTGTCCGCGCCGGCCTGGTGGCCCTGTGCGGTGGTCGAGCCGGCCGCCTTCGCCCAGCGCCGGTTGCCGTCCATGATGACGCCGATGTGCTTGGGCACCTGAGCGTGGTCCAGGTGGCCTTCCACCCGGCGTGCGTACAACCTGACCAGCAGGCCGCGCAGCTTGTCGCGCAGGTTCACGTGATTGTCAGCCCCTCCGTGCGGATCAGACAGGTGCGGGCGGGTGCGCTCAGAGTCAAGTGGCGGTCCCCGGATCGAAGCCTACCCCCGGAAAACCGGGGCTCCGGCCAACGGTGTCGGCGGCCCGTCCCGGGATCGCACCGGTGAACGGCCGCCCCGTAGCCGCGATTTACGGGCCATCGGGCGTGACCCGCCCGTCCCGATTCCGGGCTTCCGGGGCGATGGGTGTGTCGCGCCTCGTTCGGCTTCCCGGAGTGGGACGCATGGGGCGGCCGTCCGGTTTCCCGGGGCGGGACACGCGCAGGGCGGCCGTCCGGTTTCCCAGGGTAGGACGCACAGGGCGGCCGTCCGGTTTCCGGGCCGATCGGGGCGGCAAGGAAAACGGGCCGGTCCGTGGGGGGGAGACGGACCGGCCCGAGGGGGGGTTTCCACCATAACCCTTCGTGAGGGCACCTGCGTGCATCGACGGGAAACAACTACTCTCCGAAGTCGTCCGGCAACGCGTCGGTGGTCGCGGAGGCGTGCATTCCGCACCGCACTCTGGCCGGATCACAGGGGATTCCAAGGAAATACGGCCGAATCCTGAGGGATCCAAGGGGTTGACGAGCCATGACGGGACAGCCGACGGCCTCGCGCGGCGTACTCCGGGTGGGTGACCCGCGCCGGGAACGGACACTTGACGCCACCGCTAACGTCGCTGTCATGGCCACGTTCATCACGGCGGGGACGGCCGCCCCGGTACCCCTGGAGGTCGCCCGGTCGGCGCACGACCGGCGGCGCGGGCTGCTCGGGCGGCACGGGATCGAGGGGGCACTGCTGCTCAGTCCGGCGAGCGCGGTGCACACCCTGGGGATGCGGTTCGCGATCGACGTCGCCTATCTGGACCGGAACCTGCGGGTGCTGGCGGTACGCACGATGCCACCGGGACGGATCGGTCTGCCCCGCCCGCGAGCGCGCCATGTTCTGGAGGCGGAGGCCGGGGTGATGCAGCGCTGGGGCCTACGACGCGGAAGCCGTGTCCGGCTGGAGGACGCCTGACGGCGTGTCGGCGCCGGGCAGGGCACCGCGCACCCCCCTCCGCCGCACGGTGCCGCCCGCGCGGCTTTGCTCAGGCGAATCACCTTGGTCTGTGAGCGCCGAGGACGGCGCGAGCCGCCGTCGACGACGAGGGGACACCGCCGGGCGCGCGCCCCCTCACCGGGCCCGCTCCGCCCCAAGGGCGCGGGCCTCGACGAGGAAGCGGGTGCTGTGGGCGACGAACGGCCCCCGGGAACGGATCCGCTCGTGCAGGGACCGCAGCCGGGACTCATACCGCTCCACGGTGAAGCCGGGCACCATCCAGATCACCTTGCGCAGGAAGTGGACGACCGCGCCGATGTCGTGGAACTCCATGCGCAGCCGGGCCTCCTGGAGGTCGACGACCTCAAGACCGGCCGCCTCGGCCTCGGCCCGCGCGCGCTGCGGTTCCCGGGCGCCGCGGACCTCCTCCGGCTGCGGCCCGAGGAAGTACTCGACGATCTCGAACGCGCTCGCCGGGCCGACCTGCTGAGAGAAGTACGTGCCGCCGGGGCGCAGCACACGGGCGATCTCACCCCAGTACGTCCGCACCGGGTGCCGGCTGGTGACGAGGTCGAAGGCGGCGTCCGCGAACGGCAGCGGGGCGTCCTCGGGCGAGGCGACGACCACGGCACCGCGCGGGTGCAGCAGGGCGGTGGCCCGGGCGACGTTCGGCGGCCAGCCCTCGGTGGCGACGGTGAGCGGCGGCAGCGCCGGGGCGGAGGCCAGGACCTCTCCGCCCCCGGTCTGGATGTCGAGCGCGGCGGAGGCACGCGCGAGCCGCTCCGCCATCGAACGCGCGTACCCCCACGGGGGCCGCTCCTCCGTCGCCCGTCCCTCGAACCACGAGAAGTCCCAGCCGTCGACGGGAGCCTCGACGGCTTCACGGACGAGGTCTTCGAACGTACGGTCGCCACTCATACCGGTCATGCTCCCAGCGGCCGGACACACGACGCGACCGCATTTCGGAGCGGGACGGACGGGCGACCGCATAGCGGCGCGGGACGGACGGGCGACCGCAGAGCGGCGCGGGACAGGCGGGTGAGGCGACCGCACACCGGCGCCTGGACGACCGGCACGACCGCAAAGCGGTGCGGGGCGGACAGGTCACCGCACACCGGCGCGGGACAGGCGGGCGGACTACGGCACCAGCGGGCGGACTTCCCCGGCCGCGAACCGCACGAAGCCCTCGGGGTCCGGCTCGTCGCCCGTGGGCTGGAGGACCACGGTGTCGGCCCCCGCCTCCGCCAGCCGCCGGACGGCCTGCGCGACGGCTTCCGCGTCCCCGGCGACGCCGAGGTCCGGCACGGAGCCCAGGCCCTCGGCCTCCAGCTCGGCCCGGAGGCGGGCCACCGCACCCGGACCGGTGGCGGTGAGCAGGTAGACCACGACGGAGTGGGGATCGGTACGGCCGGCCGACGCCCGCCCCTCGTCGATGAGGGCGCGGGCCCGCCGTACGCCCTCCGGGGTGGTGGACGAGGTCAGGATCGTCCCGTCCGCCGCCTCGCCGGACAGCCGCAGCGAGCGCGGTCCGGTGACCCCGGCGAGAACGCGGACCGGTTCCGCGGGCGGCCAGTCCAGCGCGACGCCGTCCAGCGTCACATACCGCCCGTCCGTGGTGACGCGCTCACCGCGGAGCAGGGACCGCAGGGCGTCGAGGTACTCGCGCAACAGGGTGACGGGTGACTCGGCACGGGCGCCGACCTGGCCCATCCAGCTCTGGACGCCATGACCGACGCCGAGGATCGCCCGGCCCGGGAACATCCGCTCCAGCGTGGCGGCCTCCATCGCGGTGACCGCGACGTTCCGCAGCGGCACGGGCAGCAGCCCGACGCCCACGCGCAGCCGCTCGGTCCAGGCGAGCGCGGCGGACACGGCCGAGATCCCCCCTTCCAGGAAGCAGTCCTCCCACAGCCACAGCTCCTCCAGGCCCGACTCGTCCGCCAGTCGCACCAACGGGCGCAGCCGCTCGGGAGGCAGTTGGGGCCGGAACACAGCACCGAGTCCAGTCATCGGAAACTCCTTGTGTGGAAACCCCCGCCTTCAGCCGGGGGAGGAACGCATACCGGGTCCGGAGCCGCGTAGGGGCGGAGCGCGCTCCGCTATCCGCCCAACACGACCCGTTCACACGGGAGCTGATAGAATGTGAGAAGTGACGCAGCAGGTCAAGCGGGCTTTCAAATACCGCTTCTACCCCACGGACGAGCAGGCGGCGGAGCTGTCGCGCACGTTCGGCTGCGTCCGTCTCGTGTTCAACAAGGCGCTGGAGGAACGCACCCGCGCCTGGTACGGCGAGCAGCGCCGCATTTCCTACGTGGAGTCGTCCGCCGCGTTGACGCAGTGGAAGAAGGCCGGGGAACTCGCCTTCCTGGCCGAGGTGTCCTCGGTTCCGCTTCAGCAGGCGCTCCGGCACCTTCAAACGGCCTTCGGGAACTTCTTCGCCAAGCGTGCGAAGTACCCGCGTTTCAAAAGCCGGAAGAAGTCCCGTGCGTCGGCCGAGTACACCCGTAGCGCCTTCAAGTGGCGTGAGGGCCGTCTGACGCTGGCGAAGATGACGGCCCCGCTGGATATCCGGTGGTCCCGTCCGCTGCCGGGGGGTGCGGAGCCCACCACGGTTACCGTGTCCCGTGACGCTGCGGGGCGCTGGTTCGTGTCCCTGCTGTGCGAGGACACCATCGCCCTGGCCCCGGCCACGGCGAACGCGGTCGGCATCGACGCGGGCATCACCTCGCTGGTGACTCTTTCCACGGGGGAGAAGGTCGCCAACCCCAAGCACGAGCGCCGCGACCGTGAGCGTCTGGCCAAGGCCCAGCGGGAGCTGTCCCGCAAGGCCAAGGGCTCCGCGAACCGGGAGAAGGCCCGCCGCAAGGTGGCCCGTGTCCATGCGCGGATCACCGACCGGCGCCGGGACTTTCTCCACAAACTTTCGACTCGTCTCGTCCGTGAGAACCAAACGGTCGTGATCGAGGACCTCACCGTCCGCAACCTGCTGAAGAACCACAGCCTGGCGCGTGCCATATCGGATGCGTCGTGGGCGCAGCTGCGGACGATGCTGGAGTACAAGTGCGCCTGGTACGGGCGTGAACTCGTCGTGATCGACCGATGGTTCCCCAGCTCGAAGCTGTGCGGGGCGTGTGGCACGGTCCGCGAGAAACTGCCGCTGAACGTCCGCGAGTGGCGTTGCGACTGCGGCGCCGTGCATGACCGCGACGTGAACGCGGCACGCAACACACTGGCCGCCGGGCTGGCGGCAGCGGCCTGTGGAGATGGTGTAAGACCTCAACGGGAGTCCTCCCGGACGGGGCGGTCGTCAATGAAGCAGGAAACCCAGCGGGCGACCGCTGGACTCCCCCGCCATTAGGCGGGGGAGGAGGTCAAGCGAGCGGCCCTGCAACGCACAACACCTTTACCCGCTTACCCTTACGCGCTGCCGGGCTGCCGCTCGTCCCTGGGACGCTCGTAGTGCAGGAGGACGACACCGTTGCCGAACCGGCGGGTGTCGAGCAGGCGCAGGGCGGTCAGCTCGTCGCTCTCGGCGAAGAGACGCTGCCCGCGGCCGACCAGGATCGGATGGACGTACACCCGGAACTCGTCCACGAGGTCGTGCCGCAGGAACTCGGCGGCCAGGGCGGCGCCGCCGAGCGCGAGGTCGCCGCCGTCCTGCTCCTTGAGCGCGAGGATGTCCTCGACGACGACGTCCCGGACGATGGTGGTGTGCCAGTCGGCGTGCCGCAGGGTCCGGGAGAACACGATCTTCGGCATGTTCCGCCAGATCCGGGCGTACTCGACCATGGGCCCCGTGCGGTGCGGATCGGCGTCCGCGGTGGGCCAGAACCCGGCCATCAGCTCGTAGGTGACACGCCCGTCCAGGAACGCGCCCATCTCTTTGAGCACATCGTTGAAGTGCTGGTGCAGTTCGTCGTCGACCAGATGCCAGTCGATCTCACGGTTCGGGCCCTCGATGAAGCCGTCCAGGGACATGGACATCATCAGGACGATCTTTCTCATGGCAGCTCCCGGGTACGACATCGGCCATCCGGACGGCACGAGCATCGCGCAGCGGAGGCGCACGGACGCGGAGGCGGCTCCGGGGGATTCGCACCCGGGGCTCACCCTCCGGCGATACCCGCCGTGCCCGGGGACGACTCCCCCCTGGGGAACGACACCTCCACGCGGCGGTTCTTGCGACGGCCCTCCTCCGTGGAGTTGTCGGCGATCGGGTAGTCCTCGCTGTAGCCGCGCACCTCGAAGGTGACGGTCCCGCCGAGGCGCGCGGCGAGCTGGTCGTGGACCGCCTCCGCACGCTTCTTGGAGAGGACCAGGCCGTGGGCGTACGAGCCCAGGTTGTCGGTGAAGCCGAAGACGCGGATGTTCGTGGCGTTCTGCTTCTTGATCTCGTCCGCGATGGCGTCGATGCGGGAGCGGGCCTGCGGGTTCAGCTTGGGGCTGTCCTTGGGGAACAGCACCTCCGCCTGGAGCGCGAACGTGACGTTCTCATTGGTGTCCTCGCGCCGCTCCTCACCGCCGAGGTCCTCCACGACGGACTTGATGTCCAGCACCTTGGCGGGCGCGAGGGTGGCCCCGTCGGCGAGCTTCAGCCCCGGGCTGGCCGGGTCGACGGACGGTGGCGGCGAGGTGCTGACGGCGCCGGGCGGCGCGCTCGGATCGTCGGCGGCGGCCGGGGGGCCACCGGCGAGACCGAGAACGGTGAGCAGGGAGAGGGCGGTGACGGCACGCAGGGGAAGCGGCATGGCGGCTCACCCCTGGGAGAGTTCGACGGAGGCGGGAGGCATGGCGCCGACCTGGAAGTCGACGGCGTCGGTGCCTTCGGGTGGGGCGGGGAACTGGGCGAACCAGTCGGCGGTCTGTCCTTGGCGGACGGGGCCGTCGAACTTCGTGCACAGGCAGCGCCCCGTGGTGTCCCGAAGGACCAGATACTTCTTCTTGCCCTTCTGGTCGATCAGGCTGGCTCCTGCGAGGGAAGAGCCGTTCCTGGACAGCTCGCGTTCGTCGCCGCGCCATGTCTCTGCGAGCCAGATGTCGGACGTATTGTTCGTCACTGTTCCCTCCACGGTGACGAAGCCTCCAGCGTCACGCTTAGCAGAGGTGATCGTGAGAGTCAGGCCGTTCTCGCCTTTCACCTCGGCGAGCACCGCATCCGTCTGGGGCGCCTGGGACTGCTTCTGACCGTTGCCGCTCCGGGCGGGAGTCGGAACTGACGAAGCCCCGGCCCCCTTGTCCGACTGTCCGTCACTGCTCCCGCCGCAACCGGCCGCCGTGAGGACCAGCCCGACCGCGACCGCGCTCAGCGCCCTGCGGCCCTTCATGGTGCGCGGAAAGTCCATCGGTACGGCTTCCTTTCACTCGGCCAGATGCACAGAGAACAGCACGGACGCGTCAGGAAGGTCGTCCGAATGGAAATGGTCGGGGTCGATGTCGACGGAATGACCGTCACAGTCGAGCTGTACGGGCTTCTTCGGGTCGGCGTCCGACGGGACGGTACAGCGCGGCTGGATCACCGCGACGGCCTCGGCCCTCGCGTGCCGCGTCTCCGTGCCCGGAATGATGGATTTCCCCACCGTGTAGCGCGTCTCGATCGCCACCCGGTAACCCGGGTAGCCGTTCACGATGGTGGGGGCGGTGTCCAGCACGGTCGCGTCGTTGTCGGCGGCCAGCCGCTCGGCGGCGGCGCTCGCTCCCGCACCCTGGAGGTCTTGGCCCTGAAGCCATTTCAGCCAGTCGTCGTCTTTTCCGATGGCCTGTTGCAGGCCCGTCATCAACTCATCGCGGGAGTCCTGTGCCGCCGCCAACGCCGCAGCGTCCGCCGCGGACTGAGCTCCATTGCGGGCGGACGCTGCTTGGGCGAATGCGAAAAAGGCGAACGCGGCGAACAATAGAATGCCTGTCAGCCAGATGTAGATCGGCAGGGTTTGTCCCCGGTCGCCTCGCGGCTGGGGAGAGGTCAGCCGCCTCCGCTGACAACATTGTTGACGGCGTTGTAGATCGCTCGCGAGATGAGCCCGTCCAGCCCCAGACCGTCGATCAATGTGAAGATCCCCGCGATGATGATCATCAGCCCGGCATACTCCACGAACCCCGCCCCCGCGTCCCGCCCGGCTCCCCGCATCCGGGACACCACGGTCCTTCGCCACGCGCCGATCCTGTGCCTCGTCCTCGTCACCACGGCCCCTGACCTCCCGCCCGATGCGGCTACGACCAACCCACGCACCGTATGTGAAAGCACCCTTACTCCGAGTGGGCCCAGGGGCCCAACTTCCGTGCTCGCGGGCGGTCATCGGCTCCACCCCCCGCCGGCCGTCCCCAGCCAGCGGGCGATCGCTTCGCTGCGTGAGGAACTGTGCAGTTTCGCGAAGATACGATTGATGTGATTCTTGACTGTCTTCTCGCTGATGAAGCAGGCGGCGGCGATCTGCCGGTTGTTCATGCCGGCCGCGATGAGATCCATGACCTCCACCTCCCTGGAGCTCAGGCCGAAGTCCAGCCATCCTGCGGCACGGCGCCGCAGACCCCCCGCAGGAGCGCCGAGAGCCTTCGACGAATGTGACACAACCGGTTGCACATGCGAAGGACTTTCCCCTCGTTCGTAGGAAGCTCCGAATAAAGACGGGACAACCTGCCTCCCCTCCCTCAGCTTCCGTACCGCGGCGACCAGTTCGGCGGCCGTGAACTCGCCGTGCACCAGATAGCCGGAGGCCCCGCGGCGCAGCGCCTCCGCCACGACCTCGGGTTCCCTGCTGTACGTCAGCATCATCACGGGGGCCGTGCGGGCCAGCCGGGGCAGTGCGGTCAAGCCGTCCGTGCCGGGCATGCGGACGTCCAGGAGGACGACGTCCGGACGGTGCCGGGCCGCACAGACGAGCGCCTGCCCGCCGTCCGCCGCCTCCGCCACGACCTCGATGTCGCCGTGGACGGACAGCAGGGCGGTCAGGCCCGCCCGTACGACCGGGTTGTCGTCGGCCACGAGGACGCGCAGCGGCGGACCGGGAAGTGCCTGGTCAGGCATGTGCGGCCTCCTCTTGGGGGCGGTGGGGAGCGGGGGCGGGGACGGGGACGTGCAGCCGGATCTCGGCGCCGCCCAGCGGTGAGCGGCCGAGGTGGAGCCGGCCGCGCAGGGACGCGGCGCGTTCCGCCATGCCCAGCAGACCGAAGTGGCCGGTTCTCGCCAGGTCCTCGGGCACGGCGGTCGGGGGCAGGCCGGCACCGTCGTCCCCGACCCGTAGGTCGAACGCCTCGAACCCGGTGACGTCGAGTTCGATGCGTACGCGGGTGGCGTGGGCGTGGCGGTGGGTGTTCTCCAGCGCCTCGGAGACGATGGACAGGACGTCGTGGGCGGCCGCGTACGGCAGGAGGAGCGGTGTGTCCGGCAGCCTCAGTTCGGTCTCCGCGTCGCCGCGGGCGGTGAACGCCCGGGCGCGTGCGCCGACTTCGGCAGCCAGGTCCAGCCGTCCCGCCGTGAAGTCGGTACGGCGCCGCAGGTCCGACAGCAGGTCCCGGGACTCCGTCGCGGCCCGCCGGGCGGCGTCCGCCACCTGGGCCGCCTGACGCTGGAGCGTGGCGGGGTCGCGGTGCCCGGCCGAGGCGGCGAGCGCCTCCGCGGCCAGTGCCAGGCCGTGCAGGGTCTTCGCCACCGAGTCGTGCATCTCCCGGGCGAGCCGGGCGCGTTCGGACGCGACGGCCTCGGCCGCCGCGAGCCGGGCGTTCGCCTCGGACAGCGCCTCGCCGGCGGCGCCGAAACGGAACATCAGATTGCGCAGGGTGACTCCGATGATCCCCGCGGCGACGCAGAACCCGGCGATGAGAAGGGTGCTGACCCCGGCCCCGGGGCGGTGCTCCCAGGCTCTGAACACCCCCAGTACGACGCCGAGTTGCAGGCCCGTGAGGACGCCGGCGCCGCGCCAGCCGTAGAGCAGGCCGGACAGCAGGGGGGTGCAGACCGTGGCGTAGGCGAGGGGGGAGGCGGGGGACGCGGTCAGCAGGAGCGTGGCGACGAAGAGCAGGTCCAGTGCCATGAGCGTCGGGTGGGCGAGCAGGCGCGGGCCGACGCGGTCCCAGTCGCGCAGCAGGGCGTACGACGTCATGACGCCGAGCACGGCGGCGGCGAGGACGGCGTAGCGCAGGGCGCCGGAGGGGGAGTTGGCCAGGGCGAACGGGGCGCCGATCACGACCATGGCGAGGCGTACGGCCACGGTCTGGCGGCACAGGGCCTGCAACGCGCTCAGCTGGAGACGGACGCTGGCGGGCGGCGGGGCGTCGTCCTCCAGGTAGCCGGGGGTGGGGCGGCCGGTCCGGTTGCTCATCATCGGCCCAGGATCGATCCGAAGTTCGTCCCCGAGCCCAGGAACATGCCTGTGGCGATGAGGATCATCGTCGCCGGGAGCATGAAGACCAGGGTGACCAGCGTGGCCTTGGGGATCGTCTTGGCCGCGCGGCGGCGGGCGTTCTGGGCGTCCGTGCGCCGCATGTCGGTGGCGAGCTGGATCAGTGTCTCCGCGATCGGGGAGCCCAGTTCCTCCCCCTGTTGCAGCGCGGAGACGAACTGGGCGACCTGCTCGGAGGAGTTGCGCCGGCGCAGTTCGTCGAAGGCCTGGCGGCGGCTGACGCCCATGTCCATCTGGCGCAGGGTGATGCGCAGTTCGTCCGCCCAGGGCCCCTCGTACTTCTCCGCGACCCGGTCCAGTGCCTGGCGGAAGCCGAGGCCGGCCGAGACGACGACCGCGAGGACGTCCAGGAAGTCCGGCAGCGTACGGTCGATGACGTCCTTGCGTTCGCGGACGGCCTGCCAGATCAGGGCGTCGGCGGCGAGCAGGCCGAACGCGAACGTGAGGGCCGCGAAGAGCAGTTGTCCGTTCGTGAGGAACATCAGGCCCACGACCAGGCCGAAGATCCCGTACACCGCCCGGCGCGCGGCGTACCGTTGCAGGGTGAGACCCCCGGGGTTGCCCGCCATGTCGATCCGGCGGCGTTTGACGTCGACCCGGCGCGGCCCCATGAGGCGCAGCACGAGCGGGGCGAAGCGCATGCCGAGGCGGTCGACCGCCGAGCCCGCCGTGGAGACACGGCTGGCGCCCACCTCCAGCGCGAGCGCCAGGTCGCTCGGCAGTTTGGCGTCCGCGCGGATCAGACGGATCCCGAGAAGGATCCCCGTGACGGAGACGGCCGTCAGCAGGGCGAGCAGCAGTGGCAGCAGCGCGCTCATCGCGGTCCCCTTCTCATACTTCGATCTTGCCGAGACGGCGGATGACGAAGAAGCCGACCGTGTAGAGGCCGAGCGCGAGCAGCACCAGGCCCTGGCCCAGCGGGGAGCCGGTGACCCGGGCGAGGGCGCCCTCGTTGGAGGAGTTGACCAGGACGAGGGAGCCGAGGCCCAGCAGCGGGACCGTGAAGGCGGTCGCGTTGACCTCGGAGAGCATGGTGCGGACCTCGCGCCGGGTCTCCTTGCGGTCCTCCAGGGTCTGGGTGAGGTTGCGCAGCGAGTTGACGACCGAGCCGCCGGCCTTGTTGGCCAGGACCAGCGTGGTGACCAGGACGACCAGTTCGCGGGAGGGCAGGCGTTCGGCGAGTTCGCCGAGGGTGTCCTCGACCGAGCGGCCGAGCATCAACTGGTCGGCCACCCGGGCCAGTTCCTCGCCGGCCGGAGCCTGAAGCTCCTCCGCGGCCATGGCGAGGGCGGTGCGCAGGGCGAGACCGGCGGCCGTGGCGTTGGCCAGCAGGCGGGCCACGTCCGGGAGCTGGCTGATGAAGGCCTCGATGCGTTTCTGCCGCTGCCAGTTGAGGAAGACGGCCGCGCTCCAGACGCACACCAGTGCGGCGATCGGGCCGAAGAAGGGGGCCAGCGTCGACGCCGCGATGAGCCACAGCGCGACGACGACGGCGACGACGTAGATGAAGAACTCCCCCGGCGTCAGATCGAGTCCCGTCGCCGACAGGCGCAGCCGGAGGGTGCGGCCCAGGCGGGTGCGGCGCAGCCATCGGTCGACCGCGGTGAAGCGCCGGACGCGGCCGGACGCCGTGCGCGGGGGGCCCGCCGGGTCGCCGGAGAGCCGGTCGACGAGTGCCTGCCGCTGGGCCCGGCCGGAGGCGTACAGGTGGCCGCCCGCCACGGCGAGCGTGCCGGTGAGGACGGTGGCGCCGAGGGCGAGGAGGGCGGGGTCGTTCATGGCGCGCTCCTGACGTGAGCGGGGGTCATCCGAGGGCCTGCCGGGTGGGGAGTACGTCGATGGCCTCCGCGACACCGAACGCCGGCGGAAGCGGTTCGTCGGCGACGTACAGCTTCTCCGCGACCGCCCGGGGCAGCGGAAGGTGCTCGAAGCGGCCGCGGATGATCCGGTCGGCTCCGAGGGGGTCGGGCACGAAGCGGGACACGGTGGCGACGCGGAACTGCTCGCGGCCGTGGGAGACCACGAGGGCGATCTCCACGACCTTGCGGGAGCCGTCGGCGTACCGGGCGAGCTGGACGACCACGTCCACCGCCGAGTTGATCTGGTCCTTCAGCGCCTCGAACGGGATGAGCACCTCGGACATCGAGCCCAGGGTCTGCAGCCGCATGAGGGCGTCCTCGGCGGAGTTGGCGTGGACGGTGGCGAGCGAGCCGTCGTGGCCCGTGGACATCGCCTGGAGCATGTCGAGGGTCTCGCCGCCGCGGACCTCACCGACGATGATGCGGTCGGGGCGCATCCTCAGGCTGTTGCGGACCAGGTCGCGGATGGTGATCTGGCCCTTGCCCTCGACGTTCGGGGGGCGGGACTCCAGGCGGATGACGTGTTCCTGCTGGAGCTGGAGCTCGGCGGAGTCCTCGATGGTGATGATGCGCTCGTGCGCGGGGACCAGCCCGGACAGGGCGTTGAGCAGGGTCGTCTTCCCGGTACCCGTGCCGCCGCTGACGATGAGGTTGAAGCGGGCGCGGACGAACGCGGCCAGCAGCATCAGCATCTGCTCGTCGAGGGAGCCGAGGCCGATGAGTTCGGGGAGGGTGTAGGCACGCGGGAAGCGGCGGATCGTGAGGGTGGGACCGGTCAGGGCGAGCGGCGGGATGATGACGTTGACGCGTTCGCCGGTGGGCAGCCGGGCGTCGACCATCGGGTTGGACTCGTCGACGCGCCGGTTGACCGTCGAGACGATCCGTTCGATCGTCTGCATCAGCTGCTCGGTGGAGGCGAAGCGCAGCGGGAGCTGTTCGACGCGGCCCGCCCGCTCCACGAAGATCGAGTCCGGGCCGTTCACCATGATCTCGGTGATCGACGTGTCGGCGAGGAGCGGTTCGAGGACGCCGAGGCCGAGGGCCTCGTCGACGACCCGGCGGATGAGCTGGGAGCGTTCGGCCGAGGAGAGGACCGGGCCCTCCCGGCTGATGATGTGGCCGAGGACGCGCTCCAGGCGGACCCGGCGGTCGGCGGTCGCGAGGCCGGACATCTCCGCGAGGTCGATCTCTTCGAGGAGCTTGGCACGGTAGACCGCGACGAGGTGTCCGTCCTCGCGGGCGGCTGCGCCGTCGTCGGGGGCGGCGATACGGGAGCGGAGACTCATACCGGTCGTCAGCTCCTTCCCGGGGCGAGGGGGGCGGGGTCGTTGGGCATGGTGGCGTGGCGGGTCACGGGCCAGTCGCCGAGGAGGGGGATGACGGAGGGCACGGTGACCGTGACGGTGGCGGTGGTGGTGCCGGCGCCCCGGGGGGCGTCGACGCGCGGGTCGAGCCAGCCGCTGACGGCCGCCGCGCCCGCCGCGCCCCCGTCGCCGTTCTGCGAGGCCACGCGGGCGGCGGCGCGGGCGGCGGTGCCGGCCTGGTTGATGCCGTAGCCGATGAGGCCCAGTTGGACGGCGGCCATGCCGATGACGAGGAGGATGGGCAGGAAGCCGGCGAATTCGAGCATGGAGACACCTCGGTCGTCGCGCAGGCGCAGCCGCTTGCCCGCCGGGGCGGCTCCACGGCGGTACAGCGGCTCGTCCTCCGGGACGACTCCCCGAAAGCGCGCCCGCCCACCCGGCGGCTCGGCGCCCCGGCGGCGTGCCCGCCCACCGACCGCTACGGCTCTACGGCGGCGCACCCGCCCGTCCGACGGGGCGGCGGCTCCAGGGTGGCGCGCCCGCCCAGCCACCGGATCGCCTCCCCGTAAGCGCAACCGCCCACCCGACGGCCCGGCCCCCCGGCGGCGGAGCAGCGTCCTCATCGGCCGTCCCCCTCCAGGGCCGCCCCGGCGGACCCCTCCACCAGCCACCCCGGGTTGACGCCCGGGAAGAACAGCGGGACCTGCGCCCGTACCGTCGCCTTCATCACCGGCCCCTCCTGCCCGCAGCGGATGTCCGCGCCGCGCCAGGCGTCCGGCAGATGCGCCGCCCCCGCCGACCGGCACGCCCCCGCCGCGTCGCCCTGCACGGCCTGGGCCGCCGTGGCCGCCCGCGCCGCCTCGTCGGCCGCGTTGCCCGCCAGGGAGTACGTGTAGCCGTACAGGACGCACTCCCACAGCAGCGCCATCACGACCAGCAGCAGCGGGAACATCCCGGCGAACTCCAGGGTGACCGCGCCCCGGTCCCCGCCCTTGCGCCACAGGGTCAGCGCCCCCCGGTCCGAGGAGGCCCTGCGCCGGCGTCCGCCCCCGCCCTCCTGCACCGCCACCAGGCCCAGCTCGCCCGCCAGCGCCCACAGCGCCTGCTTCACCGTGGAACGGGCGTCGAGATCCTGCAGGCGCCCGGCGTCCACCACCGACTGGAGTTCCTTGAAGGACGCCGGGACGGTGGCGCGGGCCACCTTGGTGCCGGTGATGCGTTCGACGAGGGACGGCTGGATCTCCGTACCGCGCGCGTGGCGGTTGACGACCGTGAGCGTCTCCTCGGCCTTGCGGATCTGGAGCCGGTCCCACATGCGCACCATCCGCTTGGCGGCGCGGACCGCGACCACGTCCGGGGTGACGAGCAGCAGCGCCTGGTCGGCGCTCTCGACGACCGCGGCGGTCGCGGAGTTCATCTGGGCGCCGCAGTCGACGATCACCACGTCGTGGCGGGAGCGCAGCGCGCCGATGACCTGGCGCGCCACCCGGTCGGTGACCTCCTCGCCGCGTTCGCCCTCGGCGGGGGCGAGCAGGAGCCCGATGCCGCTGTCGTGGGTGTAGAGGGCGTCCTGGAGGACGCGGGGGGTGATGTCCGTGATCGCGGCGAGGTCGGCGATCGAGCGCCGGAACTGCACGTCCAGATACGAGGCGATGTCCCCGGACTGCAGGTCGAGATCGACGAGGGCGACGGTACGGCCCGACGCCCGTGCCGCCAGTGCCAGTTGGACGGCCGTGACGGTCGCGCCGACGCCGCCCTTCGCGCCGGTCACGGTGACCAGGGTCCCGCCGGGGCCGGCGTACAGCTCGGGGGCCCCGCTGCCGAGGTGGCGCCGCATCCCGGCGGACCAGGCGGCGGCGGCCTGGACCCGTTCGGCGAGGGCGTCGTAGCCGAGGGGGAGGGTGACGATGCCGCGGGCGCCGGAGTCCATCGCGGCGGTGAGCACGCCGGTGCTCGTGTCGGCGGTGATGAGGACGACGCCGACCGCCGGGAACCGCATGGCCAGGTCGCGGATCAGGTCGAGCGCGGGGACCGGCCCGATCCGCTCGTGGACGAGCACGACCTCGGGCAGTTCCTCGAGGGACTCGCCGGCCAGCCGCGCCAGGGCGTCGAGCAGGGCGGTGGAGTCCGGCACCGGCGGGGCGGGCTCGGTGTCGGGGAGCTGGCCGAGCAGGCTGGAGAGCGCGCGGACCACGTCGACGTCGCCGACGGCGGACAGGACACGGATGGTCATCGGCGAAACCCCCCGAGGTCAGAACCGCCGGGGACGGAACGGCTGCGGACGGCGGAACGGCTGGGGACGGATCGGCCGGGAACGGAACGGCTGCGGACGGAACCGCCGGGGACCGGGACGGACGGGACGGACCTCATGCGTGGCCTCCTACTTGTCCTGGTCGAGGGTGTACGTGCGGTCGCCGGGGGTGACCGCCGTCTCGGAGCCGCCCGCGACCAGGGCGAGCCGGACGTGTTCCGCGAACGACTCCGCGTACGCGACCCGTTGGGCGTCCGCCGTGTCGAGGGCGAAGGTGATGGGGACGGCCTCGGTGGCGGTGCGGCGGCGCTCGTCGGTGGACTGCCCCGGGTCGAGGGCGGTGAGCTTGCCGACGTCGATGACACGGGCGTTGGTCACGATGATCTTGGACTCGTCCTTGGCCTTGTCGTTCTGGGCCTTGAAGGTGGCGTAGATGTTGACCCGCGAGCCGGGGTCGATCTTGCCCGCGACGCCGGTGGACGCGTCGATCATGATCGCGATCTCCTGCTGTCCCGGCTGGAGCGCGGGCCGGTCGACGATCATGTCGGTCTGCAGCAGCGACCCCTTCCCCAGCCGGGTCACCGCGATCTTGCCGCGGATCTGCGAGAGGCTGGTGACCGCCGTCGCGGACAGCCAGCGCCGGGGCATGGCGACCCGCTCGAACTGGTCGGCCGTGAGCGCCCGGTACGGCGGGATGTCGTCCTTGAGCCGGTACGCCGTGACCTCCGGTCCGACCTTCGCGTTCACGTCGCGGATCACCGACAGGACGCCGGCGAAGGCGCCGACGGCGGCGAGGGCCGAGAGCACCAGCAGGATGACGCCGCGGCGCTGTCGTGCGTTCACTACATCTCACCTCGGGGGGACGTGCCGTGCGGTCGGGCGGACCCGCCGTCCGGCCGGGGGGCGGTCGAGCAGTGGTGCGGTCGGGCCGGGCGGTGGTGCGGCGGGCCGTGAACGGGTGCGGCCGGGGCACGGAGTCGGGCGTACGGCGGTGAAGTGGTGCGTACGGTGCTCACGTGCCGCCTCGTGACAGTGCGCGTGCGGCGGCGACCGGTTGTTGCCGGTCCTCGGGTTCCGGCAGCGACGCGGCGCAGAAACCGCAGCGGTCGCCGATGAGTTCGAGGCCGCACCAGTGGCACACCTCGCGTCGTACGGAGGTGACGAGCTGATAGAGCACGGACACGTCGGGCAGGCCCGCGGCGAACTCCACGAGCCGCTGGGTCCCCCACCAGTGGCCCGACTCCCGCGGGAGGGGCACGGTCGCGACGCCCTGCACACGCCAGGCGGGCGCGAGGGAGGCGGTGACCCAGTCCGAGGGCGGCTGCCCGGCGGCGACGACCATCCGGGTGCCGAACTCGGGGCCCGGTAACTCCTCCTGACCGACGCGGACGAGCCGCGGCCGGGGATGGGCGAGAACGGCGAACTGGGCACTCGGCACCCATGACTTGGCGTGGGAGGCGAGCGGGACCGGGACGCGGTCGAGCCTGGTGACCGAGCCGAGGAGGGCACCGGCGTAGACGTAGTGGGCGAGCAGCCGCGCGGACGACGCCAGGACGCCCGGGCTGAGGTCGCAGACCGACAACTGCCGTAACTGCTGGGCGAGCAGGGCCAGCCCGAGCGGGGGCAGATCGAGGCCGAGCAGCGCGACGCGGTCGCTCTCCAGGACGGAGCGCACGGTGTGCAGCCGCTGGACGGCCGGGTCGTCACCGGAGGCGGAGTGCAGCACGATGACGTATCCGTGCTGCTCGATGAGCGCCTGCATGCCGTTCAGGGACTGCTCCAGCGTGGGCTGGGGCTGGACCGCGGCGGGCGGGGTCTGCCGGTCGAGCGGCGGGAGCACCAGGTCGGGACTGGTGACGGCTATCGCGGTCGGCACGGCTGCACACCACCCCGTTCACTGCGGCGGGGTGGTCGACCACCGCCTCAGTTGGCCCCTGTTGCGTCCTCTTGCATCGTCCTGCACCAGCACCATATCCACGGCATGCCCCGCTCAACACTGAATCCGGAAGATCATCTCACCGAAGGTGTGAGCATGATCGACACAGAGTAGGGGCATATGCCACAACTCGACCCGCCGGCCAGGGCGTCGAGCGCACCGGAGGTCTTGACAACCAGATTGGTCTGGACCACAGTGCACCGGGCTTCAGCCCGGTGGTGAAGCGATTCTGAGAAGTGCTCTGACCCGCGCTGTGTGCACGGGTCCGCACTGTCGACCTCAGCTCAGACGGGCCGGTTCTGCTGCTCGATGTACTGCTTCACGATCGACAGCGGAGCCCCACCGACGGACCCGGCGAAGCACGAGCCGGACCACAGCCGCTGTGCCCGCCAGTAGTGCCGGACCAGTTCTGGATACTCCTGGCGCAGCCTGCGGGACTGACACCCTTGAGGCTGTTGGGCCAACTTGGACAGGGCAACCTTCGGTGGGAAGTTCACGAGCAGGTGGACGTGGTTGTTCTCGCCGTTGAACTCGACCGGCTCGCATTCGAAGTCGGCGCAGACGGCACGCATGATCTCCTCCATGCGCGTCAGGTGCGCGTCCTTGAAGACCTTGTGCCGGCACTTGGTCACGAAAACCAAGTGCGCGTGACCGGGACAAGGCCAGGGCCAAGGTCGCCCGCGCTCACGCGCAGGTCGCCGACGCACGGCGCGAGTTTCACCACCAGCTTTCCACCCGGCTGATCCGCGACAACCAAGCGGTCGCAGTGGAAGACCTGGCAGTGAAGGGGCTCGCCCGTACACGCCTGGCCAAGTCCGTGCACGACGCCGGATGGTCCGCGTTCGTGACGATGCTGGAGTACAAGGCCGCGAAGTCCGGCCGCAGCTTCCACCGCATGGGACGGTTCGAGCCGACCTCCCAGGTCCGCTCGCAGTGCGGCGTCAAGGACGGCCCCAAGCCCCTGCACATCCGCGTATGGGAGTGCGGTGCCTGCGGGGCCGTCCTCGACCGGGACATCAACGCGGCGGTCAACGTCGCCAAGGCCGCCGGACTGGCGGTGCCAGCCTGTCGAGCGCAGGTAAGACCGGTACTCGTACCGGCACAGCGCGCCGAAGCAGGAACCCACCGAGACGGTCAGACGACCGTGGTGGGAATCCCCGGCCTTTAGACCGGGGAGCGGAAGTCAATTCCAGACCGCGCTGAACGTGAAGGACATCCTGACGGTCGTCAACACCCAGTACTACAACAGCGGTTCCATGCTCGGCTGCGACGGCAAGGTCTACAGCCAGGGCTCGGTGGACTTCCTGACGGCCCTGGCCTGCATCCAGCTCCAGGGCGGTCTGTCCCCGTCGCAGGTGGGCCTGGGCGTCCCCGCCTCGACGCGCGCGGCGGGCAGCGGTTACGTCTCCCCGACGGTGGTGGACAACGCCCTGGACTGCCTGACGAAGGCCACGAACTGCGGCTCCTTCAAGCCGTCGACGACCTACCCGGACCTGCGGGGCGCGATGACCTGGTCGACGAACTGGGACGCGGCGTCGGGCAACGCCTGGTCCGCCGCGGTGGGGCCGCACGTGCACGCCCTGCCCTGACCCGCGCCTCCCCCCTGCGGTGCGCCCCTGATGCCCGGCCTCCCCTGGCCGGGCATCAGGGGTTTCGTGAACAGGGCGCCGGTTCGGTGAAACATTTCCGTGGTCCCACCGCATCAATAGAGGTGAGGGCCCTACAGGACGGCCCGGCAGGGGACAGGACGACGGGGGAACGCATGAGACAGGGCCGGGGCGAGGGGTACCCGGAGTTCGCGGCGGCACGGGCCGGGCATCTGTACCGGTCCGCCTGTCTGCTCACCGGGGGCGACACCCATCTCGCCGAGGACCTCGTCCAGGAGACCCTCGGCCGGGTGTACCTGCGCTGGAGCCGGATCTCCCGGGCCGGCAATCCCGCCGGGTACGCCCAGACCGTCCTCACCCGCACCTTCCTCGCCCACCGGCGCCGCCACAGCAGCCGCAGGGAGCGCGCCACCGACGTGCTGCCCGAGCTGCCCGATCCGGGCGCGGGGGACACACCGCTGCGGCTCACCCTCCTGGAGGCGCTCGGACGCCTGTCCGCCAAGGACCGTGCCGTGCTCGTCCTGCGCTACTGGGAGGACCGCAGCATCGAGGAGACCGCGGCGGTCATGAACACCAGTTCGGCCGCCGTCCGCACCCGCTGCGTCCGCGCCCTCGCCCGGCTGCGCATCCTGCTCGGCGACACCCTCGGGGAGTACGCGAGAGCCTGATCCGCCCCGGGGCCCCGGGCCCTGATCTCCCTCCGGCCGACCGGCCGGCGACCACCACCTCGTCCGCAGAAACGGCGGTTTCGCCATGCCCGTTGAAGAGCACGACCCCTTCGAGAGCCAGTTCGCCACGGCCCTGCGCCACACCGGCAACACCTTCGAGGACGACCAGCTCGACCTGGCCGCACGCGGTGAGACCTACGGCCGCAGGCGCCGCCGGCGCCGGGCCGCCATCGCGGGCGGCGCGGCCGGGGTCGCGCTCGTCGGGCTCGGCGGGGCGCTCGTGCTGCCCGGCGTCCAGGCCGACGGCCGGCAGCAGCACTCCGTGGCCGGCAGCCCGACGACCCCGGCCGCCGCGCCCACTCCGCCGGCCGCCCTGTCCCGGGACGATCTCGTCCGCACCCTGGAGAAGCTGCTCCCCAAGGGCACGTTCTCCCATGAGGAGGGGCGGGGCACGAGCGACAGGCTGAGGCCGTACGCCCAGGTCGTGTACGACGACGGCAAGGGGAAGGCCGCCGTCTCCGTCTCGGTGGACCGTTTCCGTCCCGGCAGCAGCCAGGCCCTGGAGACCACCGCGTGCCCCGACAAGGTGTTCGTCCCGTACGACGCCTGCACCACCAGCAGGCTCGCCGACGGTTCGACGCTCATGATCCTCCAGGGCTACGAGTACCCGGACCGCCGCGTCGACACCAAGCTGTGGTCCGCCCAACTCGTCACGCCGAAGGGGCAGTACGTCGGCGTCCAGGAGTGGAACGCCGCCGCCGAGAAGGACGCGCCGGTCAGCCGCAGCCTGCCTCCCCTGTCCCCGGACCGGCTCAAGGCGCTCGTCAGCGCGCCGGAGTGGCGTGCCGCCGCCGACGCGATCCCCGCCGATCCCCGGGTGCCGAGGACCGAGCCGAGCCGGCCGCAGGGCGTCCCCGGCGGCTCGGTGTCGTCCACGCTCGCCACCCTCCTGCCCAAGGGGGTCAAGGTCGCCTCGAAGGGCAGCGCGGACCCCGAGTTCGGATATGTCGTCGTCGACGACGGCAAGGGTGCGAGCCTGGTCCAGGTCAACGTCCAGGCGGGCCTGTCGAAGGAGGACAAGGACCAGCTCTTCGGCCCCGACTCCCGGACCCTGCCCGACGGCACCAAGATCGCCACGCGTCAGGGGCCCGGCGAGAAGCGCGGCAGGGGAGTCGTCATGTGGACCGTCGACACCCTGCGCCCCGGCGGCCGCCGCGTGGTGATCAGCGCCTTCAACTCCGGTACCCAGAACACCCCGGCGACCCGTACGGCCCCCGCGCTCACCCTGCAGCAGATGGAGGTCATCGCCACCAGCGCACGGTGGTTCACGCGCGGCTGACAGCGCGTGCGCCCGGCCGGGCCCGGTCCATCGGCAAGGTGGCCCACTACTGTGGCTGACGCCGTGGTTCAGCCGGCGTCCCGCGCGTCGGCGGGTTCCCTCTCGACGTCCTCGAAGTAGGTGTCCAGAACCTCGTCCAGCCGGGCCTCCCACTCCGTGAAACGCGCCCTGGCCGTCGCCTCGATCTCGATCGGGTACCAGCGGCGGTCAGGCGTGTGCACCGTGACGGTGAACCGCTTGCCGAAGCGCGCGGTCTGCGTCTCGACGGCGCCGATCTCGTCCCAGCGGAACTCGCACTCCTGGTCGTCCAGGCGCAGCCGTACGCCGTTGTTGTCCGCGACGATCCGCGCGCGCCGGTCGGCGGCCTCGAAGACGGGGCCCTCGGGGGCCTTCTCCTCGGCTCCGGCCTCGTCGGCCACGGGCTCGTCCGCGGCGTCCTCGCTCTCGGACTCCCCGCGCACCGCAGCCGGCTCCGCGGGATCCGCCGGCTCCGCGGCGGCTTCCCCGCCGCCCGGTACCGCGTCCTCCAGTACGACATCCCCCGGTACCGCGTCCTGCGGTTCGACGGAATCCCGCCGTTCGGCGGACACGGGTGAGGTGAGCCCGGGAATGAAGGCCGGGTCGATCCCGGCTCCGTCCAGGGGCTGGCTGCTCGGACCTATGCGCTGCTCCACAGCGGGCAGTATGGTCGAAGATCCTGCGACGGACACAGCCGGCCCCTGCATCGTTATACGAATTCTCGCTATACGAAGGAACTCACCACGGCGGCCACCGCGAACCCGGCCACCGACAGCACCGACTCCAGCACCGTCCACGTCCGCAGCGTGTCCCGCTCACTGATGCCGAAGTACTTGGCCACCATCCAAAAGCCCCCGTCGTTGACGTGGGAGGCGAAGATGGACCCGGCCGAGATGGCCATGATGACCAGGGCGACGAAGGCCTGGGAGTAGTGACCGTCCGTCAGCAGCGGGGCGACGATACCCGCCGTCGTGACGATCGCGACCGTCGCCGAGCCCTGGGCCACGCGCAGGACGAGCGAGATCAGATACGCGAGGACGATCACCGGCAGGCCGACGCCGTGGAAGGTGTCGGAGAGGGCCTGCGCGACCCCGCTGCCCTTGAGGACCGCACCGAAGATCCCGCCCGCGCCGACCACGAGCAGGATGTTGCCGACCGGCTTGAGGGAGGCGGTGGACACCGTCTGAAGCGATGAGCGGGACCAGCCGCGGCGGATGCCGAGCAGGTAGTACGCCAGCAGCAGCGCGATCGTCAGCGCCACGAAAGGGTGGCCGAAGAACTCGATCACCGACCGTCCTGCCGAGGGGGCGAAGGCGATCGACGAGAAGGTCGCCAGGAGGATCAGTACCAGCGGCGTGCCGATGATCACGAAGACCGTGGTCAGCGGCACCGGCTTCTCCGCGGGTGCCACGCCGGCCGACCGCTGCTCCCCGACCAGCGCCTTCTTCGCCTCCTCGGCCGCCTCCACCATGTCCTGCGGTACGGGCACGAAGATCCGCTTGCCGATCCAGGCCGCCCACGCCCATGCGGCCAGCACCGCCGGGATGCCGCAGACGATGCCCATGAGGATGACCATGCCGAGGTCGACCTTCAGCAGTCCGGCGGCGGCGACCGGGCCCGGGTGCGGCGGCAGGAAGGCGTGGGTCATGGACAGGCCCGCGAGCAGCGGCAGGCAGTAGAGCAGGATCGACTTGCCACCCCGCTTGGCCGCCGCGTACACGATCGGCGCGAGGACGAAGATGCCGACGTCGAAGAAGACGGGGATGCCGAAGATCAGACCCGTGAGTCCCATGGCGAGCGGGGCGCGCCGCTCGCCGAAGAGGTTCAGCAGCCGGGAGGCCAGCACCTCGGCGCCCCCGCTGACCTCGAGGACCGCGCCGAGCATGGTGCCGAGGCCGATGATGACGGCGATGTGGCCGAGGGTGCCGCCCATGCCGGACTCGATGAGGGAGACGGCGTCGGAGCGCTGGACCGTGCCGAAGAGTTCGGTGACGGACAGTCCGGCGCCGAGGCCGACGGCTATGGAGACCGCGAGCAGCGCGACGAAGGGCTGGAGCCGCGCCTTGATGATCAGGAACAGCAGGAGCGCGATACCGAGCGCCGCGACGGTGAGCAGGCCGGCGGTGCCGTGGACGACGGCGAGCAGGCCGCCGGTGTGGGGTGGGGGTGGTGGGGCGGTGGAGGCTGCCAGGAACGGCATGGGCATGGCGGGGGGACCTCTGGCTTCTCGTAAGGCCATGGAGCTTTCGGGCAGGGGGGATCGCGGCACGGCGCCCCGGGGGTGGGGGCGCCGTGCCGGCGTACGGGGTGCGGGAGCGGCGGCCGGGGCCGGGTCAGCCGAGTACGGCCAGTGCGTCGATCTCGATGAGGAGGCCGACCGGGAGGCCCACGTAGACGGTGGTCCGGGCGGCGGGCGGCTGGGTGAGGCCCTGCTCGTCGAAGTAGGCGTTGTAGATCTCGTTCATCTCGGCGAAGTGGTCCACGTCGGTCAGATACACACGGATCATCATCACGTCGTCCCAGCCGGCCCCGCCCTCCTCGAGGATCGCCTTGACGTTGGCGAGGGTCTGCAGGGTCTGCTCGCGCAGGGTGGGGCCCGCGGGCGTGGGCGGCTTGCCCTCCTCAGCGGGCAGGAAGCCCACCTGGCCGGCGACCTGGAGGATGTTGCCCTTCCGCACGCCGTGGGAGAACCGGGCGGGCGGGGTCGTGTGGGTCTTCGGGGTCAGGGCGGTCTTGTCCGTCATACGGAGTCCTTTGCTGGGGCGTTGCCGGAGTACTCCCGGGTGATGGCGTCCGCGGTACGGCGCACCAGCGGGAGCAGGATGAGGAGTTCGTCGGCGGTGACGACGACATTGGGCGCGGAGACCGACATGGCCGCGACGACCCGTCCGTCGGCGCCCCGGACGGGGGCGGCGACGCAGTTGATGGACTCCTCGTGGCCACCGAGGTCGGTGGCCCAGCCCTGGTGGCGCACGATCGCCAGTTCCTTGAGGAAGGCGGCGGCGTTCGGCGTCGAACGGGCCGTGTAGAGGGGGTAGTCGAGCTTCTCCACGACGCCGCGGCGCTCCGGTTCGGGGAGGTCGGCGAGCAGGAGCTTGGCGACGGCCGCGACGGTGATGGCGACCGGCTTCCCGATCCGGGAGTACATCCGCACCGGGTAGCGGCTGTCCACCTTGTCGATGTAGAGGACCTCGTTCTCCTCGTACACGGCGAGGTGGACGGTGTGTCCGCACTCCTCGTTGAGGCGGACGAGGTGGGGGTGGGCGATCTCCCGGACGTCGAGGTTCTCGACGGCCTGCTGGGCGAGGGCGAAGAGGCGGGCGCCGAGGCGGTAGTGCTGGTCGGACTGGCGGTAGACCAGGCCGTGCTCGTGCAGCGTGCGCAGCAGCCGCAGGGCGGTGGACTTGTGCACGCCGAGCCGGTCGGCGACCTGTCCGAGATCGGCGGGTCCCTCGGCCAGCAGCGGCAGGATGCTCAGCGCCCGGTCGACGGTCTGGCTCATGGTGTCCGTACCTCCTCCGCGGCCCGCGCGTCGGCTTCGGTCCAGCCGGGGCCGAGTCGCAGTGTCTCCCACGCGGCGTCGTCGAGTGCGGCGAGCCGGTCGGCGTGGTCGAGGGAGGCAGCGGCGGCGAGGTCGCCGGGGACGGTCAGCGCCGCGGCGGCCATCAGGTGTCCGTGCCGCAGCCGGTCCCGCAGCGGCAGTCCGCGCAGGGTGGCGGAGAGGAACCCGGCGGCGAAGGCGTCACCGGCGCCGACGGCGGCGACGACGTCGACGTGCAGGGCGGGTACGAAGGCGGCGGTTGCCGCGGCGTCCTCGCGCAGGCCGTCGGATCCCCTGCGCAGCGCGGTCGCCCCGTCCCCGCCCTGCTTGACGACCACGATCTCCGGCTCCGGCAGCGCCTGTCTGACGGCACGGGCGCCGCGCAGCCCCCACACCTGGCGTGCCTCGTCGTCCCCCACGAACACGATGTCGGCTCGGCGCGCCAGTTCCCTCAGCACCCGGGGCCCGTCGGCGTCGCGCCACAGCCCGGGACGGTGGTTGACGTCGAAGGAGACGAGCGGGCGCCCGGCCCGCGGCGCGGTCAGCTCCCGCAGCAGCTCCCGGCAGTCGTCCGACAGCGCGGCCGTGATCCCGGACAGGTGCAGCACCCGGCCGGCCCGCGCCGCCGCCAGGTCGGTGTTCTCCACGGCCATCGCCGAGGCCGCCGATCCCGCCCGGTAGTAGACCACCTCGTGGTCGTCGCCCGCCCGGTCCCCCGCCGTGCGGAAGTAGATCCCGGTCGGGCGCGCCGGATCGCGCGGTACCGACGCGACGTCGACGCCGTACGCCCCGATGGCCTCGACCAGGTGGTCGCCGAAGCCGTCCGCCCCGACCCGGCTGACCCACCTCGCGGAATGCCCGGCGGCCGCCAGCGCGCACGCGACGTTCGACTCGGCGCCGCCGATGCCCCGCTCGAAGGACGGCACATCGGCCAGCCTGCCCGGCCCGGACGGCACGAACGTGACCATGGACTCGCCGAGCGTGACGACATCCACGACATCCACGGCGTCCGGAGGGTCCGGGGCGGGCGGCAGACCGTTGGCGGTCACGATGGTGGTGGCTCCTTCGCGTCTCGCGGGTCACGGCGGCTTCGTTGACCTCGCGTTGGCCGGGATGTTAGACAGCAGCAAGCGAGATACGCAACGGTCGTTGCACAGGACGCAACGCTCGACTTCAGGGAGGCCCCCATGGACGCCGCCACCGCCGCAGAACGCCTCGCCGCCCTCGGGGCGGACCGCGTCGACCACCGCTTCAAGGGCCTCCCGCCGGACGCCGAGGGACTCACCCTCACCGCACTGGCCCAGCAGGGCCGCAATCTGTTCACCGGCGGCTTCACCACCCCCGTCCTCGCCCTGTCCGCCGAGCGCCTGCGGCACAACCTCGAACTGATGGAGACGTACACGGCCCGCCACGGCCTCGCCTTCGCCCCGCACGGCAAGACGTCGATGGCCCCGCAGCTCTTCCAGCGCCAGCTGGAGCACGGGGCGTGGGGCATCACGCTCGCGCTCCCCCACCAGGTGCGCGTGGCACGGGCGTTCGGAACCCCCCGGGTGTTCCTGGCCAACGAGCTGGTGGACGCCGCGGCCCTGCGCTGGATCGCCGCCGAGCTGGCCGCCGACCCGGAGTTCCGCTTCGTCTGCTACGTGGACTCCGTGCGCGGGGTGGAGCTGATGGACGCGGCCCTGCGGGGCGCCGCCCGCCCGGTGGAGGTCGTCGTCGAGCTGGGCGCGGGAGAGGGCGCCCGCACCGGCGTACGCACGGAGGCGGACGCCACGGCGGTCGCGGACGCGGTGGCCGGCACGGACACGCTGCGCCTGGTGGGTGTGGCGGGCTACGAGGCCCAGGTCCCCGAGGCCTCGCCGGAGCGGGTGCACGCCTGGCTGCGCCGGCTGACCGGGCTCGCCGTGGAGTTCGACAAGGCGGGGCGGTTCGCGGGGGCCGACGAGATCGTGGTGAGCGCGGGCGGCAGCGAGTGGTTCGACGCGGTCGCCGACGTCTTCGCCGAGCTCCCCGAACTGTCGCTGCCCGTACTGAAGTTGCTCCGCTCGGGCGCGTACGTCTCGCACGACGACGTCCACTACCGGAGGCTGACCCCGTTCAACCGGGTGCCCGAGGAGGGCGCCCTGGAGCCGGCGTTCCGGCTGTGGACCCAGGTGATCTCCCGCCCCTCGGCGGAGCAGGCGTTCGCCAACGCGGGCAAGCGGGACGCCGCCTACGACCTCGACCTCCCCGTGGCGCGCACGGTGCGCCGGGAGGGCACCGAGCGCCCGGCGGCCGGGATCGAGGTGACGGCCCTGTCCGACCAGCACCTCTGGCTGCGCACCGGCCCCGAGGCGGACGTCGAGGTGGGCGACTGGGTCGGTCTCGGCCTGTCCCACCCGTGCACGTCCTTCGACAAGTGGCAGGTGATCCCGGTCGTCGAGGCGGACGGCACGGTCGTCGACTACATCCGTACGTTCTTCTAGGAGGGCCGGTCGTGGAGCAGCTCGTCATCCGGGACGCGGACGTCGTGGACGGCAGCGGGGAACCCTCGTACCGCGCCGACGTCGTGATCGACGGCGGAAGGATCACCGCGATCGTCAAGGAGGCCGCGGCGGCGGGCTGCCTGCGCCCCCGGGCCGCACGGGAACTGGACGCCGAGGGCCTGGTCCTCGCCCCCGGCTTCATCGACATGCACGCCCACAGCGACCTCGCCCTGCTGCGCGACCCCGACCACAGCGCCAAGGCGGCGCAGGGCGTGACGCTGGAGGTCATCGGGCAGGACGGCCTGTCGTACGCGCCGGTCGACGACCGGACCCTCGCCGAGGTGCGGCGCGCGATCACCGGCTGGAACGGGTACGGCGACGACATCGACTTCACCTGGCGGACGGTGGGCGAGTACCTGGACCGCCTGGACCGGGGCATCGCGGTCAACGCCGCCTATCTGATCCCGCAGGGCACGGTCCGGATGCTGGCCGTCGGCTGGGAGGACCGGGAGGCGACGCCCGAGGAGCTGGGGCGGATGCGGCGCCTGGTCGCGGAGGGCCTGGAGCAGGGCGCGGTCGGCATGTCGTCCGGCCTCACCTACACCCCCGGCATGTACGCCGAGGACACCGAACTCGCCGAGCTGTGCCGGGTGGTGGCCGGATACGGCGGCTACTACTGCCCGCACCACCGCAGTTACGGGGCGGGCGCCCTGGAGGCGTACGCGGAGATGGTGGCCCTGGCCCGGGAGGCCGGCTGTCCGCTGCACCTCGCGCACGCCACCATGAACTTCGCCGTGAACAAGGGCCGCGCCCCCGAGCTGCTGTCCCTGCTCGACGAGGCGCTGGCGGCGGGCGCGGACATCACCCTGGACACCTACCCCTACACCCCGGGCTCCACGACGCTGGCGGCGCTGCTGCCGAGCTGGGCGGGCGAGGGCGGCCCCGAGGAGACCCTGCGGCGGCTCGCCGACCCCGCGACGGCCGAGCGGATCCGGCACGGCCTGGAGGTGACCGGCTCCGACGGCTGCCACGGTGTGCCCGTCGACTGGGACAGCGTCGAGATCTCCGGGGTGAGCGGTCCGCACCTCGCCGGGTACGTCGGGAAGACGGTGCGGGAGTCGGCGGACCGGCGCGGCGAGGAGCCCTGGGCGACGGCCCGCCGGCTGCTGCTGGAGGACCGGCTGGGGCCGACGGTGCTTCAGCACGTGGGCCACGAGGAGAACGTCCGGGCGATCATGCGGCACCGGGTCCACACCGGCGGCTCCGACGGCATCCTGCACGGCGCGAAACCGCATCCGCGGGCGTACGGCACCTTCCCGCACTATCTCGGCCGGTACGTACGCGAGTTGGGGGTGCTGACGCTGGAGGAGTGCGTCGCGCATCTCACCGCGCGCCCGGCGGCCCGGCTGCGGCTGCCGGACCGCGGTCTGGTCCGCGAGGGATACCGCGCCGACCTGGTGCTCTTCGACCCGGCCACGGTCGCGGCGGGCGCCGGCTTCGAACGGCCGCGCACGCTGCCGACCGGTATCCCGTACGTTCTGATCGACGGCCGTTTCGTGATCGAGGACGGACGCCGGACGGACGTCCTGGCGGGGCGGGCGGTCCGCAGGACTCCGGTGTGACCGCCCGCCGTCGAGCCCTTGAGGGCGGTTACGGCTTGGGCAGGAGGCAGCCGCTCGCGCTGAGGTTCAGCTTGTTCCCGGCGGCGAAGCACGCGGGGATCAGATAGGTCTCCTCGGCGTAGTTGATGCCCTTGCGCACGGTCACCGTGCCGTTCGCGTCGACCTCGCAGGGGTTGTTCTCGGTGCAGCTCTCGCCGTCCTCGTTGCCGGTGTTGTTGACGGCGACGACCTTGCCGGTGCTGCTGTCGATGACGGGCGATCCCGAGGTGCCGCCGATGGTGTCGCAGGCGGAGGTGTAGCGGACCGAGTCCTTCCAGGTCCAGTCGCCCTCTTTCAGGCGGTAGACGAACCCGTCGACGGCGCAGCTGTAGATGCGCTTCCAGTATCCGGAGACGACGTTGATGGCCGCGCCAGCGACCGGGTGGGTGTCGGCGACGGTGAGCGCGCTGATCCCGTAGGAGCTTCTGATCTGCGCGTAGGTGCTGGTGAGCTGGTAGATCGTGACGTCCGTGTCGGTCATCGTGGAGTAGGCGACCTTGCTCGCGCGCAGCGTCGCGACCCTGGTGCCCGAGGAGTTGAGCAGGCCGAACGTACGGCTGGAGGACTGTCCGACGATGACCTCGCCGGGGCCGGGGAAGCCGGTCTCCAGGCAGTGGCCGTTGGTGAGCACGAGCGCCGGGTCGGTGTCCGCGGAGTTCGGGAAGCGGATGACGGAGCCGGAGCAGTTGCTGAGCGAGACGGTGCCGGCGAAGTCGACGGCCTGGACCGTGGCCGTCCGGGACGCCGTGGGCGCGGCGGTGCGGGAAGCCGTGGGCGCGGTCCGGGGGGCCTGGGGAGCCGCGACCGCCGGTGCCGCACCGGCTCCGGCGATCACCAGAGCGACGAGCGCGGCAACGAGAGGCTTTCTCATGTGGGGGGTCCCCTCTTGATGAGGTTGCGCTGACGTGACGGGCCGGAGGCCGTCCGGCCCCCGAGTTTTTGTCATGCGCATTCTCAACGGAGGGGCGTACGGGGGCAAGGAGCGGTTTTCGGCCGCAGCGCCGGAGCGGCGCCGAAGCGCCCGCGCCCGGCCGCGCCGCCGGACCCGGCCGTCAGGGGTGCTTGGGGCCCCCGCGCCCGTGGCCCGGCCGGCCGCGCCAGGTGTCCGACGCGGTGGGGCTCGCGCTGTCGGAACGCGGGGCGGACGGAACCCCGCCGGCGGGCGCCGTCGCGGAGGCCGTCGGGGCCCCGCCCCGCGTGGCGGGCGCGTCCCGGGTCGTCGGGGGCGCGCTCACGGCGGCCGGCGCGGTGGAACGGGACGGCGCGACGGAGGAGGGAGGCGGGGCGGAGGACGGGGATTCCTCGGCGGGCGACGCGGACCGGGCCGTCTTCGGCCGCGCGGACTCCCCGCCGCTTCCCGGCGCGCCGCCGGCGGAACCGGAGCCGAAGCTCCCGGCCAGAGCCGCGGCCACGCCCACGGCACCGAGCGCCCCGGCGGCCATGAGCACCCGCCGGGAGCGCGGCGCGGGCCGTGCCCGGCGCCGGGAGCGCCCCCCGGAAGCGCGCGCCGGGGCACCTTCGGAGGCGGGCCCCGCCTGGCCGTCGAAACCGGGCCCCGCCTGGCCGTCGGGAGCGGGCGCCCCAGGGCCGTACCCGTCCGGTGTCACGGCGGGCAGCTCACGCGTCTCGTCGTAGGCGTTCTGCCAGCCGTGGGCGGTCGCCGGGTCGGCGTACCCGTCGTACTCGGGGGCCGCCTCGGCGGACGGGTGATACACGTTCGGGGGACCCTGGGGTTCGCCGTTTTCCGGGTGCGTCCCCCCAGCGGTGCGGGCGCCCGTCGCGCCATGGACGGCCTTCGCGTCGTGCGTCCCGTCGCCGGGCCGTTGTTCCCAAGACATGTGTGTGGATTTTAGGGGCGCAGGCGACACATGATGCGGCCACCCGGGGACGACCGGGCGAACCGGCACCGCCCACGTGGTGGAAAACACGCGGCAGGAGCGGGGGCACGGCCGTAAGCTCACGGACATGCAGGTGATCCAGTCCACGAAGCTCTCCAACGTCTGCTACGAGATCCGGGGCCCGGTTCTCGAGGAGGCGATGCGGCTGGAGGCAGCGGGTCACCGCATCCTCAAGCTCAACACCGGCAACCCGGCCGCCTTCGGCTTCGAGTGCCCGCCCGAGATCCTCGAGGACATCCTGCGCAACGTCTCGACGGCCCACGGCTACGGCGACGCCAAGGGCCTGCTCGCCGCCCGCCGGGCGGTCGTGATGCACAACCAGACCCTCGGCATCGAGACGGACGTGGAGCACGTCTTCATCGGCAACGGCGTCTCCGAGCTGATCGTCATGGCGATGCAGGCCCTGCTGGACGACGGCGACGAGGTGCTCGTACCGGCACCGGACTACCCCCTGTGGACGGCGGCGGTGTCCCTGTCGGGCGGCACGGCCGTGCACTACCGCTGCGACGAGCAGGCCGACTGGATGCCGGACCTGGCGGACATCGAGCGCAAGATCACCGACCGCACCAAGGCCCTCGTCGTCATCAACCCGAACAACCCGACGGGCGCGGTGTACGACGAGGCGATGCTCCGCGGTCTGACGGACATCGCGCGCCGGCACAACCTCCTCGTCTGCTCCGACGAGATCTACGACAAGATCCTCTACGACGGCGCCACCCACACGCCGACGTCGGCGGTGGCCCCGGACCTGCTGACCCTCACGTTCAACGGCATGTCGAAGGCGTACCGGGTGGCGGGATACCGGGTGGGCTGGATGTCGGTCTCCGGCCCCCGGGCGCACGCCGCGTCGTACATCGAGGGCCTGACGATCCTCGCGAACATGCGGCTGTGCGCGAACATGCCGGGTCAGCACGGTGTGGTGGCGGCGCTCAGCGGCCGCCAGACGATCAACGAGCTGGTGCTGCCGGGCGGGCGGCTGAAGGAACAACGGGACGCGGCGTACGAGCTGCTGACCCGGATCCCGGGCGTGACCTGCGTGAAGCCGAAGGGCGCGCTGTATCTGTTCCCGCGCCTCGACCCGAACGTCTTCAAGATCAAGGACGACCGGCAGATGGTCCTCGACCTGCTGCGCAGCGAGAAGATCATGGTCGTCCAGGGAACGGGCTTCAACTGGCCGGAGCCCGACCACTTCCGGGTCGTCACCCTGCCGAACGTGGCCGATCTGACGGCGGCGATCACGCGGATAGGGAACTTCCTGGACGGATACAGCCAGCCCTGACCCGCACCCGGCCCTCATGGTGCGCGACCGGCGGACACGTTCCGCGATCCGGCTCAACTTTAGACGAAATCCAAGCTAGGATGGTTTCCTGTCAAGTACAGGAGGCCGTCCCATGTACGAACCGATCCGCACCCCTTCGGTCCACACGACGGCCGGCCCGACCCCCGACTTCCCGCACCGTACCCGCGAGGAGGAGCTGGACATCCAGCTCGCCGGTCATCTGGCCGCACTGCTCGCGGTGACGGACGAGCTGCGGGCCCTGGCCCCCTCCGAAGACCTGGACATGGCAGCCGAACGGCTCGCCGAGCAGGTGGCGCGGCTGCGCGGGGGTGAACCGCCGGTCCGCGCGACGCCCGCCGCGCCCGCCGGCGAACCGCAGATCAGGGCCCTCCACCGGCGCGCCCACGCGCTGGCGGGCCGGGCCCTGGTGGTGGCCGCGTCCCGCGCGGACACGGCGGCCGCGATCCTGTCGGCGGAACGCATCGACGCCCATGCCGCCGCGTCGGCCGAGCCGCGCGAGCCGATCGCCGCCGGCTGACCCTCCCGAGCCGCTCCGGCCGGCTCCCCCGCACGGCCCCGGTCCGCGCGCACCCGCAGCGACGCGCGGACCGGGTGCCACCCTGCGCGTCCCCTCGCACTCTCGCCGGCCGGGACTCCGGCCGCCTCGACCCCGGCGCGCTCCTTGGCTCCGGCGCCCTTGCGCCCTCCACGAACTCGCCCGCCCCGCAGGCCCTTTCGGCCCATTTGTGCGGTGACAGCCTTATCTGCGGACGAATTACCGATCAGCCCGCCCAATTAACCGATGACAAGACGGTATTGGGTGCCGGCTCCGGCGTATCGCGGCCGACCATGCATGCATTCGGGTGGACCGTGCCCCCAACCGCCTGCCGATGGCCGGTGTCACCGGGGACGGGCTCGTAACGTCGGCGGACATCAAGGGGGTTCCCTCACCACTGCGCGAGATGTGACAAAGTGAAACGTAGGACATTGTGGGCAGGGCTTGCCGGAACGGCGGCGGCTGCCACCGGGATCACTGTCTGGGCGGTGCAGTCCCACCCGGTCCAGCCCGCAGACTCCAAGGCCGCGCCGGCGGTCCGGAAGGCCCAGGAGATCGGCACGCTTCTGGCAGCCGCCATGGTGCAGGAGCAATACCACGACTCGACCGGGGCGACCCGCACCTACCGGCGCGTACTGAAGCTGGACCCCCACAACAAGGTCGCCTGGTACAACCTCGGGGTCCTCGCGCAACAGGACGGCCGAACCGCCGACGCTCATGCGGCCTACGACAAGGCGCTGAAGCTCGATCCGACGTACGCCTCCGCCCTCTACAACGAGGCGTTGCTGCTGAAGTCGAGCGACCCCGACCGGGCCGTCACGCTCCTGAGGCGCGCCATCGCCGCCACTCCCGGGGCCTCCACGGCCCATCTGCAACTCGGCCAGATCCTGGCGAAGAAGGACCGTGCCCACGAGGCGACGGCCGAGTTCCGCCGCGCCGTGGCCGCCGACCCCTCGCTGTACTCGGCGGTGCCCGAACCGTTCCGGGACGACGTAAGCCCCCCACCGACATCGAGCCAAGCAGGTGACTCCCGATGACGTCGACTGCAACACCCAGGTTCTCCGTCTTCACCCCCAGCCACCGGCCCCGTTTCCTCGATGAGTGCCTGGCGACCCTGCAGGCGCAGACCTGCCCGGACTGGGAGTGGATCGTCCTGCTCAACAACGGCGCCCGGTGGCGTCCCGAGCGGCCCGACGAGCGGGTGCGCGTGGAGATCGCGGACGACGTCCGAGGCGTCGGGGCGGCCAAGCGCCGGGCCTGCGAGCTGGCGCGCGGCGAGATCCTCGTGGAACTCGACCACGACGACCTGCTGGCGACGGCATGCCTCGCGGAACTCGCCAAGGCGTTCGACGAGCACCCCGAGGCCGTGTTCGTCTACAGCAACACCGCGCAGATCACCGAGGACGGGAAGCGGGACGACACACGCTTCAACGAGGCGCACGGCTGGAGTTACGAGGAGGTGCGCGTCGACGGCCGTACCCTGCTCCAGGCCAAGTCCATGGCCCCGACCCCGCACAATGTCTCCTACATCTGGTACGCCCCCAACCATGTGCGGGCGTTCCGCAAGGAGAGCTACGAGAAGGCCGGCGGCTACGACGCCACCCGTACGGTCCTCGACGACCAGGACCTGATGTGCCGGCTGTTCCACATCGGCGACTTCCACCACATCCCCCGCTGTCTGTACCTCCAGCGGATGCACCCGTCGAACACCCAGCGCGACCCGGAGATCAACGCGCACATCCAGCGCGAGACGGTGGCCCTGTACGACAAGTACATCGAGGCCAACGCGCTCGCCTGGACCGAGCGGCGCGGGCTGATCGCGCTGGACCTCGGCGCGGCCCACCGCAAGCCGCCCGGGTACCTGGGCGTGGACCAGCACCCGGGAGAGGGCGTCGACTTCGTCGCGACCCTGCCCGACCCACTGGACCTGCCCGACAACTCCGTGGGCCTGATGCGGGCGGTGGACTTCCTGGAGCACGTCCCCGGAAAGGTGCCGCTGATCAACGAGCTGTACCGGCTGCTGGCCCCCGGCGGCATGCTCCTCACCATGACGCCCAGCTCCGACGGGCGCGGCGCGTACCAGGACCCGACCCACGTCGCCTTCTACAACGAGAACTCGTTCTGGTACTACACGGACAACCAGTACCGGACGTTCGTGCCCGAGATCGAGGCCAGGTTCCAGTCGTCACGGCTGGTCACCTACTTCCCGACCGAGTGGCACTCCCGGAACGACATCTCCTACGTGGTCGCCAACCTGATCGCGATGAAGGAGGGCGCCGAGCGGTGCGGCGGACCACTGCTGGTCTGACCCCGAGTTCGGCGGATGCCCCGCGGGCCCCGGTCCCGCGGGGCATCCGCACGTTGCGGGGCCGCCCGCGACACGCGGACGGCTCGCTCCCGCTTCAGAGCTCCGAACACAATGGGCGTCCGGCTCGCGCGCCCATTGTGTTCGGAACTCTCAGGCCGCCGGCAGCCCGCCGGCCGTCCGCGCCGCGACGGCCAGCGCGGCGAAGGGCGGCGTGCCCAGTGCCGCGGTCAGCATGTCGTCCCACTGCGGGAGGGGCGCGAGGCCCGCGCGGGCCCAGTGGTCGTGGCCGAGCACACCGAACGCCGGGCGGGGGGCCGGACGCGGGAACCCGTCCGAGCTCACCGGGCTGATCCGCGCCGGATCGAGGCCGCTGAGCCGGAAGGTCTCCCGGGCCAGCCCGTACCACGTGGTGTGGCCGGCCGCCGTGCCGTGGTAGACGCCGGCCGGTGCCTGCCCGGCCAGGGCGGCACGGCCGAGGGCGGCCAGGTGCCGGGCGAGCGCCCGGGACCAGGTCGGCTGGCCGTGCTGGTCGGCCACCACGTCCAGAGTCGCGCGCCGGGTCGCGAGGTCGAGCATGGTGGCCACGAAGTTGCGGCCGTACGCGCCGTAGAGCCAGGCCGTACGCACGATGTAGCCAGTGTCCGGCAGCAGTTCGGCGACCGCCCGCTCCCCCGCCCGTTTGCTGCGCCCGTACGCGTTGACGGGCGCCGTCGGGGCGTCCTCGGGGTACGGCCGGCGGGCGTCGCCCGGGAACACGTAGTCGGTGGAGAGGTGCAGCAGCAGCGCCCCGCTGCCGGCGCAGGCGCGCGCGAGATGGCGCACGCCCGTGCCGTTCACTGCCGTTGCCGCCGCCTCGGACCGCTCGGCGCCGTCGACGTCCGTCCATGCCGCGCAGTTGACGACCACCTGGTGGCCGTCGACGGCCGCGCGCACAGCGGCCGGGTCGGTGATGTCGAGCCGGTCGCGGCCCGGTGCCGTCACCACGGCGTCCGGATCGGCGGCGAGTTCGGCGCGTACCTCCCGGCCGAGCAGCCCGTGCGCGCCGGTCACCAGCCAGGAGGCGGTCACCGCAGCTCCGCCCTCTCCTTCAGCGGCTCCCACCAGGAGCGGTGGGCGCGGTACCAGGCCACCGTGGCGGCCAGCCCGTCCGCGAAGTCGGTCTGCGGGGCGTAGCCCAGCTCCTCGCGGATCTTTCCGTCGTCCAGCGAGTAGCGCAGGTCGTGGCCCTTGCGGTCGGCCACGTACTCGACCCGGTCCCAGCCCGCACCGACCGCGTCCAGCAGCAGGCCGGTCAGCTTGTGGTTGCTCAGCTCGGTCCCGCCGCCGATGTGGTAGACCTCTCCGGCCCTGCCGCCGTCCAGAACCAGGTCGATGCCCCGGCAGTGGTCGGAGACGTGCAGCCAGTCACGGATGTTGCGCCCGTCCCCGTACAGGGGGACGGTCCGGCCGTCGAGCAGGTGGGTGATGAAGAGCGGGATGACCTTCTCGGGGAACTGGTGCGGCCCGTAGTTGTTGGAGCACCGGGTGACCACGACGTCCAGGCCGTGGGTGCGGTGGTAGGCGAGCGCCAGCAGATCGGAGCCGGCCTTCGAGGCGGCGTACGGGGAGTTGGGCGCGAGCGGGCACTCCTCGGTCCACGAGCCTTCGCTGATCGAGCCGTACACCTCGTCGGTCGAGACGTGCACGAAGCGGCCGACGCGATGCCTGCGGGCCGCGTCCAGAAGCACCTGCGTGCCCATCACATTGGTGCGGACGAACGGACCGGCGCCGTCGATCGACCGGTCCACATGTGACTCGGCGGCGAAGTGGACCACCGCGTCCTGGCCCGCCATCACCTGGTCGACCGCATCCGGGTCGCAGATGTCGCCCCGGACGAAGCGGTGGCCGGGGTGGTCCGCCACCGGTGCCAGATTGGCCTCGACCCCTGAATAGGTGAGTGTGTCGAGAACGGTGATCCGCGCGGCCGGGTCCGCGCCCAGCCGTCGACGGACGTATTCCGATCCGATGAATCCGGCACCGCCGGTCACGAGGATACGCATGACTCTCCGAGGTTATGGGTCGAATGCGGAGTTTACGGGTCGAGCGAAGTCGATGGGTCGGGTGAAGGTGACAGGTCGGGCGGGGGAACGCGGACGGTGCCCGCGAGGCCGAGGCCTCGGGGCACCGTCGCTCATTTTCGGGTCATACGGCCGGTCGTCAGGGGGTGGCGCAGATCACGTAGGCCGTGGTGGTGCCCAGGTTGGTGGTTGCCTGCCACCCGGTGGCAGGGCTGCCGGGAGCGGCGAAGACCGGCTTGGAGACACCGTTGACGACCCCGACGCCCAGGTCGGTCTGGTACCCACCGCCGAGGGCGACATCGCCCGCGTTGCAGGTGGCCGTCGACGTGAGCCCCTGGGGTCCGACGTTGACATAGGTGGTGTTGAGCCCGGCGCCCTGGGCACCCGTCGCGCCCTGGGCACCCGTCGCGCCCTGGGCACCCGTCGCGCCCTGCGGGCCGATGTCGCCCGGGACGCCCTGAGCACCGGTGGCGCCCTGGGCACCGGTAGCGCCCTGGGTACCGGTCGCGCCCTGAGCACCGGTCGCGCCCTGAGTACCCGGGATGCCCTGCGCACCCGGGATGCCCTGCGGGCCGGGAAGACCCGTCGCGCCCTGAGCACCCGTTGCACCCTGAGTACCCGGGACACCCTGCGTACCGGTGGCGCCCTGTGAGCCCGTGGCGCCCTGGGCACCGGTGGCGCCCTGAGCACCCGTAGCACCCTGGGTACCGGTCGCGCCCTGAGTACCCGGGATACCCTGCGGGCCGGGAAGACCCGTCGCGCCCTGAGCACCCGTTGCACCCTGAACACCCGGGACACCCTGCGCACCCGTGGTGCCCTGAGCACCCGTAGCGCCCTGCGTACCCGTAGCACCCTGAACACCCGGGACACCCTGCGCACCCGTGGTGCCCTGAGCACCCGTAGCGCCCTGAACACCCGTAGCACCCTGAACACCCGGGACACCCTGCGCACCCGTGGTGCCCTGAGCACCCGTAGCGCCCTGAACACCCGTAGCACCCTGAACACCCGT
>NZ_JBSFXK010000002.1:0-27591 GCF_053595355.1 Streptomyces sp. NPDC002513 | reverse complement strand
CGGGACACCCTGCGCACCCGTGGTGCCCTGAGCACCCGGGATGCCCTGCGGACCGGGGATACCCGTCACACCCTGGAAACCCTGCGGGCCCTGAGGACCTCTGCCGCCCGGCGGACCCTGCGGCCCGGTCCCGCCCGGACCCTGGGGTCCCTGGGGTCCGGGAGGCCCCTGCCAGCCGCGCGGTCCCTGCGGTCCGCGGTCCCCGCGGTCGTGGTCACGGCCTTCGTCGATGCCCTTGACCTTGCCATGGTGAGCACTCACGGCTCCGTGCGGACCGGGTACCCCCGCACTGCTGCCTGCGCCGGACCGGTGGATCGCGTCGGCGACGGCCACCGCGCTCGGGGCGATGTTCAGCACGACGGCAAGCGCGCCGACCGAGACCATCGTGGCGGATTTCACGCGTGAACTTCGGGTAGTTCTACGGCTCACTGAGAACCTTCCTCACGAAACGTGGAGTGACCACACCCGTAAGCACACGCACTGGGTGCACTCACGTTGCCCGTGGCCACGGACGCGGCACACTTTTTCACTGCCCGTCACATCTGACCGCGTGTCACTCCGTGTCACCGGCGAAGATCACCCGCGCGGCGGCCATAACTGCATCTTCACCGTGGCAGGCCGACAGATCGCTCCGGGACCGGCTCATACGCTGCTCACCAGACCTCTGCGATACGCCCCGCACGCCTCGAAAGAGGGCAGCAGGCCCTGCCGCTCGGCCTCCTTCAACGTGGGCGCCGCGGCGTCCTTGTCGGACAGGAGCGGTACGAGGTCGTCGGGCCAGGCGATGGCCAGGGCCGGATCGAGCGGGTTGATCCCGAACTCTCGCTGCGGCGCATAGGGCTGGGAACACAGGTAGACCACGTTGGAGTTGTTCTCCAGCGCCATGAAGGCGTGGCCCAGCCCCTCCGAGAGATAGAGGCAGCGGTGGGTGGCGTCGTCGAGCCGGACCGCCTCCCATGTCCCGAAGCCCGGAGAACCGGTGCGGATGTCGACCACCACGTCGAGGACGGCGCCGCTGACGCAGGTGACGTACTTGGCCTGGCCCGGCGGGACCGCCGCGTAGTGGATACCGCGCAGCGTGCCGCGCACGGAGCGGGAGCAGTTGGCCTGCGCGAGCCCGAACCCCTGGCCGGTGGAGCCCTGGAACGCTTCTCCCTTGAACCACTCGTGGAAGCTGCCCCTGTCGTCCGTGAACACCCTGGGTGTGTCCACCCAGGCCCCTTCGATGCCAAGTGGTCGCACGCGCCTGGTTCCTTCCACCGTGCCGCTGTTGTCGTGGGTCACTGCCTCCGCGGGTGTTTTCGGGACATCCACCGCGGGACTTTAGAGCTCCGCATTCGGAACTCATCAGGGGCGAGCGCCCGGCCCCGCGGACAGCAGTTCTCCAGGCCGCGGTCCAGACTCCCGCCGGGGCCCGGCCAGGCAGCCGGATTCGTCCAGCAGCCCCAGCAGATAGCGGCCGTATCCGCTCTTGAGCAGTGGCTGGGCCAGTTCCCGGAGGCGGTCGTCGTCGATCAGGCCGGCCCGCCAGACCGCCTCCTCGACGCAACCGATCTTGAAGCCCTGGCGCTCCTCGATCACGCGAACGAACTCCGAGGCCTGCACCATGGAGGTGAAGGTGCCGGTGTCCAGCCATGCGGTACCCCGGTCGAGCCGGGTGACCTGCAGCGCGCCGGCGTCGAGGTAGACCCGGTTGAGGTCGGTGATCTCCAACTCGCCCCTGGCACTGGGCCGCAGATCGCGGGCGATGTCCACGACGTGGCGGTCGTAGAAGTACAGTCCGGGCACGGCGTACCGGGAGCGGGGCCGGGCGGGTTTCTCCTCGATGGACAGGGCCCGGCCCTGTCCATCGAACTCGACGACGCCGTAGACCGAGGGGTTGGCTACCGGGTAGGCGAACACCCTGCCGCCCGTCAGGTCGTCGTGACGGGCCAGCCGGGTGCCGAGGCCGCTGCCGTGGAAGATGTTGTCGCCCAGGATCAGCGCGACCGGCTCGCCGTCGAGAAAGTCGGCCCCCAGCACAAAAGCCTGCGCGATGCCTTCCGGGCGTTCTTGCGCGAGATAGTCCAGCCTTAGGCCGAGTTGACGGCCGTCGCCGAGCAACCGGCGGAACTGGTACTGGTCTTCGGGCGTGGTGATGACCAGGATCTCCCGGATTCCGGTCATCACGAGTGTGGAAAGCGGGTAATAGACCATGGGCTTGTCGAAGACCGGAAGTAGCTGCTTCGACACCGAGCGGGTCAACGGCCACAGTCGCGAGCCGGTGCCCCCGGCCAACAGAATTCCGCGCATGGCATCACCATAGGCGAATTGCCCATAACAGCCGGTTTTTTGCGGTATTGGCGGTGTGTACGGGGATATATGCAACGGGCCGGGGCCCGCATCCGTACGCCGTTGTACGGTGCGGGCCCCGGCCCGTTGCACTGAGGTGCAGTCACCGCGGCCGGCCTTCGTGACGACATCGCTGGTCAGGGCATGCCGGACCGGCCGCGGAGTTCTCGGGGGCTCAGCCCAGGCGCTGCACCAGCGCGCGGTACTGGTCCCACAGCTCCTTCGGCGCGTGCTCGCCGAAGGTGTTGAGGTGCTCGGGCACCAGGGCCGCCTCCTCGCGCCACACGTCCTTGTCGACGGTGAGCAGGAAGTCGAGGTCGGACTCCGACAGCTCCAGGCCGGCCGTGTCCAGCGCCTCCTTGGTCGGCAGGATGCCGATCGGGGTCTCGACGCCCTCGGCCTTGCCCTCCAGGCGCTCGACGATCCACTTCAGGACGCGGCTGTTCTCACCGAAGCCCGGCCAGACGAACGCGCCCTCGTCGTTCTTGCGGAACCAGTTGACGTAGTAGATCTTCGGCAGCTTGGACTGGTCCTTGTCCTTGGCGACCTTGATCCAGTGGGCCATGTAGTCGCCCATGTTGTAGCCGCAGAACGGCAGCATGGCGAAGGGGTCGCGGCGCAGCTCGCCGACCTTGCCCTCGGCAGCGGCCGTCTTCTCGGAGGCGACGTTCGCGCCGAGGAACACACCGTGGTTCCAGTCGAAGGACTCCGTCACCAGCGGCACCGCGCTGGCGCGGCGGCCACCGAAGAGGATCGCCGAGATCGGCACGCCCTTCGGGTCCTCCCACTCGGGCGCGATGATCGGGCACTGCGAGGCCGGGACCGTGAAGCGGGCGTTGGGGTGGGCGGCCGGGGTCCCCGACTCCGGCGTCCAGTCGTTGCCCTTCCAGTCGGTGAGGTGGGCCGGAGTCTCCTCCGTCATGCCCTCCCACCAGATGTCGTTGTCGTCGGTCAGCGCGACGTTCGTGAAGACTGAGTTGCCCCACAGCGTCTTCATCGCGTTGGCGTTGGTGTGCTCACCGGTGCCGGGTGCGACGCCGAAGAAACCGGCCTCGGGGTTGATCGCGTACAGACGGCCGTCCTCGCCGAACCGCATCCACGCGATGTCGTCGCCGATCGTCTCGACCGTCCAGCCGGAGACCGTCGGCTCCAGCATGGCGAGGTTCGTCTTGCCACAGGCGCTCGGGAAGGCCGCCGCGACGTACTTCGACTCGCCCTGCGGGGGCGTGAGCTTGAGGATCAGCATGTGCTCGGCGAGCCAGCCCTCGTCGCGCGCCATCACGGAGGCGATGCGCAGCGCGTAGCACTTCTTGCCGAGCAGCGCGTTGCCGCCGTAGCCGGAGCCGTACGACCAGATCTCACGGGTCTCGGGGAAGTGCGAGATGTACTTCGTCTGGTTGCAGGGCCAGGGGACGTCCTCCTGGCCGGGCTCCAGCGGGGCGCCCAGGGAGTGCACGGCCTTGACGAAGAAGCCGTCGGAGCCGAGTTCGTCGAGGACCGCCTGGCCCATGCGCGTCATGGTGCGCATGGAGACGGCCACGTACGCGGAGTCCGTGATCTCGACGCCGATCGCGGAGAGCGGCGAGCCCACCGGGCCCATGCAGAACGGCACGACGTACATCGTGCGGCCGCGCATGGAGCCGCGGAACAGGCCGTTCTCGCCCTGGAAGATCTCCCGCATCTCGGCGGGCGCCTTCCAGTGGTTGGTCGGGCCCGCGTCCTGCTCCTGCTCGGAGCAGATGAACGTGCGGTCCTCGACCCGGGCGACATCGGTCGGGTCGGAGGCCGCGTAGTAGGAGTTCGGGCGCTTGATCGGGTCGAGCTTCCTGAACGTGCCCTTGCGGACGAGCTCCTCGCTCAGACGCTCGTACTCTGCCTCGGATCCGTCACACCAGACCACGCTGTCCGGCTGCGTCAGTTCGGCGATCTCGTTGACCCACGAGATCAGGTCCTTGTGCTGGGTGGGGACGGTTGAGGGAGCCGCGATGTCGCGCGCCACGATTGCTCCTAGATGAGGGGTTTTCTGTTGGTTGCCCCGTGGGGGCTGCGACCCGGATGCTTCGTAGCCGCTCATCCGGTGCCGACCGCACTCATTTGATCATCCGACGAGATTGCCCATCTGTCCAGAGGGCATCACACCTGAGCGGAGTGAGGATCGCCACGTGCCCCGCGTTTCCTTGCGTCCACACAGGATTCGGCGGAATGATTTTTTGCGTTGGCGCGGTTTCCGCACAGCGCCGGACAGCCCGGGTGATAACAGACACACGTTGATCCGCAACTTACGGTGCCGTAGGTACCATGCCGCGCATGACTGCGTCCGTCCCCGACGCGCCCACGGACTCGCCGGCAGCCGGCCGCGGTCCCGTCGCGCTCTCCCTGCCCCACCCGGTCAAGCCGAAGCTGCGCGGCTGGCTGCACCTCGGAATGTTCCCCGCCGTCCTCGTCGCGGGCCTGGTGCTCACGGCCCTCGCGGACTCACCTCGCGGCCGAGTCGCCTGCGGCATCTACGTCCTGACGGCCTGTCTGCTCTTCGGCGTCAGCGCGCTCTACCACCGCGGCAACTGGAGCCCCCGCATGGACGGCGTACTGCGCCGGCTCGACCATGCCAACATCTTCCTGATCATCGCGGGCACCTACACCCCCCTGACCCTGCTGCTCCTGCCGGGCGCGAAGGGGCAGTGGCTGCTGTGGGGCATCTGGGCCGCGGCGGCGGCCGGCATCGTCTTCCGCGTCTTCTGGGTCGGCGCCCCCCGCTGGCTCTACACCCCCTGCTACATCGCGATGGGCTGGGCCGCGGTCTTCTTCCTCCCCGACTTCATGCGCACGGGCGGGATCGCCGTCCTGGTGCTCGTCGTCGTCGGCGGACTGCTCTACAGCGCGGGCGGCGTGATCTACGGGATCAAGCGGCCGAACCCGTCGCCCCGGTGGTTCGGCTTCCACGAGGTCTTCCACTCGTTCACCCTCGCGGCGTTCGCCGTGCACTACGTGGGGATCTCCCTGGTGGCGTACCAGCACGCGTAGCACACCGCCCGGCCTCAACGCCTTGCCTCAACGGCCACGGCTCCCCGAGCCGTGGCCGTTCGCCGTGGGACAAGACATGACAGCCGCCGTCTTCTGACACCCACCGTCACTACCGGCCGCCCTCACCGCCCGCACCGCCCGCGACCCCGAAACCCGCAGGCCCCGGACCGGTCCCCCATGTCATCCTGAGCCGGTGAACGGACCCGAGATCCACGTCGGCTTCTCCCCCGAGCTGGGACTCTTCGTCCCGCACACGCGACGCGGACGCGCCACCACGGTCGTCACCGACGGCGCCTCCACGCTCGGCCATGTCGTCGAGTCGCTGGGCGTACCGCTGACCGAGGTCGGGGCACTCCTCGTGGACGGCCGCACCTCGCCCTTCTCTCACGTCCCAGCAGCCGGCGAGCGGGTCGAGGTGTGCCCGGTGGAGCGCCCCCAGCAGGTGCCCGGGGCCCCGCTCCGCTTCCTGCTGGACGTCCACCTCGGCACCCTGGCCCGCCGCCTGCGGCTGCTCGGCGTGGACGCGGCCTACGAGTCGACGGACATCGGCGACGCGGCCCTCGCCGCCCGCTCGGCGGCCGAGCAGCGCGTCATGCTCAGCCGCGACCGGGGGCTGCTGCGCCGCCGCGAGCTGTGGGCGGGCGCCTTCGTCTACAGCACCCGGCCGGACGACCAGCTCCGCGACGTGCTGGACCGGTTCGCGCCCGCGCTGCGGCCGTGGACGCGGTGCACCGCCTGCAACGGCCTGCTGCGCGACGCCACCAAGGAGGAGGTCGCCGACCAGCTCGAACACGGCACGCGCCGCTCGTACGACGTCTTCGCGCGCTGCCGCACGTGCGGCCGCGCCTACTGGAAGGGCGCGCACCACGACCAACTCGAGGCCATCGTGGAGCGCGCCCTGACCGAGTTCCCAAGCCGGGCCCGGTAGTGCTCTTGTTCAGGTGATCCGCATGGCCGGGTGGAGCGACCTGGACGGGCGCCCATTTCGTCCGGAGCTCTCAGCCGCTCAGCGCCCTGTGGAGCCGCTCGGGATCCGTGGTCGGGGCGTCGCAGGTGAAGTTGCGGCAGACATACGCGGTGGGCGCGCCATCGGCCAGAACACGGTCGGCCAGGAGCGGGAACTCATCACTCTCCGGAGTGCCCACGGCAACGACCACGCCCGGGGCGGTGCCCAGCAGGGCCGTGCGGTGCAGGGTCCGGGTCGCCGGGTCGTCGAGGGCGGGACCGGCGATCGCGACCTCGCGCGGCCCGTCGAGGAGCGCCTCCGCGACGGCGAGCCCCCAGCCGATGAACCGGGGCACCCGCGGACCGAGCGCCTTGACCACGCCCAACGCCCGCTCCGCCGCGGTGCGAGGGGCTTCGGCGCCGGTCTGGGCGGCGTACGACAGCAGGGCGCCGGCGGCGGCGGTCCAGCCGGACGGGGCGGCGTTGTCGGTGGGGTCCTGGGGGCGGCGGATGAGTTTCTCGGCGTCGGCGGCGGTGTCGTACAGCGCTCCGCCCGCGTCGGTGAACCGCGTGAGCACCTGGTCGAGCAGCAGCCCGGCGAACTCCAGCCAGACGCCCTCGCCGGTGACGGAGGCGAGCGCGAGGAAGCCCTCGGCGACGTCGGCGTAGTCCTCCAGCACGCCCGCGTTGGCCCCCGCCCGGCCGTCCTTCGACGTACGGACGAGCCGGGCGTGCTCGTCCAGGTGCAGCCGTACGAGAAGGTCGGCCGCGCCGATCGCGGCGTCCACGAGATCGGGGCGGTCGAAGTACGCGCCGGTCTCCGCGAGGGCGGCGACGGCGAGGCCGTTCCAGGCGGCGACCACCTTGTCGTCACGGCCCGGGGCCGGGCGTTCGGCCCGCCTCTCCAGGAGCCGGCGCCTGACCGACTCGATCCTCTCCGCGTCGAACACGCCCTCGCTCTGCGGGAGTTGGAGCACCGAGGCACCCTGCTCGAAGGTGCCCTCCTCGGTGACCCCGAAGTACTGGGCGGCGAATTCGGCGTCCGCCTCGCCGAGGACCTCGGCGAGCTGCGCGGGCGTCCACACATAGAAGGCGCCCTCGACATGACGGCCGCTGCCGTCGTCGCTGTCGGCATCGAGCGCGGAGGCGAACCCGCCCTCGGCGGTGTGCAGTTCGCGCACCATGAAGTCGGCGGTCTCCAGCGCGACCCGGCGGGCGAGCCCGGATCCGGTGGCACGCCACAGGTGCGCGTACACCCGGCACAGCAGGGCGTTGTCATAGAGCATCTTCTCGAAGTGCGGTACCAAAGATCCACCAGCCCTCGGCGTGAGTACGTACCGGTGGAACCCGCCTCCTACCTGGTCGTACAGGCTCGAACGAGCCATCGCGCCGCACAGCCCTTCTGCCATCTCCAGCGCAGCCACGGAGCCGGCCCGCGCGTGGTGGCGCAACAGGAAATCGATCACCATCGACGGCGGGAACTTGGTGTCTCCCTTGAACCAGCCGCTCGCGGGGTCGATGTCCCGCGTCAGTTGGAGGAGGGCCAGAGCCTGGGTCTCCTCGGTGGGCGTCCCGGCATCGCCGATGCCCAGCTCCCGCTCGGCAAGGTCCCGAGTGATCTTCCCCGCGACTTCTCCCACCTCGTCCCGTCGGCTCGTCCAGGCATTGTGCACGCCTTCAAGCACCTGGCGGAAGGACGGCATGCCATGGCGAGCCTCGGGCGGGAAGTAGGTGCCGAAGTAGAAGGGCTCCCCGTCCGGCGTCATGAACACGGACATGGGCCAGCCGCCTTGCCCAGTGGCGGCCTGTACGGCCTCCATGTAGACGGCGTCCACGTCTGGCCGCTCCTCACGGTCCACCTTGACGGACACGAAGTGCTCGTTCATGTACGCAGCGGTGTCGTCGTCCTCAAAGGACTCGTGCGCCATGACGTGACACCAGTGACAGGCGCTGTAGCCGACGCTCAGGAACACGGGCACATCGCGCCGCCGGGCATCTTCGAACGCATCGGTCTCCCAGGGCCACCAGTCAACGGGGTTGTCCGCGTGCTGGAGGAGGTACGGGGACGTGGCCTGCGCGAGTCGGTTGGACATACCCCCATCTTTGCGCACCCGTCTCCGCCCCACCCATGCGCCACGGGGGGGGCAGCGCACAACGAGACGGAGGGGTGCCGGCTCACTGCTCGCGCGGCCGGTACGGCACCTGGTTCGTAACGGCCTCATGCGGGACTCAGAGCCGAAGGGGAGGCGTCCACTCGCCCCTCTCTGTCAAAGTAGATCGAGTCAGGCATACTGGATGATTCATTGAGTCGAGGGCGGAGAGGGAGTAGTGCCCAGGTGGCCAGCACCAACGACCACGGGACCCCTGATCCGCAGGTAGCAGCCCGTTCGACGGGCCCGCGCCGGTACACAGCGGAGTACAAGGCGAGGATCCTCGCGGAGTACGAGACGCTGGATAAGAAGGGCAAGGGTGCTCTGCTGCGGCGGGAGGGCCTGTACTCGTCTCTGATCACGACGTGGCGGCAGCAGCGGGATAAGGGTGCCCGGGACGCGCTCGCCGCCCCGGCGGGACGCCCGAAGGCGGACCCGAGGGACAAGGAGATCGAGAAGCTCAAGGCGGAGAAGGCCCGGCTGGAGGCCGATCTGGCCAAGGCCCGCACCGTCATCGAGGTGCAGGGAAAACTCTCCGCGCTGCTCGACCAGTTCGCCACGGACAGCGCCCCGACCCGGAACGGCGAGAAGAACCGGTGACTGAAGCCCAGCTCGCGGCCGTGGTGTTCGACACCGCCCGCGGCCAGGCCCTCGAAGAGCTCACTTTGCTGGTCGGACGGGTCCAGGCGTGCTCGGCGCTTGGCGTGAGCCGGGCCACCTACTACCGCCATCACCGCCAGAGCCCCGCGCCCCAGCGGCCGCGGCCAGAACGGCGGCGGCATCCCCGGGCACTGTCGCCCGAGGAGGAGACACGGGTCCTCGACGTGCTGCACTCCCCGGAGTTCGCCGACATGGCCCCCGCCGGGATCTACCCGCACACCCCCTACGACGTGCACTTCGGCCTCGCCGGACAACTCCGTGAGATGCGAGCCGACGTCCTGGAGGCGGTCTACGCGAAGCACCCCGAACGCTTCGTCCGCAAACCACCCGAGCCTCCAAAGCTCCCCGCAGCGGCCTGGATCAACAAGCCGGCACCAGCAGGCCCACTGATACCGGCGCAACGTTAGAGCGACCTACCTGCCTTGGTCACGTTGACAGGTTCCGCGCAGCCTCCGCGTTCGGGGCTCACGAATGCCGTGGGGGTCTTCCGGCGCTCGCTGGGGAGCTTGGCCGGGTCCTCCCAGTCGTGGATCACCTCACGCAGGGTGCCGACACGTCCGGCGGCGTTCTTGACCGGTCTGCCGATGTCCTCGATGCCGACCATTACGCAGTACCCCTGGGGCGCACCCGTTGTGCCAGTACGCGACAGCGGAGGCCATGCCGAACGGGTCAGCATCCCCCGACGACAGCCCTCAAGGGGTTTGATCGGCTTCGTGCACGCGGGGCACGTCTCGCCCGTCGGGGCGTAGGTGCTGTACTCCATCTGCCGCGCGTCGATGTCGGTCGCAGTCGCCTTACTGGCCATCGTCGCTGCCCCCTCACGTGGTCCGTCTGACCCAGTACGCCGCAACCCCACTGGGCTGGGTCACCGTGAGGTAGCCCGACATCAGCTCGACGTTGACCTGTGCGGTGTCGAAGATCCAGAATCCCTCCACCGGCATCCGCGATCGATCGTAGGGGCCCAGCAGCGAACTCACCTCTCAGTGGTGGCGCCCTTCTTCGACAGCCAGTCGAACTCCAGCCGTTCCAGGATCGGGGTGTGGTCCCCCTGCCGCGCTGCGGGCTTGACCGTGATGCCCTTCTTTCCAAGAGCGCACTTCACGAGCATCCGTTTGTCCGCCATGTCCGCCGCTTCCCATGCCTCACGCAGGGTGTCGACCTGCGTGAGGGGCGAGAGGTCTGCCTCCGCGTACAACGCCTCAAGAGTCGCGGCGGTGCTCTCGATAACAGCGCGCTGTCCTTCGCTCAGCTCCTCGAAGCGCTCTTCGTCCATCTTCCCGTACACGTAGAAGTCGTCTTCGAGCTTCTTCACACGCCGCTGGGCAGCCTCAAGGGCCTTGGGGGGTGCTGCTGCCGACCTCGGGCACCGTCGCGGTGGACGACGGCACCGACCTGACGTCGCGCAGCCAGCGCCGAGAGGTCAAGGCCACCACCGGCTACCTCCCCCAGGATCTCGACCTGTACCCGGATCTGACGGCCAGCCAGTTCCTCGACTACATGGCGCTACCCAAGGGCATCACCGACCGGCGCGCCCGCCGCGCCCGCGTCAAGGAGGTCCTCGAACTGGTCTCGCTCAGCGATGTCGCCAACCGGAAGGTGAAGGGCTACTCGGGCGGCATGAAGCGCCGCGTGGGCATCGCCCAGGCCATCCTGAACGACCCCCGGCTGCTGATCGTCGACGAGCCCACCGTGGGCCTGGACCCCGAAGAGCGGCTGCGCTTCCGCAGCCTGCTCGCCACCCTGGCCGGCGACCGGACGGTGCTGCTCTCCACCCACATCGTCGACGACATCGTGCAGACCTGCCCGAACGTCGTGGTGATCGAGCACGGCAGCATCGCCTTCAACGGCGCCATCGGCGACCTCGCCACCCGGGCCGAGGGCATGGTGTGGCACGTCACCCAGCCGGCCACCACCCCGCCACCCGACCTGCCCACCGTCAACGTCACCCCCAGCATGACCGGCACCACCTACCGGGTCATCAGTTCCACCAGCCCCGCCCCGGACGCGGATCGCGTCAGCGCCACCGTCGAGGACGGATACATCGCCCTGATGCACGACACCGCTCCGAAGCGAGCCCAGCACCCGGGCTCCAACCTCCGCGCCATCTGACCCCAGCCCCGTCAACACCCAAGGACCAGCAGATGCCCAACCACCCACTCACCGCCGTCCTGGCCGCCTCCAGCACCACCGGCTTCCACCCCGGCCCCGCCTACTTCGCGTTCTGGGCCCTCATCATCGGCGCCGCCATCGGCGGCCCGATCTACCTCGTCCGGCGGATCCGCAACCGCCGTTGAGCACCGCCTGAGCTGAGCACACAACGGTTGGCGCCTCCGCGCTCCGGCCATGCGGCGGGACTGGCACCACGGGACAGGGCTCTGCTCCCGCCCTTCCCAGGGGAGCTCCGCACGCCGTACGGCACCGGAAGATCAAGCCGTAAGATCGACAAGTCGTCCAGCGAACGAGCCGGTGCCGTCCGTCAGCGGGCGTCTGCCTCGGGCCGGGGCAACTCGTCCAGGTCGAGGGTGTAGGTCCGCCCGTCGGCCAGCTCGATGGGCAGCTTGCCCGAACCGTACTTGTGCGTGTGGGCCGCGATGTAGCCGGAGCCGGTGGGCTGGGTGTGGACGACGACCTCCGCGGCGTACGGATCGACCACCACGTAGACCGGGATGCCGTAGCGGCCGTACTTCGCGGTGCAGTCGTCGTAGTGCTTGCGCGCGGAGGAGACCGACACCACCTCGGCGATCAGCAGCACGTCCTCGAAGCCGTAGCGCTTGCCCTGTCGCTGAGCGTCCTCCCGCAGGATCGCGAAGTCCGGGGCCGAGTTCTCGTCGGCCGGGAAGTCCAGGTACACGTCGGATGCGGTCTTCGCATGCCGGCCGAGCGAGAGCGAGTCGATCTGCATCGACTTGATCGTGCTGGAGTGCTCAAAGCTCTGCGGAGTCATGACCACCTTCCCGTCGGTACCGAAGAAGACCACGTACCCAGCGGGGAACTCGGTGTGCATGACCGCGTCGACGCTCATCAACGGCTCCTTCCTGTCGCCTCTCAGGATATGGGGCCGGTCCCGCACGGGGTCCGCTACGACAGTGCCGGCCGGGTTGCGTTGTACCCATCCATGTCCCCGCCCCGACCTCTCGCCATGAGCACCCGGGGCGCTACTCTCCGAGGACGTGCCAGTTCAGGACTATCTGGTTGTGCGAGTCCATTGGCACCAGTGGCAGCTGCTGTAGCCGACGCTCAGCAGGACGGGCACGTTCCGCTTGCACGCCTCGTCGAAGGCCTCGGCCGACCAGGGCCACCAGTCGACGGGGTTGTCTGCGTGCTGGAGCAGGTACGGGGACGTCTCATGGGCCAGTCGGTTCACTCCCCCGCTCTCCCACGGCGTCCGGCACCGCGGAGCGACACCGAACGGCCGGGCGCGCCCCGGCACGCCGAAGCGGCCCGGCGGCGCCGACCGGGCGAAACCCGGTCACGGCACCGCGGGGCCGGGGCGGAACGAAGGCCGCGGATCAGCCCTGCTGGGCCTTGGGCGCGCCCTTGACGGCGCCCTGGCCCTGCTTCGCGGCGCCCTCGCCGGAGGCGTCGTCGGCCTCCTGGAAGTCGACCTTGCCCATCCGCTTGCTCATGGACTTCATCAGCCCCCACACGGCCAGCGCCATCGCCGCGAACACGATGAAGCCGAGGACGCCGGGGGTGACCTTGTTCTCGTCCACCTCGGCGAGGGAGACCAGATGCGTCACTGCCAGGCTCACGCTTGCGCTCATGTCAGGCATTGTCCCTCAGGGCTAGCGGATGCCTGCAAAGAGGTCGTCCTCCGGCAGGGAGGTGTCCACGAGCGACTTCGCCAGCTCGTACTCCTCCGTCGGCCAGACCGCCTTCTGCAGATCCATCGGGACGTGGAACCAGCCGCCGTCGGGGTCGATCTGCGTGGCGTGCGCGATCAGCGCCTTGTCGCGGATCTCGAAGAAGTCCGCGCACGGGATGTGGGTGGTCAGGGTGCGCTCGACGCGCTCGAACTCGTCCCACCGCTTCAGCCACTCCCCGTAGGGCGACTCCAGGCCGCGCTCCAGCATGGCCTTGTGCAGCGCCTCGGTGCGCGGGCGGTTGAAGCCCTGGTTGTAGTAGAGCTTCAGCGCCTGCCACGCCGGGCCGAACTCCGCCTCCGGGTACTTCTCGGTGTCCGCCGCGCCCTCGAACGCCACCATCGAGATCTTGTGGGTCATGATGTGGTCGGGGTGCGGGTAACCGCCGTTCTCGTCGTAGGTGGTGATCACCTGCGGGCGGAACGCGCGGATCTTGCGGACCAGCTCCCCGGCCGCCTTGTCGACGTCCTCCAGGGCGAAGCAGCCCTCGGGCAGCGGGGGCAGCGGGTCGCCCTCCGGCAGGCCGGAGTCGACGAAGCCGAGCCACTCCTGCCGGACGCCGAGGATCTGCCGCGCCTCCTCCATCTCCTTCTTCCGCACCTCTTGGATGTGCTCCTGGATGTACGTGTCGCCCTGGAGCTTCGGATTGAGGATGGAGCCGCGTTCCCCGCCCGTGCAGGTCACCACCAGCACGTCCACCCCTTCGGACACGTACTTCGCCATGGTGGCCGCGCCCTTGCTCGACTCGTCGTCGGGGTGGGCGTGGACGGCCATCAGTCGCAGTTGGTCAGTCAAGACTCGATCCTCAGTAACTCGGCAAGTCGGCGCCCGTGTGAACCGGCGCGTAGGGCGGCTTCTATAGTGACCGAATCGGGGGGCGAATAATTCCGGGTCGGTTCCCGGAGTGCCCCTTCCGGGACGTTCGCCCCGGTCCCTGCCGAGAGGACAGTCATGAGTACGGCGAGCACGCGGCTGCCCGAGGGCCGCTACGGCCGCTCCGCGGACGAGCGCGCCGACCGCACACTCAAGATCGTCGGCAGTGTGCTGGGCGCACTGCTGCTCGTGGTCGTCGGCTGGTTCGCCTACCACTACGTCGCCGAGAACAAGATCAGCGGCGAGGTCATCACCTTCGACGCCTCACCCGACGCGGTGAAGATACATCTCGAGGTCCGCAAGGACGCGGACGCCGGCGGCTACTGCACCCTGCGCTCCCAGTCTGCGGACGGCACCGAGGTGGGCCGCGCGGACTTCCGGTTCGGCGGACACGCCACGCGCATCGACCGGGTGGTCACGCTCCGTACGACGGCCCCGGGCACCACGGCGGAGCTGCTCGGCTGCCACGCGGGCTGACATCGCCCCGGCGGGACCGCTGACCTGCACTGTCGTGATTCTGATGGCTTATGTCCTCCCCCTTTTGCCGCTGAATTGTTAGGCTCGTGGTTTCGCCCACCTGTGGAGGAACATTCTTCTGGGTAGGGCGATGCTTTGTATTCCCAGCACCGACGAGGAGCACCTGTGACCCAGACCAGCGAGAACGTCACCTGGCTGACCCAGGAGGCGTACAACCAGCTCAAGGCCGAGCTGGAGTACCTTTCTGGTCCCGCGCGCTCGGAGATCGCCGCCAAGATCGCCGCCGCGCGCGAGGAGGGCGACCTGCGCGAGAACGGCGGGTACCACGCGGCCAAGGAGGAGCAGGGCAAGCAGGAGCTCCGTGTGCGCCAGCTGACCCAGCTTCTGGAGAACGCCAAGGTCGGCGAGGCTCCGGCGGCCAACGGTGCCGTCGCGCCCGGCATGGTCGTCACCATCGCCTTCGACGGTGACGAGGACGACACCCTGACCTTCCTGCTGGCGTCCCGCGAGTACGCGAGCGCCGAGATCGAGACGTACTCGCCGCAGTCCCCGCTGGGGACGGGCGTGCACGGCAAGCGGGTCGGCGAGGACGCCGAGTACGAGCTGCCGAACGGCAAGAAGGCCATGGTGAAGATCCTCAAGGCCGAGCCGTACTCCGGCTGACGCCAGGACGTGAGGAGACCCCGGTGCCACGGCGGCGCCGGGGTCCCGTCATACGGCGGTCGACCGCGTCCGGAGGATCGGCATCGCCTGCCTCACCCTCTAATCGATGACCGTGTAACCGGCGTCGCGCAGGGCTCGGCCGACCTCGGCGGAGTGCGCCGGGCCCTTCGTCTCCAGGTGCAGCTCCACCTCCGCCTCCGTGAGTCCGAGCCGTGGGTCGGTCCGTACATGGCTCACATCGAGGACGTTGGCGTCCGCCGCCGACAGCACCCCGAGCAGCGTGGCCAGCACCCCCGGCCGGTCGGTCAGGCGGAGCCGGACGGCCAGATAGCGGCCCTGCGCGGCCATGCCGTGCCGCAGGACGCGCTGGAGCAGCACCGGGTCGACGTTGCCGCCGGACAGCACCGCCACGACCGGGCCCTCGGCCTCGCCCAGCCCGCTCAGCAGGGCCGCGACGGGGCTCGCGCCGGCCGGCTCGACGACCAGCTTGGCGCGCTCCAGACACAGCAGCAGCGCGGCGGAGAGCTGATCCTCGGTGACCGTGCGGACCTCGTCCACCAGCTCGCGGATGATCCCGAACGGCACATCACCGGGCCGGCCGACCTTGATGCCGTCGGCCATCGTCGCCGGGCTCTCGACCGCCACGGGACGTCCGGCCGCCAGCGAGGGCGGATACGCCGCCGAGCCCGCCGCCTGCACACCGACGATCCGCACATCGGGCCGGAGCGCCTTCACCGCGACCGCGATACCGGCCGCGAGCCCGCCGCCGCCGATCCCGACGACGATCGTGCGCACCTGGGGGCACTGGTCCAGGATCTCCAGGCCGACGGTGCCCTGGCCCGCGATGATGTCGGGGTGGTCGAAGGGGTGGATGAACACCGCGCCCGTCTCGGCCGCGTACTCCTGGGCCGCGGCCAGGGTCTCGTCGACCACCTGGCCGTGCAGGCGCACCTCGGCGCCGTAGTCCTGCGTGGCGCTGATCTTCGGCAGCGGTGCGCCCTTCGGCATGAACACCGTGGCGTGCACGCCGAGCAGCGAGGACGCGAGGGCGACGCCCTGCGCGTGGTTCCCGGCGCTCGCGGCCACCACCCCGGCGGCCCGCTCCTCGGGCAGCAGCCCCGCGATCCGCACATACGCGCCGCGCAGCTTGAACGAGCCCGTCCGCTGGAGGTTCTCGCACTTGAGGTGCACCGGCGCGCCGACGAGCTGGGACAGATGCCTGCTGCCCTCCATGGCGGTGACGCGTGCCACGCCCGAGAGCATCTTCTGGGCGCCCCGGACGTCGTCCAGCGTCACCGTCGGCAAGGAGTCGGCCGTGCTGTAGCTCATGGTCACCAGTCTCGCAGTTCAGCGCCCGTTCGCAGCGGGTGTGACCAAGGCGCGGGACGGGTTTTCGCAGCGCCGGTACGACCTGCGCCAAGGCCGCGTAACCTGTCCCCCAACCCAGCTCCCCACGCATGAAGTGAGCCCCCGGCCATGCCCACAACACCTGATATGTCGATGGACATGACGACCGTCGGTGATCCCGGTCTCCTGGACACGCTGCAGCACGAGGTCGCGGTGTTCGCACGCCGTGCCGAACAGACGCGGCTCGGCGGGGTCGGGCAGGTGCGCAACTCCATGGACCGCGCCGCGTACCTGCTGCTCAACCGCCTCGACAAGGAGGGCCCGATGGGCGTCAAGGCGCTCGCGGCGAGCATGGGCATCGACTCGTCGACGGTCACCCGGCAGGTGGCCCCGCTGGTCGACACCGGTCTGGTCAAACGCACCTCGCACCCGGAGGACGGGCGCGCGGTGGTGCTCCAGCTCTCCCCGCGCGGGCTCTCGCGGCTGGAGGAAGTGCGTTCCTCCCGGCGCCGGTTCATGGCCGAACTGACGCACGACTGGACCCCGGAGGAGCGCACGGTGTTCTGCGGCCTCCTCACCCGGTTCAACGTCGCCCTCTCCGCGCGGCAGTCCGCCCAGGGGATCCCGGAGGCGGAGTCACAGCCGTCGTCCTGAGCCTCCGGGACACGCCGTAGGTCGTCACGGCGACACGCGCGCGTACGGGCGCGCCTCGGCTCTTGACCCAGGCGCGCGGCCGGTTTCCCATGAGACCGGGCCCCTGTCGTACGCGGTCCGGCGCGCCGTTCACGCCCCTTTGACGCGGGTGTGCGCGACCGCTGCCGTACGCGGCCGGGTTCCCGTCCCCTCAGGTCGCTCTCAGGCGGGAGGCGCGGTGCGAGCACGGCATGAGTCCCCAGGCGCCCGCCGGGACCGGGAGTTCGAGGCGTTCGTCGCGGGTGCGTCCGGGCGGCTGCTGCATGCCGCCACCCTGCTGACCGCCGAGGCCCCGGACGACAACCCGCGCGCGCGGCGCCTGCTGACCCTGGCCCTCGCCGAGACGTACGCCTCCTGGGACCGGTTGCGCGGCGAGGACCCCTACGACCGGGCCCGCCGCCGGCTGGCCACCCGCTTCGCACACAGTGCGTGGCACTACCACGGGCCGCTCGGCCGGTACCGGCCGGGCGCGGGGAGCGTGCTCGCGGCCCTGACACCCCGGCAGCGGCTGATCCTCGTCCTCAGGCTCTACGAGGGGGTCGCCGAGGAGCAGACCGCGGCGCTGCTGGGTCTGCCTCCCGACCGGGTCCGGTCGATCTGCGCGCGGGCGACGGCGACCCTGCTGCACCCGCCACGGGGCCCGGCACCGGCGCCGCTGGGGGCGAAGGCGGCTCCGTCGTGAGGGGCACGGCAGAGCGGGGGTACGGGGAGCGGGGCGGGGGTGGTTGCGGCGTGGAGCGCGTGGTGGCGCGGACTGTCGTGGAGCGCGCGGTGGGACGGACGTGTCCGGAGCGGGACGGAGGCGGCCGGTGAACCTGTCCGAGCGGGAGGCCACCGTGCGGCGACTGCTGGAGCGGACGCCGCCCCCGGTACCGCCCGGCCTCCACGCCGAGGCGGTCCGGCGCGGCAGCCGCACGCTGCGCCGCCGGACCGTGGCGCGCCGTCTGCTGTGGCTGGCGCTGCTCGCCGCGGCCGTCGCCTTCGTGGTCTGGGCGTCGGTGGCACGCCCCTGGGCGGAGCCGCCCTCGACGACGACTCCACCGATCAGCGACTGGTGAGACCTGATCCGCTGGGCGAGAGACCTAGCCGAGGGCCTGCCGGAGGTCCTCCATCAGGTCGTCGACGTTCTCGATGCCCACGGACAGGCGGACCAGGTCGCCGGGTACCTCCAGGGCCGAGCCGGCCGCGGACGCGTGCGTCATGCGCCCCGGGTGCTCGATCAGCGACTCGACGCCCCCGAGGGACTCGCCGAGGGTGAACACCTGGGCGCGGTTGCAGACCTCGACGGCCGCCTCCTCGCCGCCCTCGACCTGGAAGGAGACCATGCCGCCGAACGCCTTCATCTGCTTCGCGGCCACCTCGTGACCGGGGTGCTCGGGCAGGCCCGGGTAGAGCACACGCGTCACGCGCGCGTGCCGGGTGAGCATCTCGGCGATCCGCGTCGCGTTCTCGCTGTGCCGGTCCATGCGCACGGCGAGCGTCTTGGTGCCGCGCAGCACCAGCCAGGAGTCGAAGGGGCCGGCGACCGCGCCCATCGCGTTCTGGTGGTACGCGAGCTGCTCGCCCAGCTCCTCGTCGTTCACGATCAGCGCACCGCCGACGACGTCGGAGTGGCCGCCCATGTACTTGGTCAAGGAATGCACGGCGACGTCCGCGCCGAGTGCCAGCGGCTGCTGGAGGTAGGGGGTCGCGAACGTGTTGTCGACGACGAGCCGGGCGCCCGCGTCATGGGCGATCTGGGCGACGGCGGCGATGTCGGTGATACCGAGCAGCGGGTTGGAGGGGGTCTCCACCCACACGGCCTTGGTCTTCGGGGTGAGCGCCGCTCGTACGGAGGACGGATCGCTGGTGTCGGCGACCGACCATTCCACGCCCCACCGGGAGACCACCTTGGCGAAGAGGCGGAACGTGCCGCCGTACGCGTCGTTCGGGATGACCACGTGGTCGCCGGGGCTGAGCAGCGTACGCAACAGGCAGTCCTCGGCCGCCAGTCCGGACGCGAACGCGAGGCCGCGGCGGCCGCCCTCCAGGGCGGCGAGGTTCTCCTCCAGGGCGGTCCTGGTGGGGTTGGCGCTACGGCTGTACTCGTAGCCGCCGCGCAGTCCGCCGACGCCGTCCTGCTTGTAGGTGGAGACCTGGTAGATCGGCGGGACGACCGCACCGGTGAGGGGGTCGGCGGTGTTCCCCGCGTGGATCGCGAGGGTCTCGAAGTGTTCGCTGATGTGCCTGTCGCTCATGTGCACCGAGGGTAGTGCGCCCGCGGCCGGGATGGGACGACGGGCACATCGCCGGACGACGGACGCACGCCGGACGGCGGACGGATCGCCGGAGGCATCGCGCGCGGGGTGGTCGGTGAGAGGGGCGGGGAGGTCGGTTTTCCACAGGTTCCGCGACCGGGTTGGCACGGTGTCCGGTCCGTCTGGTTCGCTTGAGCCATGGCAATTCTCTGGGTCCTGATGGCGCTGGCCCTCTTCAGCATGGTTCTGCTGCCCGTCCTCATGCGCAGGCGCTCGGGCATCCAGCAGGTCGCGCCGGGCGACCCGGACGCCGCGGACCCGGCGAACTACGGCTTTGTGCGCCAGGAGGAGCTGGACATCCGGATGCCCGGCCCCGACGACGACCTGCTGGGCGTCCTGGACGTGGTGCAGCGCACCCAGGACTACCGCGCGGCGGCCCAGCTCCTGGCCGGCACGGAGACGGAGGGTGAGACGCGCTGGCAGCGTGTGCAGGCCTTCGCGGGAGCCGCGTCCCTGGAGCTCCAGCAGCGGCCCGGCGGGGTGAGCGAGACGCCGGGCGGCCAGTGGCTGCGGGTGTGGCGGGCCGAGGCGCCCAAGGACGCGGGCGGCGCGGCCGTGCACGCGGAGTTCCTGGTGCAGCAGGCGTGGCGCACGTCGACGCCGGGGACGGACGAGTTCCGGATCATCATGGAGGAGGCGAGATCGGCGAGCGCGGAGGCGGCGCTGCTGGCCCCCGGTGACCCGATCCCGTACATCGTCGAGCTGTCGGTCGCCCGCGGGCTGGCCTACCCGCGGCCGGAGTTCGAGCAGCTGTGGCTGAAGATCCTGGACCGGGCGCCCGCCCATATGGGAGCGCATCTGGCGGCCCTGCACTACTGGTGCGAGAAGTGGCACGGCTCGCGGGAGCTGGCGTACTCCTTCGCGGAGGCGGCCGCGGCCCGGGCCCCGCAGGGCTCGCTCCTGGCGGCGATGCCCCTCTTCGCGGTCTTCGAACACCTCCCCGAGGTGAACCTGGTCAGCAGCTTCTACCAGAGCGAGGTCGTGACGAAGGCGATCCACGGCGCGCTCTTCGCGGTGCAGTCGGCCCGCCCCGACGACCCGATGCTGGCGCATGTCCGCCACCTCCTGGTGTTCTTCCTGGTCCGCGGCGAGCGCTGGGCGGAGGCGATGGCCCAGCTCGTCCACGTCGACGGACACGTGGGCGCGCTCCCCTGGACCCTGACCGCCGACCCGGCCGCGGACTACGCGGTGTACCGCGCGCTGGCGGTGGCGGGCTTCGAGGCGAACGGCGGCAGCCCGGCGGCACTGCCCCGCTGAGGCCCCCTGGACGAAGTCCGCGTGGTGTCCATCGGCGTCCGCCCCCGGTGAGCACCGGCACCGGGGGCACGCCACGGACCCCATGGTTTGACGGAGCCCGGGGGATGGGGTGTGGTGGAGGTGTCACGTCCGAACGACACACCTCCGGGCCGGTACGGATCTCCCATTCACCTGGCGGAGAGGGGACGACGATGAGCCGGAAGGAGTCCCTGGTCGACGCCGACTGGGTGCAGCAGCACACGGACGACGCGAACGTGGTGATCATCGAGGTCGACGAGGACGTGAGCGCCTACGACCGCGGCCACATCCGCGGCGCGGTGAAGCTGGACTGGCGCGCCGATCTGCAGGATCCGGTCCGCCGCGACTTCGTCGGCAGGAAGCGCCTTCAGGAGCTGATGTCGGAGCGCGGCATCGCACCCGAGGACACCGTGGTGTTGTACGGCGGCAACAACAACTGGTTCGCCGCTTACGCCTATTGGTGCCTGAAGGTCTACGGCCACGAGCGGGTCCGTCTCCTCGATGGCGGCCGCAAGCTCTGGGAGCTGCAGTCGCGGCCGCTCACCGACGAGGTGCCCAAGCGGCCCCGGACCGACTACACCGCCAAGGAGCCCGATCTCTCGATCCGGGCGTTCCGTGACGAGGTGCTGACCGCGATCGGGCACAGGAACCTGATCGACGTCCGCTCGCCCCAGGAGTTCTCGGGCCAGTTGCTGGCCCCCGCCCATCTGCCGCAGGAGCAGGCGCAGCGGGGTGGTCACATCCCGACCGCCCGGAACGTCCCCTGGTCCAGGGCGGCCAACGACGACGGCACCTTCAGAACCGATGACGAACTCCGGGCGCTCTACCGCGACGCGGAAGTCGACTTCGACCGCGACACGATCGTCTACTGCCGCATCGGCGAGCGCAGCGCCCACACCTGGTTCGTCTTCCACGAACTGCTCGGCCACCCGGACGTCAAGAACTACGACGGCTCGTGGACCGAGTACGGCTCCATGGTCGGCGTCCCCATCGAGAGGTGATCACACCGTGAGCACCGGACCGCGAAGGGCGCAGTGAAGATGACAGGAACACCCGTGGATTCCGTCACCGTTCCCCGGACCGTCGTGGCCGGGCGTGTCCAGGCCGCCGACGGGACGGCCGTCCGTGCCTGGGTCCGTCTGCTCGACCCGGCGGGTGAGTTCGTCGGTGAGGTGGCCACCTCACCGGCCGGCGCGTTCCGCTTCGAGGTGCTCCCGGGGCGCTGGGTGCTGCGGGCGCTCTCGCCGTTCGGTGTCACGGAGACACCGGTCGAGGCGGAGCCGGACCGGCCCGCCGAGGCCGTGCTGCGCGTCTCCGAACGTCTGCCCGACCATCTGGAGATCATCCAGATCTCCACCCTCAGCCTCGGCAACCGGAGCTATCTCATCACGGACGGGGCGGTCGCGGTCGCCGTCGACCCGCAGCGGGACCTGCAGCGGATCACCAGCGTGCTGGACTCCCGCGATCTGCGGCTCGACACGGTCGTGGAGACCCATCTGCACAACGACTACGTGACCGGCGGTCTCGAACTCGCCCGCCGCCACGGGGCCACCTACGCGGTGCCCGCCGGGCCGCCCCTGGGCTTCGACGCCGTCCGGGTCGCCGACGGCGACCGGCTGACGGCCGGTGGCCTGGAGATCCAGGTGATCGCCACCCCCGGGCACACCGATCACCACGTCGCCTACGCCTTCGCGCCCGCCGACGGGGTGCCCCGGCTGGTCTGCACGGGCGGCTCCCTGCTGTACGGCACCACCGGGCGTACCGATCTCATGGGCGGGGAGCTGGCCGAGCCGCTCGCCCATCAGCAGTACCGATCGGTGCGCCGCCTGGCCGAGTTGCTGCCGGACGACACCGTGGTGCTGCCGACCCACGGCTTCGGCAGCTTCTGCGCCGCGACGACGGCCGGCGCGGTGCACCGGTCCACCATCGGCCGGGAACGGGAGGTGAACCCCGTCTTCCGCCAGGCCGAGGACGCCTTCACGACCGGCACACTGGCCGGCTTGGAGCCCTACCCCGTGTACTACGGCCACATGGCGCCGATCAACGCCGCCGGGCCGCCGCCCCAGGCCTCGCTCACCGCGCCGCGGCCCGCGGACCCGGCCGAACTGGCCGACCGGATCGCGGCGGGCGAGTGGGTGGTGGACGTACGGCCGCGAGCCGACTACGCCTCGGTCCACCTGCCGGGCACGGTGAACTTCGACGCCACCGGGTCCCTCGCCACCTACCTCGGCTGGCTGGTGCCGTTCGACGCTCCCCTCACCCTGCTGGCCGCCGGTCACGACGAGCTGGAAGCGGTCCGCAACGAACTGATGCGGATCGGCTTCGACCGGATCGCCGCCGCCGCCGTCGGAGACCCGCTCCAGTGGGCCGGCCCAGAGCGGCTGGCCTCGTATCCGCGATCCGATTTCGCCACCCTCGCCACCGTCCGGCCGGGGCGGCCGGTTCAGGTGCTGGACGTCCGCGGTGGCGGCGAGTGGCGCTCCGGCCACCTCGCCGGCGCCCGTCACATCCCGCTGCCCGAACTGCCCGGCATCCTCGCGTCCCTGCCGGACGCCGAGTACTGGGTGCACTGCCGTACCGGCTTCCGGGCCGCGATCGCCGCCTCGCTGCTGGATGCCGCCGGACACCAGGTCGTCCTCGTCGACGACGCCGTGGAGCACGCGCGGCCTGTGATCCACGAGCGGTGAGGCCCAGCGGTACGGCGGGCCTCCCGACGGCCCGCGCGATCGAGGAGTTCACGGAGGGCATCGAGACGTACAGCCGGCTCTGAGGCCGGCACGACGGCACGACGCGGACGGCCCCCGACAAGGCCCCCCAAACCGAGGAACCGCGGCACGGAAGCAGGGCCGCACCGGCGGCCCGAGGTCGGTTCACGACCCGGGCCGCCGGTGCGGCCCTTCCCTGTGCGCGGCCCCTCCGGGGCGTCCCGCTGCGCGAGCGTTTGCCACCGTGGGCGTCTTCCGCACAATGTTGAAATATTGATCTCGAAGTTGCACGCCTTGTAGAAACGAGGCAGGGGAGGGAACCACCATGGCCGAGCAGCGCCAGCGGGTTCGTGTGGGCAGTGACGTACTGCAGGGGCTGGTGGAGTCCCTGGCCGAGCAGCTTCGCCGTTCCGTGGTGATCGACGACCCCTTGGTGAGGCTGGTCTGTTCGAGTCAGCACTTCGACGACGAGGACCCGGTGCGCATCCGCAGCCTGTTGCAGGGCCGGGCCGACGCCGAGGTCATCCGCTACGTCCTGGACCTGGGCGTCGCACAGTGGACGAAGCCCGGGTTCATCGAGGGCCGTGACGATCTGGGGCTGCTCACCCGCTATTGCGTACCGCTCAGGTCGCGCGGGCATCTGGTCGGTTTACTCATGGTGGTCGCGCCGGACGGGACGCTGGCACCGGAGGAGACCGACAAGGTCGCGCAGGCCACTCCCGCCATCGCCGCGCAGATGTACGCGGACGAACTGGCCGCCGCGGACCAGGAGACCGAGGCGCAGGAGGCGCTGCTCGCTCTCGTCGGCACCAACCACGCCGCGCGTGAGACCGCCCGTCAGCGGATCGTGGACGGCGGCTTGCTCCCCGAGACCGCGCACACGGTGGCCAGCGTCGTCCAGGTGTCCCACTCCCAGGAGCCGCCCGGCCAGGTGGAACTCGCACTGCGGGGCGCGCTGGAGAAGTTCCGTCAGACGCGGTCGGCAAGCGGCGTGATCGCCGTGACGGCGGACAGCGCAGTGCTGCTCCAGGCTCACTCCCGGCCCGTCTGCGACCAGCAACTCACGGATCAGTCCCTGGGCATCATCGACGACCTGCGCACCTACCTCGGCGCCCCGGCCGCCCCTGTCCTGGGCGTCGGCGGCGTGCAGAGCGGCCTGGCCGAAGCCCAGACCTCCTACACCCAGGCGCTCGTCGCCGCCCGCGCGGCACGCCGGATGCCCCAGCTGAGGAGTGTCGGCGTCTGGTCGTCGCTGGGAGAGTTCGCCGTACTCCTCCAACTGCCGGACCACGCCCTGGAGGCGGGTCTGCTGCCCAAGCCGTTGCGCGCACTGCTGGAAAGCCCGAGTGGTTCCCGGCTGGTGGAGACGTTGCGGTGCTTCCTGGAGCACGCGGGATCGATTCCGAGGACGGCGGAGACCCTGCAGATCCACCGCACCTCGCTGTACTACCGGCTGCGCCAGATACAGGAGATCACCGGTCTCGACCTGGACTCCGGCGGTGACCGGCTGGTGCTGCATCTGGGACTGCGCATCCAGGATCTCCTGGAGCCGCAGACCGGGTGACGCCGCCGCGTGAGCCTGCCGTCCTCCCCCCTGCCGCGGGCCGGGCTGCTACACGGTGATGAAGTTTTCGGGCGCCAATCCCTACGGAGCGCGGTGGTGCCCGCAGGTCCCCCTCTCGCAGAATGAAGTACGAAGGAGCTGACCATGACGTCGACTCAGGGGCATTCGGCCACCGAGGCAGGAAGGAGAGGAGGGTCCGTGGGAGAACTCACGACGGATGACGGCGTACGGCTGGTGTACCGGGACAGCGGCGGCGAGGGTTTCCCTCTGATCATGCTGCACGGCTGGAGCCAGACGCAGGAGATGTTCAGGCATCAGCTGAACGGTTTGGCCCCTGCCCGCCGGGTCATCACGCTCGACCTGCGGGGCCATGGGGTCTCGGACAAGCCGCACCACGGATACCGCATCGCCCGGCTGGCCGCCGATGTGCTCGCCCTGGTCGACCATCTGGGGATCGACCGGTTCGACGCACTGGGCTGGTCGATGGGCGTGTCGGTGTGGTGGAGCTTCATCGACGGTCACGGCACCGGCCGGCTGCGGCGCTTCGTCGCCGTCGACCAGCCCGCGGCCGTCGCGGCCGTGCCCTGGATGTCCGCCGACGAGCAGCGGCAGTCGGGGGCGATCTTCGATGTGGCCGGCCTCCTCTCCCTCGGAAGCGCGCTCGCGGGACCGGACGGCGAGGAGGCGCGCCGCGACTTCGTGCGCGGCATGTTCTCCGGTGAGCCCGATCCCGCTCTGCTGTCCTTCGTGAACGAGCAGGTCGCATCGACTCCCGCGTACGCCGGAGTCCCCCTGCTCTTCGACCATTGCGCTCAGGACTGGCGCGACGTGCTGCCACGCGTGGATGTGCCGACGCTGGTCATCGGGTGCGAGGGAAGCCACGTCCATCCGCGATCGCAGCGGTTCATCGCCGAGCGGATCCCGGATGCGCACCTGCATGTCTTCCCCAGCACTGTGGCCAATTCACACTTTCCCTTCCTGGAGAATCCCTCAGCCTTCAACGCCGTCGTCGACAAGTTCCTCTCCACCTGACCCACTTCTGAACAGATAAATCACCGACGGGAATTGATAATGACCAGGTCGGCTGCATCAAGCATGCCAAAAACCGGTGAGTGGCAAGCATTTGAGATTACCTCCTCGAACACCCGAGGACGCTTTATCGACCTGCCGTGGCCGACAGGCAGAGACGGCGACTTCCTGTATGTGGGCATCACCGTCCCGGGCCGTGAAGCGTTCCCGTCGCGAGGCACGGCCACTCCCCTCGCGCCGGACGATCTGATCCTTTCCGCGACTCCTCCGTCCGACCTTTCCGATCACGGCGGCGAGGTCGCCTTCTTCCGCATCCCCCTGTCCTTTCTCGAGGTTCCGGCGGAACGGGTAAGGGGACTCGGACGGATCCGCGTCAGCAGCGGAACGGGACTGGTGGCACTTGTCTCGCAGTTCCTGGGCAGTCTCGCCAAGATGCCGGAGGACCCGGGCTCGACAGGCAGCCGGCGTCTCGCGTTGAACGCCGTCGACCTCGTGGCGTTGCTCGTGGCCGACCTCCTCGAGACGGAGAAGCTGAGGGCGACGGGTGCCGGCCGCGAACTGCTGGTCCGCATCCGGGCCCACATCGAGGCCAATCTGATGGACCCGGAGCTGTCACCGGAGTCGATCGCCCGGGTCCATCACATCTCGGTGCGCTATCTGCACAAGCTCTTCCAGGTCGAGGGCACCTCCGTGAGCGCGTGGATCCGCCGGCACCGGCTGGACGCCTGCCGAAGGGAACTCGGCCGACGACGACGCACCGTGGCCGCCGTGGCCCAGAGCTGGGGCTTCTCCAGCGCCTCGCACTTCAGCCGGCTCTTCCGGGAAACGTACGGCGTCTCTCCCACGGAGTGGCAGACCCTGGCATCGTCCGACTCCTGATCCGGTGAATCCGATGCCTGATCCGGTGAATTCGGGCGGCACTCCACCGGGCGCCCCCGTCCGGATACCTCGGCCACAGGGCTCTCACAGCCTTCTTCGGTTTTCCGGTGCGGCCCGCAGGCCATGTGTGCACTGCGGAGCTCGCACCGGTTCACAAACGGGCCATTCGCTCCCGTTCCCCGGCATAGCGTGAAAGGCGCGGCTGACCGCCTTTCACCGGTCGTCCGCGCCTCCGCCGCCGGGAAGATCCAGCCCGTCCCGCCCATCACGTCAGGAGATCCCGATGTCCCACCTTCCTGAGCAGGTCACGCCGGTGCTGGAGCCGGCGGCGCTCGCCTTCACGGAGGCGACCGCCAACCCGCCGTATCTGTTCGACCTGGGCCCGGCGGAGGGGCGCAAGGCGGTCGACGAGGCGCAGTCCGGCGAGATCGAGAAGCCGGCGGTGGACGAGGAGTGGATCACCGTCTCCGGCGGCCCGACGGGCAGCGTCCGGGCGCGCATCGTCAAGCCGGCCGGCGCCGAGGGCACCCTGCCGGTGATCATCTACATCCACGGCGCGGGCTGGGTGTTCGGCAACGCCCACACCCACGACCGCCTGGTGCGGGAGCTGGCCGTCGGGGCGGAGGCCGCGGTGGTCTTCCCCGAGTACGACCTCTCCCCGGAGGTCCGCTACCCGGTCGCCATCGAGCAGAACTTCACCGTGGCGCGGTGGATCGTGGAGGACGGCGCGTCCAAGGGCCTGGACGCCACCCGGATCGCGGTGGCCGGTGACTCCGTCGGCGGCAACATGTCCGCGGCGCTGACGCTGATGGCCAAGGA